>JBIKZJ010000182.1:0-11721 GCA_044354755.1 Schlesneria sp. | reverse complement strand
TAAAGGGGACGGCAAACAGAATTAACCCCAGTCCCTGCAGGTCCTTGCCCCCTTGACGGGCTTGATCGAGGCAGTCCAGCATCACCAGCTGTTTAAAGAGGTTATCATTGAAGGCACCAAAGAACTGAGTCAGATTCAGCCCCCAGAAACTTCGATCCTGAAGCAGTGGAGGTCGCACGTGATCCGCAGAGGCATTCATCGGGAATCATTCCTGATCAAAAACATAAAACAAAAGGGACGTTCTTGACGCTTCGATCGAGATTCTTGCAGGATTGACATACCGAGGAAAGCAGAAACGGGGTATTAATCAGTCTCAAACGTCGTTCGAGTCTTTTTTTGTCCCTGTTCACCGTCAAAAAGTATCAGGCCGGACGAAATTGTCATTGTCGAGTGTCAAAGTTTACCAACCTGCGCTAACATGTTTCTTGTCGCCTGTTGATTTAGTGCGGTCTCCGCGACCTGCGAGAAAAAAATGTCGATTCAGATTCCCTGTCCGAAGTGTGGTCGAGAACTCAAGCTTCCTGATCGGAGTTTGCTGGGCCGAAAAGGAAAATGCCCCAAGTGTTCCCACACCTTTGTGCTGGAAGAACCACCAGTCGTCGATTTAGAGCTCGCTAACCCCGATCCTGTCGCGGTCGTACCCCAAACAATCCCCACCCCCCTGCCCTTGCTCGCACCAAAACCCCGTGTGGCCCGAGCAGAATCCCCTGCCGCTTCCGGCCCGGATTTGGTCGATCACTCCCCAGCAGTGCTGCCTGAATTTGCTGCTTTGGACCAGTTGGCAAAACCGAAGGGAACTGCGGCCCGGCTGAAAGAGTTACACCAGAAAAGTGTCAAACGTCGCAACCTTGGGCTCGTGATCGGCGGGGGAATTTTGCTGGCCGTTGGTGCGATCGCCCTGTTCGCGCCCCAGTTTGCCGCCAAAAACCTCGGTGCGAGGCCTGCTGAAACACAAAACGAATCGCAATTCCCTGCCAGCGATGCCAGCGATGCCAGCGAGGGCGTGGCCATCAGCGAGTATGCTCGGTTGGGAGCACCAACAAAAGGGACGCCGATCGAGCTGCAGTATATTCCTTTCGGCACTCAGATTGTGCTGAATCTCCATCCTGCGGAACTTTGGCAGGCCGAAAGTCTTGGCCAAGAGCTGCTCTACTGTGTTCCGCCGATCGCCAAGTTGATCGAAACAACGCTGAATGACTTATTTCAGCGAAAACCGGAAGAAGTGGAAGAACTCTTAATTTGCCTGATTCCTGGAATGCGTGGCAGCTGGCCTGACATTGCTGCCGTGGTTCATCTGGTTGAGGATCAGAAACGCAGCCAATTGATCGAGCAGTTAGGCGAGCGGATCGATACCTACGCCCAGCCGGTCTATATCAAGGGGGATCGGGCTTATATGATTATTGATCCGCGGACACTGGTTGTTGGTCCGCGCAGTCAGGTTCAAGAAATGGTGCAGGCGATTACCGAACGAAATCCGGTGGAACAACTGGATCCCCTGCTCCCCCTCACCGATCGCAGTCGTCACATTACCGTCCTGTTCACGCCACTCACCTTGAGTTTGCAAGAGACTTGGTTCCCCGAGAATGTTCGGCCCTTCGTCAAAAACGGACTGGAGTGGCTGGGCGAACAGACCGAAGCGGTCTCTTGGAGCATTCATCTCACCGAGCCCCTCTTTTATTCCGAAATCCTGTTAGGGGTGAAACGGCCTGTTGCGAAAAATGCGGCCAAAAAACTGGAGCAGGAGTTCACCGACAAGTTGGCAGAATTAGCCGGAAAGCTGGTCCCGCAATTCCAGCAGATGAATCCACAAGAGCAGGGAAAACGGATGATCATTGGTCGGGTTCCCGCCATGGCCGAAGTCTTTGCGCTCGCCACGGTTTCTCTGGTCGGGCCGCAGCATGTGCAACTGGTGACCGCTCTCCCCGATCGAGCCGCTCCGAATCTGGCGGTGGGGACCTTCCTGGCGTGGGATGAATCGACCCGGACCGATTTTTCGAAAGAACGAGTCAAGCCGGTTGTCGTCCCGACGAGTACCCTACCCGAATCGATTGCCGATCGACTGAAAATGAAAATCGATGTCGACTTCCGTCGTACACCATTGAACGAAGCCTTTAGTTTTATCGGCGGAGAAATCCGAACTCCGATTGAAATTGACGGCGACGCCCTGAAGCTGGGTGGATTTACCAAGAATATTGCCCAGGTTTTCAAGCTCGATGGAGCGCGGGCTCAGGATGTGGCGCTAAAGATCTTCGAGGATTCGAAAGGGGTTAATCAAACTCCGGATAAGACGCTAATCCTGGTGGTCGATGAAACGAAAAAGCAAATCCTCGTCACCACACTCGCCACAGCGAGTGAAAAAGGGTGGACGCCGTATGATTTGACGAAATAAAATCCTCGTTTGACCTGCGGACCGGATGGTTTTGAGACCGTGTGATGATCGTTGTTTTGAAACCAATACTGTTCTAAAACAAATACTCTCTTGATTTCTGGGATCTGATTCGATGTCTGGACGGTCCTCTTGTCCTGAGTGCGGTACGATCTTGCGGATACGCGATCGGACGTTCGTCGGTCGACGGGTGAATTGTCCCGAGTGTAAAACGGGGATGAGGATTACTACTGAGGACGCGCAAGGGGACTTCGTGGCACGGCGACTCACCCCCGATGAACTTGCCAGTAGCAATCAGCGTTTCCAGGACAAGGCAAAGCGACGAGCCGACAAAATCTTGTTGCCCTCTCCACAACGGCGTTCCCTCTGGAGTCGCCTGCTCGATTCGCCCCTGACCGTTGCGTGGTTGCTCGCCATCGGGGTTGCGGTCTTCGTCGCCGTGCTGACGCTGTCCCCCAAGTCCCGCCCGAGCCCCACCCCACCGGTTTCGCCGGCGACACGGTCTGAACCGCTCCCCAAGATCCCCTCGGCAACCGACCCTGATCCGGCGCAGCCTGCCGAGGAACCAAGCCGCGAACAGTCTCCCCCTCCGGAAATCGTCGTCCTGATCGAGCGTGAACCTGCGGCGAGTCCGGTTTCGGCACTGGAGCCCGCCAATCTGGACGAGGTGCTCCCCTGGTCTCCTCTTGATGCCATGGCCGAAGCGGTGTCACAGCAAGCGGAAGCCCCCTCCCCTCCCCCACCCCCTCCACCAGTGAAAATCGATGTGGAAGCGAGACTGCGGCAGAAGCTGGTCTTATACAAACAGGCAATACCAGCCAAGCGTTCCGAGCTCATCGAGGCGATGGAAGAACATCTGGGGGTCCCGATTTTTTACGACCGCGATGAACTCGGCCCTGAACGTCTTGACCAAACGATTACCTTTGAGCTCGAAAACACGACCCTTGGGGGCGTGATGCAAAAAATTGCCGAGTCCACAGGCTGGCAGATCCAGGTGGAAGAAAAAGGATTAAGACTGATTCGTTAATACCAGGACTCTCTTCCGTAGGGGGTCAGAGAATTCGCTGGAGTTGCTCGCATCAGAGTTTCCCGATACTGTGGAGAGAACTACTTTTGAATCTGATCGGCTCCTCAACGCTCGGAGTTTGGCCTGATGTTAACTCTGCTGGATTCCCATCCGCGCTACGGCCGTCGGGAAATGTTGCGAATCGGTGCCAGCGGCTTGGCGGGTCTCGGAGCGGCGAATTGGCTGACTCACCCGGTTGCGGCCAGTCCCAAGGGACTCCCGATCACCAACAAGTCAGTCATTCTGCTGTTTCTGCATGGTGGCCCCAGTCAGATCGAAACGTTTGATCCGAAGATGACCGCACCGGTGGGGATTCAAAGTGCGACTGGCGAAATCCAGACTACCCTTCCCGGTGTGACGTTTGGCTCGTCGTTTCCGCAGCTTTCGCAACGAGCGGATCGGTTCAATATTGTTCGCTCGTTCGTGACTGGCGATGGCAACCATGACATTAAGCCGGTGGTCTGTAACGAAACTTCGGGTGCCAATGTCGGTTCGTTGTATGCGCGAGTGGCGGGGGTCAATCGTGTCGGCACGGGAATGCCGACCAGTGCGATGCTGTTCCCGCAATCGGTCGATGCAACGACCGGCCCAGCGATTACCTCGTTCGGCAAGTTTGAGTCGACTGGTTTATTGGGGAATGGTTTTGCTCCGTTTGTCCCCGGCTCGGGTGGGGATCTGCAGCAGAACCTGGAATTGAAGGTTTCGGTGGATCGGCTGGGGGATCGCCGCACGTTGTTGTCAGAACTGGATAGACAGCGTTTTCGGCTGGACTCGCGTGGCTTGCTGGAAAGCATTGATCCCTTGCAAGCACAGGCCTTCAGCACCCTGCTGGGTGGGGTCGCGGGTGCGTTTGATTTATCAAAAGAGGATCAACGAACGATTGCCCGATATGATACGGCTCCGCTGGTTCGGCCTGACCAGATCAATCGGAAGTGGAACAACTACAATCACTATGTGGATAATGCCAAGTCACTGGGGAAACTGTTACTACTAGCCCGTCGGTTATGTGAAGCGGGTTGTGGGTTTGTCACGGTGACCACCAGTTTTGTATGGGACATGCATGCCGATGTGAACAATGCGACGGTAGAAGAGGGGATGCGGTATATGGGACCGCCGCTGGATCATGCCATCGCGGCGTTTCTCGACGACGTGCAGGGACGAGGATTAAGTGACCGTATTCTGTTCGTTGCGACGGGCGAGATGGGACGAACTCCGCGAATCAATCAGAATGGGGGACGTGACCACTGGGGAAATCTGGCCCCGCTACTCATCGCCGGGGGAGGCTTGAAATCCGGGCAGGTGATCGGCCAGTCGAGCCGGGATGCGGGGGAACCCTCGTCCGAGCCGATTCGGATTCAGAATCTGGTGTCGACGATGCTGCAGACGCTGATTGATCCGAGTGAACTGCGACTGATGCCCGGCATCCCGCGCGAGATCATCACCGCAGCGAATCTTCCACCAATACCTGGCGTTTGAAGAGAGTGTTTGATTCGACCGAGATTGCCTGATCAACCTGTGATCTTTCCGTTTGGTCACGTTCAAAACCACGATCGCGGCAATTATGCGGTACGGCACGCTGCGGTTTACGCGGAACGATGGTCTGGAAGCGAGTTCCTTGGTGACACGTATTGTTGCGTTGAGTTGAGTTGATGGCGAGATCAGAGCATCACCCACGCGCAAACTTGGTTGACCGATTTAGTGAGTGGAATCGGCTTCCTCTTTCTTCCAATGAAGTTTCAGCCAGGCGAACGCAAGATCGCGATTTTTCTTGACGGCGTAATCAGAGAGATCCAGGCTGTTTGCAATTTCAGCCTGATTCATTCCGTAGAAGAATTCGAGGGCGAGGGCAAAGCACGCTTCCGGGTGGTCTTTCGCCAACAGATCGAGTGCTTCGTTGAGGATCATGCTTTGATGAAGGTCAAACAAGTTAACAACCTGAATTGAGGCTTCGTCAATCAAGTGAATCGGGACTGATTTTTCTCCTTCACCCCGTTTTTGACGATTCCGGTTTCGAGCACTGTCGATCAGGATTTGCTGCATTGCTTTCGCCGCAGCGGCAAAAAAATGTCCCGGATTCTCAAATTGTTGGTGGGAATTCTGGGCGAACTTGAGCCAAGTGGCATTGACCAGTGCCGTCGTTTGCCAAGACTCGCCAAGCTCACGGTTCAGGCGCGCGCTGGCCAGTTTTCGCAATTCCATGATCTGCTGTAAGAACATTTTCTTCCAGTCGTCCTTGTCGCTGGGGGCGGGTTCTTCACCTGAGGTCGCGATACTCATTGTTTTTCCTTGGATTTTTGTGTGATTGCACCATCGAAAAAATTTGATTTCGCACCGATGCTCCGAGTCCGTCGCGAACAACCTCGCATCCACGCTGACGAAACCTGTCGCAGCGTATCCTACGAAACGGGTGATCATTCTTGATCGACCGAGCCTCCGTATTCTTCGGCAACCCGAGGAACGCTCGTTTTTAAACCTGTTTGTAGCCAAAACTGCAGTGAGTAGCGAGTTCATACGTTATCGGCAGTGTAGGGATTGCCCTGTAGAGCCATCAACGGAAATCCCGGTACAAACCAGAATTAACGAAAAATTCAAGATTTATTGCGAAAAGTTGAAGGACGAGCGTCAGAAAAAACGCATGGATAGTTGGAATTGATGAAACGGACCTGTTTTATCGCCAATCCAGGCAACGAATCTGACAACGAGGCTTAACCATGCGTTCTTCACCGCGATACCGAATCCTTCACCGGTTTCAATCGAACCAGTTCTGGTTCACTGTGGGCAAGCAACTACAGGAATTCGCAGTCTCGCGATCTTTACGCTCCGGATATCTCTATTGGGGCACACTGCTGGAAATTTTGTTTCTGGGGGGCCTGATTTGGGGCGTATTCGGTCTGATTCCTATCATCACGGCCACGAATGGGGCCGCCGCTCAGGCTTCCATGGTTCTCAACGATCCGATTTCGAGTATCACCACGATTTGTGAGGGGAAATCGCTATTGATCCATCGCGGAAATTCAGAACGGGTGACCTTGGACCTTGATAGTCAAGTTTTCCATCTCACCTTGAAGCTGAACCATGGAGTATTAGCAGGTTCGTGTGTGTCGGACGATGGACGGGTGTCAATTCATTCGGTTGACGCTCAGGAAATCATGATTCTGCGGAACGGTGAGTTGATCGTTTCCGAGATGTTTCGTCGTTCCGAAGACATCGAATCTGGCCCGGTGGTCATTGGCATTTCTGCGAATGGAAGTCGGGCGATCCGTGTACTTCGTGGAACAGATGTTCGTCGCTGGGATTGTTCTCAGGATATCCCGGTGGAATCGGAGTTCACTCTCAACGAACTGGCGGAAAAAATCGTGTTAGATCGCGAAGGAAATCGATTATTCGTCGCAACCCAACCCGGAAATTTCCAGTCATACGATCTTCGTACCGATGAGTTATTACAGTCATTATCAGGGGTTGGTCCTCTGACGGCAAAACCGGTCATTTCGGGGGATGGTCTATCGATTGCGCTGGTTCAAGATCGGTCAATCACTCGTTATGACGTTGCGACGAATCAGAAATCATGGACCGTGCAGTTGCCTGAGCAACATTCTCTGCTGGGGTCGTCTCTTTCACCAAATGGAAAGTGGCTGGCCGTCGGTGGGGCTTCGGGACCGATCCACATTCTAGATTTTTCGACAGGGCAAGTGAAAAGAACCCTCTTGGAAGTGAAAAGTTTGGGTGCATTCGCTTTCTCCTCCTGCAGCGACAAGCTCTACGCGGGAGGCCTCGATGGCGCGGTTAGTACCTGGTCTGTCCGCGAAGGAATTCAGATGGGCCATATCAAGCCGAATTGATTTCTCTGTTTGCTCTTGGGAATGGGATTTTCTTGAGTTTTTCATTCGTTCGTGAGCAGTCTGGTTTCGGGGATGTGCGGCAGTATTGGCAATTGCTCGTTAAACGCGGTTTTGTACCTGGATGCGGTTCGACGAGCCGTTTTCGCCAGCTGTTCGTGGGTCAGCATTCGCTCTGATTCACTGCAGGTCGCATGCATCCCGAGCTGTCGTGCGGTGCGTTACCCCGGTTATAATCCGGTAATGGCTGCCAAAAGTCGAATCCTAACTCTCTGACTGGCATCCACACGCAGCACGCAGAAAAGCATTCAAACAGACAAGAGGTGAGGAATTGATCAATCGCAAGTCCATCATAATCCTGATGTGGATGCTATTACTCGGAGCCCCTGCCGCAGCCGCACTGCCACGTGTGGAACCGGACGTGGTTGGTCTGGATGCGATCAAGCTGGCCGCGATGGATGCCATCGTCGCGGAAGGGATCGCGGCCAAAAAATTGCCCGGTTGTGTGGTCTGCATCGGCAGGCATGGGAAAATTGCCTGTTTGAAGGCCTATGGAAATAAGGCTCTGGAACCCCAGGTTGTGGCCATGACGACCGATACCGTATTCGATATGGCGTCGATCACCAAACCGGTGGCAACAGCGAGCAGCATCCTGTTGCTGATTGAACGAGGTCAGCTCAGTCTTGCCGACAAGGTTTCGACGTTGATTCCCGAATTTGCGGTTCATGACAAGCAAGAGATCACCATTTGTGATTTGTTGATCCACCAAAGTGGCCTCATTCCTGACAACGACCTTGCCGATTATCAGCACGGCCCCGCGGCAGCGATGCAAAGGATTTATGGGCTGAAGCTACAGAACCCGGTCGGCACCAAGTTTGTCTACTCGGATGTCAATTTCATTCTCTTGGCCGATCTGATCCAGCGGATCAGCGGGCTCTCGGTGCACGAGTTTACTCAAAAAGAGATCTTTGGGCCGCTGGGAATGACCGAGACCGGTTATTTGCCTCGCGAAGAGCTCAGACTCCGGGCGGCACCAACTCAACGCCGCAACGATCGCTGGCTGCAAGGAGAGGTTCACGATCCCAGAGCCATTAAATTAGGGGGAGTTGCCGGTCATGCGGGATTGTTTTCCACCGCCGATGATCTCGCGATCTACGCGGTCATGCTGCTTGGTAGAGGAACCTATGGTGAGACACAAATTTTTAGACCACAGACCGTTTCGCTGATGTCGGATGATTATCGAGTCACTTCGGGGATACGGGGCCTTGGCTGGGACAAACAGACGGGATACTCGTCGAACAAGGGGGATTTTTTGAGTCCCTCGGCATTCGGGCATGGCGGATTTACGGGGACAGTGTTATGGATCGACCCGGAACTGGACCTGTTTTTCCTGTTCCTTAGCAATCGTGTTCACCCCGATGGCAAGGGGGCGGTCAATCCGCTCGCTGGCAAGCTCGCCACGATTATGGGAAGTGCAATCATTGATGCACCCCGTTAAGGAAAGTTTGGCGTTGAAACGGATGTGATCTCGTTTGCAGGAGGAAATCGACGTGATTTCTGGGACAACACCAAGCGACCATAGGGCAATGCCTCGCCCGAAAGGGTCCGTTTCACGGCGCTGATCTGATACCTCGACGTGGGTTTGCTGGACACGACAAATGTCGCGCTCGGGTGTAGTACTGGCACCCCGCGGAAGATTGCGAAGTCGGCGACGAGGTCAGGGACAGTCTTGACCGATTCAAATGTTGATGCTTTGCGGAATCCCTGATCGCTCAAGAAATTGATACGGACTGGAACGGGTCGAGTTGCGAATCTTAATTTGTTCCCCCGCTTCATCGAGTGAGTCCTGGAAGGTTTTCAAGGGACCAGCAACAAGCGGATCATGGAAATAATGTTGAGGATAGTGGCCAAGCGTGGTATAGTGTAAGGAACCCAGCACATAACCTGTATACAATTGTAATTCCGCAGTCGCCAACGGTGGGAATTGGTTCAAGTAGTCTCGCTCGGTCCCCCCCTGTTTTGTTTTCGGTGCTCGGGAGTATCCTGCCAGCGGCATGTTCGGCGCATAGCTCATGAGTGAATACTGCGGAAAATTGACTGCGGCATGTTGAACACTGGCAGTGAAAATGATGAAGGTGAGTGCTTCCGCAAGGCTCGCAATCGTCGGTGAGGGGGCAAATTCGAATCCTGGAATTTTTCCGCCATCTTCGGCACCGACTTCGTGAATCCAGGCGAGCAGTTCAGGATCATTGCCAACTTGTGCGTCTGACGGGTAATAGATCCTGACATAAGACTGCACCCACTCTTTTATCGCATCCCAGTAGAGTATCGCATCGTCCCGATACGGATAATCCTTCAGCCACGTTTTGTCATCAACACCCCGATTCTTTAAACAGAGTGGCAAGTACGAGTCTTTCACTCCCTGTGAACGAAGTCCGCTTGCAGCCAATCCACGCGATTATTTGATTGCCCCCCCTAATAAGCGATCAACGACTCCCCCCTCACTAATCAAATACTTCCACGCCATGGCATTAATTCGAAGTGTCCCCTCAAAATGGGGGATCAGCAACAGGAAAATCGGGTGATTGGGGGCAAGTTGCCGGAAGGTGCTGACGACAAATGGTTCAATTAAAAGGTGCGTTCGACCCAGATGCGAAATCGTTTGATGCACATTTCCGTCTGCGATTTCCACAATCGTTTTGGCAATCATCCAGTTATATCCATCGTCTGGAGTGAAAATCGGATTGCCATTTTTCGAAAACCGTTCACATTGAATTGCAACAGGCATGAGGTCGAAGGTTGTTTTGTCGATGACAAAGAGGGCCATCGGCGCATAAAGAAATTTTTGTAAATCTTCGGTTTCCAACTGCCCCGCAGCGATGTGGCTGAGGACTTCATAGTCAACAAAAAAGAGTCTTCCTTCTGCTCCTGCTGCGGCGAGTGAATCCCCTTTGAATTGGGGAAGCCGTTGGAAATCCGCTTCTTTGAAGAGGAATCGAGTTTCGTCGACGCGAGAAATCCGGTGGAGTAGTAACGGATTCGGTCCTGCCAGGCGCATCTGAGCAAAGTGGAGATCGTTTGCGATTCTTTTGCTTACGGGGGGCAGGCCAATCTCATTAAACAAGCCCGCGTAAGCTTCCAACGAGTCGACGGGATTGGTGTGAGCGGATTGCTCGGCGTAATGCTGCAAAAAACCCACCATCAGCCCACCCAAGTGGCGAGAAAATACTCCTCTGGCGGCGCTTAAGGCCAGTTCAACTTCTCGAATTCTCGCCCAGAATGCCCCTCGAATCGATTTTTCCTGGACATTGTGGATACGATTCTTAATCGCTTTCAATGAGTGTTCAGCGAGCTTTTGCCGCCAACTGCAAAAAAACGGCTCTGCAGGAAGATTGTTAACCAGTGCTAGTGGAGAAATGTGAGTATAGTTGAACTGGTAAGCTTGACGAGCTTGGTCGATCGCAGTACGACGCGAGCTTGGATCTGGATCGCATTGAGGAATAAACGCGGTCATATTTTCATTGCCTAATCAATCGCAAATCTGGAATTCGAATACGCTTAGGTCGTTGGTATGCAGTGTCTTGTATTGCATCCAGGATCGCAGCGAGTTAGAGTACCCCACCTGAGCTTGCTGTCAATAGAACTGATTCAATTTCACGCGCAGGCGACAAGAAGTCACTGGTCCGATTTGCTCGGGTCGGCAAAAAATCAGGTGAACTTCAGGGAAATCCCGATTCACCGGAAGTAAAAAATCGTCAAGTATGGGAGGTTTCTTCATCAGTGAATGAGCTTGATGTTTCTATGAGATTTGGATAGGCACTCAAAACGTAGGAATCGCCAGAAAATCAAGGTTCCCCTAGTGCCGGTCGTCTCTTCTAAGATCTTTCCAGGAGTTGAACGAAACGAAATGGCCGAATCCTTTCAGATTGAGTCAATCATTGGTCAGTTCCTGGTTGCGGCCGAAGCGAATCAGTGGGAAGAGATTGATGCAAAGCTTCAATCATTGACCGCTGCGCAGATTGATGAGATCAAAATCGGACTCTGCCGTATGGGAATCGACTCAGAGTCTGCTGCCCGACCACCGTTCGCTGAGCGTTTGATGCAAATTTGCGATCAGAATGCGGCAGCGAAGAGTGGTCATCACGTCGGCAATACCGTTAACGACGCTGCCGAGATGGGATTTCCCTCGACAAATGCCGCGATGAAATTGTTTAAAGAGGGAGGGATTCAACCCCCTCCCCCTCTGCGGCCCATGGCGAATGTCAATGTCCCCCCTTCCCGTTTCGCTTCGACTCATGATTCTCGGGGCGATGAGCAGCTATTAACTCAACAAGAGGCGGTAGGGAGTGGGCCTGTTAATGCGAAATGGGTTGATGGCAAAGAGGGGTCGGGGGAATTTCCTGGAGAGTTCGGCAAATATCGACTTGTTAAGG
>JBIKZJ010000564.1:0-3564 GCA_044354755.1 Schlesneria sp. | reverse complement strand
TTCCCGCTCCGACCACCCGGGGCGTCCCAGCGCCGGTAAGCCGACCGCACGCGGCGAGCGCCGTTGCCCCAACTGCCGCCGCGTAGCACACGGAGCGAGCCACGTTCCGGCCCCTCAGGATCGGTCTGGGGCTCAGCAGAATACGCCCCGCCCCAGTCACGGCACCATTCCCAAACATTGCCGTGCATCTGATAAAGGCCCCAACGATTTGGTGGCAATTCCTGCACCTCAAGCGTTTTTCGACGGTATTCCCCTTTTGGCGAACTGGCATACGGGTAATTGCCATCAAAATTTGCCTGGTCGGTCGAGATCGTTTCACCCAAACTGAAAGGGGTTTGTGTCCCCGCACGACAGGCATATTCCCACTGCGCCTCCGTCGGCAGCGCCAACGCGACACCCGGGAGCAGTTCCGACAGTCGCTGGATGAACTCTTCAACATCGGCAAAACTCACGTTTTCAACGGGAAGCCGCTCCCCGCGGAATCGACTCGGTTCGGTCTCCATCACTGCGGCCCATAGCGCTTGCGTACAGGTGGTCTCGGCCAGCCAATAGCCACGGGTTAAGGTGACTTCATGCAAAATTTCGTCATCCGATCGCTCAGGCTCATTTTCCGGTGACCCCATTTGAAAAGTCCCGGGCCGAATCCATCGCATCCGTTGCGTGACGACCCCCTGGCCATCGCGGCGAGGTACGGAAAACTCGTACCATGCGCCGTATTGGTCTGTTCCGTACGCCGAAACAAAGTTGGGTTTTTCGGTTTCCCGCTTCCAGAAGCGGCGTTCAGGCTGACCGATTTGGATGTAATCATTCGTTGCCTGCAACGCATGACCAAAACGGATCGCCGCAGGGGAATCGGGAGGGATCGCCGCCGTCACGCGGGTCTCGGTGACGTTGATCGAAATCGTCCGCAGACGCGAATCGGGATCGATCTCTTCGATCGGGTCGGTCGACGGATGAACCCCCAGTTCCGGGTGAAACCGCCGTCGATACTTGCGGATGATCGGCCCCAACTCGGGATGATCGATCGCATAATCCGACGCACGCCGCGTGCTGCGATCCATGAATCCCTTCACCCCCGCATTGACCTCACTGGTGCCCGACGGGTCTGACAAAATCTCGTCAAATTTGTGCCAATTGGCGATGGCATCCTCGCGATCCGCCGACTTGACCAACAGTTGCGTTCGAGGTGATAAATTGTGAATTTCTTCAAACCAAACTTCTGGCGAAGCTTCCAACAACTTCCGCCAGCGGCAGAGACAGTCCAGCACTCGTTCCTGCAGGGATGTCAACAACGCTTCAAACGCCGGTCGCAGTTGTTCTTGCACCAGTCGCCGATCGATCGTCGCCGCTGCAAAGTGACGACTCGACAACAGCGGGCTGTTCCAGACATCCGCTTCGAGCGCCGCATCCGCAAGCTGCGGCAGCAATTGTCTGAGATCCCGTAATAACCCCGGCTCTAACCGCAAGGCGGGGGCCGCCAGGGTGAGCAGGGTCTGGACCTGCTGTTGCCGCACCGAGCCGGTGGTGATCGGAACCGATCGGTCCGACTGCCACGACTGCACATCAAACAGGGTCCGCAAACGATCCGGCACCCGGTGTAGCCCCCCCGGAAACAGCGCCAATAAGGGACAGCCGGTCAGTCGTTGGGATACCCCCCACCGCAACCACGACTGCGAAACGGTCCGGTCCGTCGAGAGCACACCGAGGTCACCCAGGACCAGGATCCGACTGCCGGGAATCGGTTCACCCCGCACGAACTCGGTCCCGGCAATCCCCCCAATCTGTCGTTGCAGAATCTCGGGGTCCTGCCCCCACAAGATGGTAAACGACTGCGGCGGAAATACCCGTGACAACCGCGTGATCAGCTCAGCCTGATCCGCAAAATAAGGAGCCAGATGGGGACTGAAATCCCGAATCACGGTCAATCTTCCGTTTTCGGCGGGGGCCATTTGCCGCGGGATCTGTCGGATCAGTTCCTGGCGGGCAATCCGGTCGACCAGCTTCGGGAAATCGATTTTTCCGCCTCGAACCTGCCAGGCGAACGATTGTCGCAGCCGTGGCCAGACATCAGACCACGGGGCGAGTGGTCTCTGGCGGGGAATCGCGACCGGGGGGGAGGTCCAAGTCCAGTCACAGCGTTTTTCTGCGGCGGGATCCTTCCCCTTCCGATCGTTTTCGTTTTTGTTTTTCTTTTCCTGTTCCGCATCGTATCGTCGAACGTATTTCGTCGGCAGCCAGAACGCAAGATCCGGGATCTCGTCTGGATAGCCCGTCGATTCAGGAAGCACAACTTTGGGAGGTGGCACGGGCGGCGGATCGGTCGGTTCCGGCACGACTTCGGGAATCTCGCGGGCGGGTTGTTGTTCGGTCAGGCCGAGTTGTGCGGCGATCCACTGCACCACACCGGGATCCCCATCCACCATCCCCCACAGCAAGTCGGCACGGCTTACCAGGGTACCGTGTGATCGTTTCGGGGGGGCATTCATTGATCGACCCCAGCCGATTTCTCGAACAGAAACTTCTGGATGTTGTCACTGATCCGCTTGTAAATGACCTCGTCCGTATCACCCTCCTGTTTTTTATTTTTCTCTTCAGCGGCCAGGACCGACATCGCCCGAAGAAAATCGAGATATTCCGCCTGACCTGGCTTCAGTCGTTGATTCTTGCGGATCGCCTGCCGCCGATCTTCCCGTAGCAATTCCGCCGCCAGCCTGAGCTGTGCCTCGGGAATGAACTGTTCGAAGTGGGCCTTGCCTCGTGCGATCAGGTATTGCAGGAACACCTCTTGTTTCTCCTTGTCTTGTTTCTCCTTGTCGCGAGGCTCATTCCCCTCGGCGGACGCACAATCGGGAAGTTTCAGCTCGAGCACGACACAGCGGCGTACGAAGGGGTCGGGGAGGGCACGTTCTTCGTTGGTGGTAATCACAATGAGTGGTGGTTTAATCTGGGAATTCGCCGTGATCGGCGTTTCCCAGCCCTGCGGCGTAAATTGACGCATCCCAAAGACTTCGAGCAGCCCATTGGGGACATCGGAATTAGCCTTGTCGATCTCGTCAATCAAAATCACCACCCCATCGGATTCTTGCCAGCTTGACAGATCGGGGGGGAGCGGCGGCGGGGTCTGCTCGATCTCTTTTAGGTGTCTCACAGCGGAATCCCAATTGATCGCATACCACAGCGGCCCCGGCTTGACGAATCGCTGCAGATTCATTTTCTTCTTGAGTGCTTCCAGATCATCTTTACAGAGATGCGCAGCCACCTGGGCCTCGGCGAGTCGGCTGACGGCATCAAACGACCACATCAGATCACGGGCTTCGGTGGTCGAATCGACAGTAAACGGAAGGATCCGTCGCTGCATTTCTTTGGCGGCGGCATACGCCAGTTGGGTCTTACCAATTCCCGGTTCGCCCCGAATTAATAACGGACGATTCGCCGCGCGCGCGGCACGAATCGCCCACCACTGGGAATCTTCCCAGACATGCGCGATCTTTTCGGTCTCGGTGCTGGAAAGAATGGTCGTTTCGGTCGTCATCAATGACTTTCTCGATCGGGGTGGATTGTTGC
>JBIKZJ010000563.1:0-3565 GCA_044354755.1 Schlesneria sp. | reverse complement strand
GATCCTGAAAACTGAAGCCTGAAGCCTGAAGCCTGAAGCCTGAAAACTGAAAGCTGAAAACTGAAAACTGAAAACGGCATTCCTCATCAATCTCCGTAATCGAAAGGAGCTGGCTGATGCGTAGAAGACGAAGAAAATGTTTGAGTACTCCCCCCGCTTGGGCGTTTCTCGCGTCCGACGAGGCTCACAAAACCGAGCCGGTCGGGTGTGGGGTCGCCGGTTCGGTGGCTGTGAAAACCGCGTCGATTCCTGCCGGGGCCGGGCGAGTTTCCGCTGACAAGGGTCGCGGAACGACGACGCCCAAGGGGGTTCCCAGCTCCGCGCCGGCAGACGAACCCCCGGTTGCGCTGTTCAGTCTGGCCGAGATCGTGGATCAACCGATCGAATGGGTCGTCGAGGGGGTCATACCACGCGGGGAACTGACGCTGATTGCCGGGGAAGCGGGGGTCGGGAAAAGTGGTTTTCTCGCCGGACTGATCGCCGACGTCACGCGGGGACGGCCTGGACCTCGTGATGCACTGTGCCCCGAGGATTCGGGTTCCCCAGCGGATTTGGGACATTCCGACGATCGGGTGCGCTCCAAGGACAGGGCCGATAGCGATACCGATCCTCGGGGAAATCCGGGGGAAATTTTGGCAAACTCCCCCGATACGCCTCGCGGCATCGCTCGGGCAACCAACGCGGATCCGCGTCGCTCGTCGAACCCTGCAGACCCCACCCTTGGGGCGGTGGTGATCTTTTCCACGGCCAACATGCTGGCGGATGCGGTTCGGCCTCGATTGATCGAGGCGGGAGCCGATCTGGGGAAGGTTTATGCACTGTGTCAACTCGCACAAGAACAACTCGAAGGGACCCAGCCCGAAGGGTCATCGCGTCCAGACGGCGGGCGAGAAGCTGGGATCGCTGCCGACGCCGATGCGGTGGCGGACAGTCCGAGTTTGCGGCCTCGCATGTTTCAATGGCATCACGATTTGCCGGTGCTTGAGGCCGAGTTAGCGCGGCTACGGGCCAGCGGGGTCGCGGTTTCGATGATGGTGATTGATGCGGTGGATGGCTATGTCAACACCCCTCGTCGGCGATCCCTGGTCACCGCCGATGTCGAGAAACTCGCCGAACTGGCACGCAAGTTCCGGGTGGCGATTGTCCTGGCGGCGAATGTGTTGCCGGCGGCGATGTTGCGAGCGAATCGACCACGGGGAATGGCGGGGATCGACGCACTGTCGACGGTGGCGCGATCGGTCTGGATGATCGTGCGCGACCTGGATGTCGCCAACGGACGCAGGTTGGTCCCCATCAAAAAGACGCGCTACATGAATCCCCATGGGTTTGCGTATGGCCTGTCTCAGGGGAAAATCGCCTGGGATGAAGCACCGGACGGGATCCAGGGTGAAGAGTTTTTACGGCAGGCGATCATGGCCCCGAAAGATCCTCTGGCGCGCGAGCAGCAATTCGAAAATGATCGTGCCGCGAACTGGCTGCATGCACGACTTGGCAGCGGAAAGGTGGCTGCGTTCGAGCTTCAAACCGAGGCGGCCGAGAACGAGATCGGTGAAGCGTTACTGCGAAGAGCGTTTCGGAGTTTGGGCTGTCAGACGAACAAAGTGCAGGAAAAAGGAGAAAAAGCCCGCTGGTACTGGCGATTGCCGGACGAAGTTTTTTTTTAATCGTCACGCGCGGGCCTGGCGCCCGTTCACAAGGGGGAAAAGACTCAACGAGCGAAAATCGTCTGTAACATGCGAAAATGACAGTTTCTTAGCGTGATGTGGTTTGGTCACGACACTTTGATCGTTTTGAGCTCGCTTGCATTCGATTCGGATTATCATTCTTGGGCAGATTCGGACAGAAAATCCATCAGGAAATTTGGCTGGATGAAAACTGGAAAATCTTCGGATTCGCGGGGTGACTTGCGTTGGGTTGCACTGAAATATTTCAAATGGGTTGGTTTTGAACTTTTTTTGAAGTGGTGGTGTGCAATGCGATTGTCGCTGCGACCGCTTACGTCACACAAAAGAGGTCGCTCGCGTGGAAATCCAGAAAAACTCATCGAAATCAAGGCGGAGAACATCCTTGATCATCGGCATAAAGCTGAAAGATTCAAATGCCACGCTGGGTATGACTTTTTGTAATAATCGCAGTGAAAATCGGGATGACAGGATTTGAACCTGCGGCCTCTACGTCCCGAATGGTGAGGCCAGGAGCAGCCTAAAACGTTCAGCCTAAAACGTTCAGCCTCAAACTTTCAGGCGAAAAGCAAAATGCCGCCGTGGTGACGGCGGCATTTTACTTTCGTCGGGATCGCGAGGATTAATATTCGCGAGTCGTTTTGATCCCAGGGGCTGGAATCGGGTATTTTCCTTCGGCGTTTGCCAGGACGGGGGCAGGGCCATCCAAGGTTAATTGGTCGACCATGGGGGCAAATTCATGCTCGCAATTGAGCATTTCATCGAAGGTGACGGCGCGACCGGTATGGCAGGCCATGCGTCCCATCGAGGTGACCAGGCTCGCTTCGGCACCACGCTTCACTTCGTTGTAAGGGGTGTCCTGGCGGATGGCATGCATGATGTGATCCCATTCCAGCTGATATGGATTGGGTTCTGGGGTTTTGCAGCGCCAGACGACTTGATCTTCGGTCATTTTTTGACCCTTGAAGATTCGTGCCCCGGAAGGAGCATGACCAGACTGTGAGATCACTGCTGATCCCTTGCTGCCGTGGCAGTAGCTGGCAAATTCATTTTGGCAGTTGATCATACCGCGCCCTTCGAGGATCATCTTTGCTCCATCGGCAAAGGTGTACTCGACGGTGTAGCTGTCGAAGTTCTGGTCGACATATTCACCACGATAATGACGACCGCCGTATCCCTTGGCTTCAACGGGCCAGGCATCCTTCATCCAGCAACATTCATCGATGTTGTGGATCAGGAAGTCGCTGAATCCACCGCCGCTCGCCCACAAAAAGCCGTGGAAGTTGCGAATCTGGTACATCAATTCGCTGATGTCACCCTGTTTCTTGTTGACGAACGCGGACCCGGTGGGGCCACTGACGCGATAGGCTCGCAGCAGGTTCAATTCACCGAGCTGGCCATCCTTGATGCGATTGAATAACTCACCCCGTGCTTCGCAGTGGCGACACATCAGGCCGACACCGACCTTCAAGTTCTTTTTCAGCGATTCTTCATAGAGAGCCAGCATCTTACGCGTGCTGGGACCATCGACGGTGACTGGCTTTTCCATGAAAACGTTCAAGCCACGTTCGATCGCGTATTTGAACTGGACCCAGCGAAATGCTGGGGGAGTTGTCAGGATGACCACATCCCCTTTTTTGAGCGAGTCCATCGCTTGTTTGTAGGCGTCGAACCCGATGAACTTGCGTTCTTCCGGAACGTCGACCATTTCCTTGAATTTTCCCTTGAGGGAATCAAAGCTTCCCTTCAGTTTCTCTGGGAAAACATCTGCCATGGCGGTCAATTTGACGGGGCCGAGTTTTGTCGAGAGGGCGTTTTCCGCAGCTCCGGTACCGCGACCACCCGCTCCGACCAGTGCGACCTGAATCGTATTGGTTTCGCCA
>JBIKZJ010000562.1:0-3566 GCA_044354755.1 Schlesneria sp. | reverse complement strand
CGTCTCGGGATTGACGACCCAGACCAGACGGACGCCAGCCGCTAAATATTCTTCAACTTTTGTTTCCAGCTCGTAAACCGTATCCCTGGGGGAGACGACCTCGACTGCGAGGTCGGGCGGTAACCGTAGATAGCCTTGCTCTAAATCGGCCAGCGTTAATCGTCCGGCACAAACAAAGGAACCGTCCGGTCGGCGAACTTTCAGGGGATCTGCCGGGAAGCACTGGTAGCCACAATCTGACTGCAGCACAAACCCTGCCCCTCGGTCGTGAGCAAAATTCCCCAGCCGTCGGTTGATCTCGGCTGCAATCAAGCTTGAAAGCCCACTCATGTTCAACTCCGCGAGTTGACCATGGACGAGTTCAAAACGCTCCCCATCCGGCATCGACAGCAGGTCATCAGGCGTGAGTCTCACCGAACCGCTTGCAATACTCATGGAAAATTTCGTCCGCGAAAAGAAATCACAATGATTGCAAAATGAGGATAGCAATTCAGCCCACCGCTGGCAATTTCCTCGGGTACAAGCTCATGTTGCGCTAAGGAGACTTTCCTGGAGAATTGACCAGATCGAGGTGGTCTAAGTCTTGCTCTCTGGCCATCGCTGGCAAGGGGTTTTCCGCATGGAACAAACCGAACAGGGGACTTGGAAGGGATTTCGAGTCAGTCCGCTGACAATCGAGCATCCGTGATACAAAACTGGATATTCGGGCAATTTCCGCAAGCGGGCAACGCCGTTTTGATCGTGTTGTCAGAGGTTGCGGCGGGTGAGTTGGTGCTGCAGTTGTCGAACAATCGCTGTCAATTCGGGAATATTGCTGACGAGTAACTCTTCACGGGTTGGTGTTGATACCCCTAAAATTGATTGCAATACTCTTATTTGCCCGATCAATTCCCCTTTCTCTAGACCTTTCTCTAGACCTTTCTCTAGACCTTTCTGTTCGCCTTCCTCCAGGCCTTCCGATCGGGCGTAATCGAGGCGTGCGATTTCGTCCATCTGGAACTTCTTACGGGCTCGATACGCTTGCAACTGTGCTGGCGTTTGATTGATCATCTCTAGCACTCCTGCGGCTTCTACAAATTCCGGTTCCCGAAGTAACTCTTGGACTTCCGCTCCACTCATCGTTTCCGCATGCAATAAAAAATAGGCCCAGCGTTCAGCTGGGGTTGTTCGCCCCAGATTCTCGCGTTCCACACGCAGCTTCGTCAATTCCAATGTGTGAATTTGCAAATCATCGCTGAACAAATCCCCCATCTTATCTCGCAGACGAAAGTCGGAATGCAAGTCAGTTCGGCCAGAAAATAGGGTTTTTGTCAAAACACAAATCACGATCGCTGGACGAAGCACGTGATATTTCTCGCTCTCGCTCAGTTGATCAACATACAATCGAGCGTCGTAGTAGGCCAGCCGCTGCCGAATTCCCAGGGGAAGGGATGTCTGAATTTCGATGTTCAGCTTCCGCCCCAGATCGTCTGTGGCCAGAATATCGAGGATCGACAACTTATCATCGTCTCGTTTCTTTCCCAAAAACGGATTCAGAAATTCGACCGACGTAATTCGATGCTCATCTCCGAGAATCGCATTCAAAAAGTGCAGCGTCACCTGCACGTGCTCTGGACTCCCCAGCAGCACTTTGAATGCGAAGTCGACTGTCGGACTGATCCCAATAACTCTCATCAATCGGCCCCCTGAGACTGCCATGATGTCCTGCGTGTTCGCCAACGTAAACCAATACCCTAGTGCAGTGATCGCATTTTTTGGAGTCTGCCACATCAAGACATCGTGCCGTGGTTGGGCCGTCTTCAGGTCGGTTGACGCTCGTCGACCCGTTTGGTCTGGAAAATCAGAAAACGGGGGTGTAAAACCGATTCATGGTTAAAACCACTGACGAACAAATCGCTCATGAACGATCGCGTCGTCATTCACGAGATGGCCACGAGATGGCGAACGACGATCTTCGTCGAAATGCTCAATGGAGGGCGGACAAGCCTTCTCGTGCTCAGGCCGAGAAATGGTTTCATCATGGTCTGAGTCCCAAGGGGACGTCAGTAAATAGCCAGGGGTGTAAACCCCTGGAAACCGTCGAGTTAGTCACGTGAGCCGCAACGCGGCGACAGTTCAATTCCGGGAATTCGTCTGCCACCCTCGCCTCTCAGACCGATTCTTCAGCCGCCGACACTCACCTTCTGACGGCGAAGCGACGGGTCGACCGAGGCACTCGCCGCGACCGAATCAAACGGCACGCTCAGGAACGAACCAATACGCTTTGCGGTCGCTGCCGCGTCAGCGAGCACTGCGTTGTACTGCAGGGCTAAGACCGCCACATCTGGACGAGCGTCCAGCCAGCGTACGATGGTCGCTCGTTGACGCCGATATTCCTTCGCCAGCGCCTCGTCATTCAGTGACCCACCGACACGACCGAGTCGTTCAATCATCACCCGTTGGGATGCAATCACTTCGGCGGGATCCCGTTCAATGATCACGATCCGGTAGTTCTCTCCCCTCGGGAGATACGACAACAGCGGCAACGCAATCTTGACCACCTTGCCACGGGCTTCCGCCAGCCATTTTTGATCCTGAGACAGCCGCGTCGCAGGCTCGTATTCCCAGTAACCGCGCGGGTTGTCCGAGTCTGGCAGGCGCAGCCCATCGGTCAATGGTGCGATACCCCCGGCGGCCAGCATCTGCATCAACATCGACGTGCCACTTCGCGGTAGCCCCGCCACGATCGTAATGTCACGAGACGAATCCGGCGAAGCGGTCCCAAGTCGGTCGACGAAGGGGACCACCACAGGCGTTGGCAGCTTGATCTGCGGTCCTTTTTCAGGCTGATGGGCTTTTTTGGCCAGACGCAGTTCCATGGCCTGTACGTCATGATACTGGGCGCTCACCGTCTGGCCTCGTTTTTTGTAGATCCGGGCCAGGGCCTTGTGAGCGGGGATCAGGCCGGGCATCTGGTTGAGTGCCGCCTTGAATGCCTGTTCGGCATTTTTATCGTCACCCTGTGACAGCAGCGAACGCCCCAGTACAAAATGGGTGGTCGGTTGGGACGAAATCAGCGCCAGCGACATCAGCGCCGAGTCTGTCGCCGCCCCAAAGCGACGATTTCGTAAGTGAATTCGTGCGGCGAGTGCCAAGGCTTGCCAGTTTTCGGCATCGCGCTGCAGGGCTTGATCAATCCACCACAACGCGCGTTCATCCTCGTTGAGCTGATTGTAGGATCTGGCAAGAAACATCGCCGGGGCGAAATCGACGGCGTTGGAGTAAACGGCATCCAGGTTTTTCAGGTCGCGCAGCACGTCATCCTGGTTCCCCTCGGCCAAGCCAATCCGCAGACGCAGGTTCATCCGCAGCAGGGAAAATCCGGTAGAACGCTCGGCCAGCTTCCGCCGCTCGAATAACTCACGCTGGTCTTTCGGCTCGTTCGTCAGGTTCAAGTCACTATCAGCCCGCTCTTCACGTCGTCGTTCCAGGTCCGCCGTCGCTTCCGGTGCGGCAGCGGTGACATGACTGTCGAAGCTGTCGAGCATTTGCCGAGCCGCAACCTGATTTCCGGTCGCCAGCAGGGC
>JBIKZJ010000181.1:0-11793 GCA_044354755.1 Schlesneria sp. | reverse complement strand
GGATAATAAAGTCCGGTACGCGGACGAAGCCCCCTATTTGCGTTCCAATGATCTGCAACGGGTTCGGGGCGTTCCCGGGGTCGAATGGGCGGTTCGGTTTCACAAAAGCAATATGACCGCACGGCTGGAGGACGGGAATTTTCGCAATGCCATCATGCTGGGGATCGATGATGCCACGCTGATTGGCGCACCACACAGCATGGTCGAAGGGGAACTCGCGGACCTGAATCTCCCCCATGCGGTGTTTGTCGACAAATCAGGTTACGAATATCTCTGGCCGAATGAACCCTTTCAGCTGGATCGAGAATTCCACGTGAACGATCGGCGAGTTGTGTTGAAGGGGATCTGTAAAGCCTCGGCCCCCTTTACCACGTTACCCGTGCTCTACTGCCGATTCACGGAAATTGAACAGCTTCTCCCTGCCAATCGTAATGTGATGAATTTTATTCTGGCCAAGCCCACAGCGGGGTCCGATCCCCAAGAGGTCTGTCAGGCGATCGAGCAGAACTGTGGGTTGATGGCGCTGACACAAGACGGATTTTTCTGGAAAACGATTGAATACTTCATGGTGTCGACGGGCATCCCGATCAACTTTGGCATCACGATTTCTCTCGGGTTCATTGTCGGTGCGGCGGTTGCGGGACAGACATTCTATCTCTTTACACTGGAAAATCTGAAGCAGTTTGGTGCCCTCAAAGCGATGGGGGTGACCAACCAGCGACTGATCGGAATGATTCTGCTGCAAGCGAGTGTCGTGAGCGGAATTGGATACGGCCTGGGAATGGGGATTACGTCGCTCTTTTTCACATTCACCAATCGTCTCGCCCCGATGGCGGGGATTCACATGACATCGATCGCCGCGACCGGGGTTGGCCTGGCGGTCCTGATCATTATCCTGCTCACGAGTCTGTTCAGTCTGCGAAAAGTGCTGTTTCTTGAACCTGCTGTGGTCTTTCGAGGTTAAATCCGATGCCTGCCGTTCTTGCCTCGACATCCCCTGCGGCGGTCGCCTCCCCCCCGCTGGCGGTCGCCTGTCGTCAGATCGTCAAAGTTTTTGGCGAGGGGGACACCAAAACGGTTGCGCTGAATGGGGTCGATCTCGATGTCTACCCCGGTCAGATGACGCTGCTCGTTGGTCAGTCGGGTTGTGGCAAAACGACGCTGATTTCGATCATTGCCGGATTATTGAATGCCACCAGCGGTGCGCTCTCGGTGCTGGGTCAAGATCTCATCCGGATGAAGGGAACCCCCCTCGTCAAATTTCGCCAAAAAAATATTGGCTTTGTTTTTCAGCAGTACAATTTGCTGCCGACATTAACTGCCGTCGAGAACGCGGCCATTCCGTTGATTATCGCCGGAGTCCCTCGCCGTAAGGCGCTCGCCACGTCCCAAGAAATTCTCGCGTCGGTCGGTCTGGAAAATCGCCTGCACCTGCTTCCCAGTCAGCTCTCGGGTGGCCAGCAGCAACGGGTGGCGATCGCTCGAGCCTTGGTACACGAGCCGAATTTGCTGGTTTGCGATGAGCCGACAGCCGCCCTGGATGCACAGTCGGGTCAAACCGTGATGCAGCTCTTGCGACGAGTTGCCTTACAACCGCAGCGGGCGGTGATTGTGGTGACTCATGACAATCGCGTGTTCGGTTATGGCGATCGGATCATTCACATGGATGATGGAATTGTGACCCAGGTGGAAACTCCCGATCATACCGCGACCGCACCGCAAACTTTGGGTCACGAGACCCTGCAACATGGGGGTCACGAGACCCTGCAACATGGGGGTCACGAGACCCTGCAACACGGGGGTCAAGAGACCCTGGAACAGAGTTCAACCGTTCCCGAAAGAATCCCTTAATTCCGATTTCCTGTCCCCGATTTCGCGGCGGTATGCGATCCGCCTTAGCCGCTCAATCCTTTTTTCTGCTGGCGATGATTTGAGATGAAAAATTTGCGTAACGCGTTCCTTCCCTTGCTCTCAATCGGCATGTTTGCATTCTCGATTTATCATTTGCTGTTTGCTGCCGAGAAACTGCCGAAAACCAGTCCGCCGGTCGCCCCCCCCCGGCGCGCTTTCGTCACCGCGATTTCAGGAGCCGGTTTGATCGAGGCTCGGGCAGAGAATGTGGCGTTAGGGACTCCCGTTGCCGGAATTGTGCTCGAAGTTTGCGTCACGAACGAACAATTAGGCTCGCGGGTCACCGCAGGAACACCGCTGTTCCGAGTCGATGACCGACACCTCCGGTCGCAATTGCAGATTCTCGAGGCGAACCTGACACTGGCTGAATCTCAGTTCGAGCGGATCGAGCAGATGCCCCGTCCCGAAGAAATTCCGGCGAGCGAAGCGAAAGTGAAGGCTGCCGAAGCCAACCGCATCCGCTTGAAAGACCTGCTGGACCGGGGGGAGCAACTGCTGGGAAAGAAGGTCATGTCTGAAGAGGAATTTTTATCGCGGCGTTTCACTTACATTGAAGCAGACCAGCAATGGGAGCAGGCTGTCGCCGAGGATGCCTTGCTGAAAGCGGGGTCCTGGCGCCCCGACAAAACCGTTTCACGAGCCACGGTCGAAGTCGCCAAAGCCAACGCGACCAACATGCGTAACGAAATTCAGCGTTGCCTGGTTCGGGCACCGGTCGATGGACAGATCTTGAAGATTGACGTTCGTCCCGGTGAATATGTCGATACGACCGCATCACGAGCGTTGGTGCTGCTCGGCGATTTGGACCGATTGCGAATTCGCGTCGATATCGACGAACGGGATATTCCCCGATTTCAGCCCACGGGCCGTGCGACAGCCACCGTCCGCGGTTCATCGGGGGGCCCCCCTTTGCAGTTGAAATTTGTCCGGATTGAGCCTTACGTGATTCCCAAAAAAGCCTTTACGGGCGACAATACCGAACGGATTGATACCCGCGTACTGCAGGTCCTCTACGAAATCGCTGCGGAACAGACCAACATTTATGTCGGTCAGCAGGTGGATGTGTCGATCGAATGTGAGCCGGCCACGTCGGACGAGCCAATTGAAGCGCGGCCTGTGGTCGAGTAAAACAGTTTTTGTCGAATATCCTGCCGTTGGTGAAACCGTTTTCCTTTTCTTTTGCGAACGCCACTTCGCGAATCCGAGAAGAGAACGGCTCGCCGTTGACCTCAACCCCGGAAACGGCTTTATGCCTCACAAGTACACCATTGGAATTGACCTCGGAACCACCAACTGTGCCGTCGCGTACACGGTGCTGGATGGCGAACAGCCCCAGGTCAAACTCCTTCCGATCCCACAATTGGTCGCCCCTGCGACCGTCGAGTCGCGCAATCTGCTCCCCTCGTTCCTTTATCTTGCCAGTAAGCAGGAAGGGGCGACCGGTGCCTATGATCTGCCGTGGTCGACGGGTAGCGACTTTGCCGTCGGAGAAATGGCGCGTCGTCAGTCTGCAGAACTTCCCGACCGAACCGTCGGTGCGGCCAAATCCTGGCTTTGCCACAGTCGGATTGATCGTCATCAGGCGATTCTTCCCTGGGGTGCGGCAGACGATGTCCCCAAAGTCTCGCCCGTGACGGCGACGCGCCGATATCTTGAGCATCTTGTTGCCGCCTGGAATCAGGCCCATCCGGAAGCCCCGCTGTCGGAACAGCATGTCGTGTTGACGGTCCCCGCGTCGTTCGACGCGAGTGCCCGAGAATTGACCAGGGAAGCGGCCTCGGCAGCCGGTTTGCCAGAAGATCTGGTCCTGCTGGAAGAACCTCAGTCGGCAGTCTACGCCTGGCTGACCGAGATTGGTGATCGCTGGCGAAAAGTGTTGAAGGTGGGGGAAACGCTGCTGGTCTGTGATGTCGGCGGCGGAACGACCGACTTGACGCTGGTCGGTGTCAGTGAAGAAGCGGGCGAACTGACGCTGAAACGGGTCGCCGTCGGAAATCATCTGCTGCTGGGTGGCGACAACATGGACATCGCACTGGCCCATCACGTCGCCGGTCTGTTTGCCAAGAAAGGGGTGAATCTGGATCCCTGGCAATCGGTCTCGCTGTGGCATTCGTGCCGGCAAGCCAAGGAAACACTACTGGCCCCCCAAGGTCCCGAGAAGCATTCGATCTCGGTACTGGGACGAGGAAGCAAGCTGATTGGCGGGACGGTGACGGTCGAAGTGAGTCGCGAAGCAGCGTTGCAATTGTTGGTCGACGGCTTTTTTCCGCTATGCAAATCGACAGACAAGCCAGCACGAAATCGGGTCTCGGGATTTCAGGAGATTGGGCTTCCCTACGAAGTCGATGCGGGGATCACCCGGCATCTGGCGGCATTTCTCCAAAGTCACGGCACCGATGAAGGGGGGCCGGTCCGGCCAACTTATGTGCTGTTCAACGGGGGCGTTTACAAGGCGGACTCATTCCGAAATCAGCTCATGCAAACACTCGGCAGCTGGTTTCCGGATCAACCGCCCAAGCTGCTGGAGGGGATTCACGATCTGGATCACTCGGTCGCCCGCGGTGCGGCCTATTATGGCTGGGCCAAGATCAAAGGGGGCGTCCGCATTCGGGGTGGAACGGCGCGAAGTTATTACATCGGGATTGAAACCTCAGGACTCGCCATTCCCGGGGCGGCACGTCCTTTACGAGCCCTCTGTGTCGCCCCCTTCGGTATGGAAGAGGGGACCGAACTGGAAGTCCCTTCGGACGCGATTGGTCTGATTGTCGGCCAGCCCGCTCAGTTTCGCTTCTTCAGTTCATCCACTCGCAAGGAGGATCAGGCAGGTGTCCGGTTGCAGCGATGGGCCGAGGATGAAATCGTCGAGACCGACTCGCTGGAAGCCACGCTCCCCAAGGATGACAGTCTGGACGACCATTATGTCCCGGTTCAGTTTCACGCGCAGTTAACGGAATTGGGAGTCCTCGAACTCTGGTGCGTCAGCACACGCGGGAGCGGACGCTGGAAGCTGGAATTCAGCGTACGAGAAGACGCAGATCAATCGTAGAACGCCGAAAACGGGGACTGGCTCCGTCCGCGGTGCCTGTACCCGTTTTCGCTCGGATGCACGTTGGGATAAGGGTGCAGGATTTTCGGCGTTGGCGGAATAAAAGGGGATAAGTCCAATAAATTTGGATTTGCTGTCATCGATTGTATTTTTCGAGCGGTCTCGGGGGGGGGATGTGGAATCAAGTCCGAGTTGTTTGGCGGTTGCTTCTTGCGATGACTCTGAGCCGGACGGTCGGCCTCGAACGACCAATACTTGCGCGATTTCCCGTTCCTTTTTTGTCAAGACTCCGTTCACAGTTCCGCCCCAGTCATGAGGTCGTGGGATTGGCCAGGGGCATCAACTTCGAACGCGGCAGAGGCTGCGTCATCGGTCAAAATCCGATCGCGGGCATTTCCACGATTGAGTACGGGTAAGATCATTTTCCCCGGCGCTTGGCGCGATGTTCGTGGCATGCCAACGAGAAGATCCCATGAAAATGCACTCCGTCAACAAGAAATTGGACTTATCCCTTTTTGTTTGCGTCCACAATTTACAATGATTCACACATTTCGTATCGTCGTTCAATGAATGCAGCGCAGGGCAATCCACATGGACAGCGACTACAACCGCGATGAATTACAACGTGATTTGGGAAATGAGGAACCTGATCCATGCCGAGAATCGCTCGTTCGGAATTGAACCTGCTCGTACACTCGCTGCTCACGGGAGACGTGAGATCAATACGCTCTCAATTACAGGGGGCTCCAAACATCGATGTTCGCTTGCCTCAACGTCTGAACCACCCGGCGGGCGAAACTCCCTTGATGTTGGCAGTTGAACGAGGAGACTTGGCGATCGTCCGCCTGCTGATCTCGCTCGGCGCGGACGTGAATGAAACGAACAAGCTCCGACAGCCACCACTTCTGTACGCGGTCCGCAAGAATCAAGTTTCGACAGTGAATTTGCTGCTGAGACACGGAGCAGAACCGAACCTGATCATGGTCGATGGTGATTTCCTTCTGCGGGAGGCTGCCACGAGTTCAGTCGATCTCCGGATTTTTCGTGCCCTGATCAAGTATGGTGCTGATCCCTGTATGGCGAACAAAATGGGCTCCACCGCACTGCATATCGCTGCCTTTCAGGGACATGCGGATGCGGCACGGATCTTGATTCGGACCGGCGCCAATGTGAATCATCGTGACCGTCATGGATTTGGTCCGTTGACTTGTGCGATTTCTCGAAGTTGCAAAGACATCGCCGTTCTGCTGCTTAAACACGGAGCCGATCCGCGACAACAGGCTGAAGCTCTCGGCGTAGCCGCTTGGGAGGGGAATCTCGGCTTTGTAAAAATGCTGATCCAGAATGGGTGGGACGTCCATTCCAAGGCCTATCAAAAACGTACACCGCTTGAACACGCTCGAAATCGCAAACACAGTTCTGTGATTCGTGCCTTGATTGAGGCTGGTGCAGGCTAAACGTCACGACTGCCAAATCACAAACCGTTGTCCACGGAGCCACGGGCCGAGTGGTTTCGGAAATGAGAATTGCTCGCTGCGGCCCGATACATGGTGCCGTGAGCAGAACGCAAACAGCCCAGGACGCAGCGACGCGAGGAATACAAAAAGCAGATTCCATTTTTGGCTTCTGACTTCTTTGCGTCTCGCCGTCTTGGCGGCTTGGCGGCTTGGCGTTCAATGGCACTTCCCGACGTTTCTGCCGCAGGTCGGAACGCGATTGATCGTTGACGATCATGGTGCTGGTCAGGAAATTGGTGCAGCGGTTTGTGCCGGGCATGACGACTGATGTGGGGATCGACTATCATTGACAGACGTCTGCTGTGATTTCGCTCACTGGGTTCTGTTTTTTGAAGGATATGTTCCGATGTCAGGTCGCGATTTCTGGAACTTTTATTCGGCGGGGCGAATTGTGTTTGGTTCTGGGGTCATTCGGCGACTGGATCAGTTTTTGAAACCCTGGAAGTCGGAAAAGGTGTTGATCATTACCGATCCGATTCTGGTGAAGGCCGGGATTGTTGCTCAGGTGGAAGCTCCGCTGCGGAATGCGGGTCTCACCGTAGAAGTTTTTGACGGGGGTGAACCCGAACCGTCATTTGCTGTGGCGGATCAGGGGATTGAATTTTCGGCAAATTTTCGCCCGGATGTGATCGTCGGGGTGGGTGGAGGGAGCAACCTGGACCTGGCCAAGATTGTTGCGACCGTGGAATCCCATGGAGGACATTACCGCGACTATTTCGGCTACGGCAAAGTTCCGGGGCCGATTATGCCTTTGGTTTGTGTGCCGACGACGGCCGGAACCGGCAGCGAAGTATCGCATGCGGCGGTGCTGACCGATACTCAGGGCCAGACCAAAATCAGTTCATTGAGCCATTTTCTCCGGCCTGCATTGGCAGTGATCGATCCAAAACTGACGTTGACCTGCCCACCACGCGCTTCGGCAGACAGCGGAATTGATGCGCTGACGCATGCGATCGAAGCGTATACGGCGGTGGCTTACAACGAATTGGATGTTCCTGCTGAGGAACCCTTTCCGTATGATGGCAAACAGCCCCTGGGTGATTGTCTGGCAGAACGGGCGATCGCGTTGATCGGACAGCATCTGGCGACTGTCGTGCGTGAGCCGGATCATTTGGTCGCACGGGAAGGAATGGCTCTGGCGGCGACACTGGCGGGACTCGCCTTTTCCAACAATGCGGTGGCGGTGGTACATGCTCTGGAATACCCGATTGGGGGGGCGCTGCATTGTTCACACGGTGCCGGCAACGGCCTGCTGTTGCCGTATGTGATGCGATTTAATCTTCCGAATCGGCAGGCCGAATTTGCCCGGATTGCGCAACTCCTGGGTGAAAAGACCGAGGGGCTTTCGGAAACGGCCGCTGCCGAAATGGCGATTACGGCGGTCGAGCGGTTGCGTGCCGCGATCGGAATCCCGCAGCGAATCCGCGAATTAGGAGGGACGCTGGACCAGTTGCCGACGTTTGCGAAAAAATCGTTCGAGATCAAGCGACTGATGCTATTAAATGGACGTCAGCCGACCGAAGCCGATTTACTGGAAATCCTGCAGGCGGCCTATTAAAACGATGTTGGTTGCTGACGGAATCGCCGCTCTGCGATCACTGGGGTCTGAGATCTCTGAAATCTGCGATCTCTGGGGTCTGAGATCACGGGAATCAGCGGTCCCTGGAATGAGTGTCTGGTTTGTGGGTGATAACGCTTTATTGTTCGAGTGGTCTCGGGCCTGATGGAACATGCCGGATCGGTCTCTTATGCCTGAAATTCCCAACCCGAAACTGAGGCGGCCCGTATTGAGTATGACTCAAGAATCGGTCGTCACCCCGGCCGGGAAAACGGCTTCGTATGCCGAGCTGCACTGCGCCACGAACTACTCGTTTTTGCAGGGGGCTTCGCATCCGGACGAACTGGTCAAACGGGCGGCGGAATTGAACTATGATGCACTCGCCATCACCGACCGGAATAGCCTGGCGGGGGTGGTGCGTGCTCATGCGGCGGCGAAGCCTCTCGGGCTGAAATTGCTGATTGGGGCGGAAATCCGGTTAGAAGATTCTTCTGCGGCCGTGTTGCTGGCGACCAATCGCGCGGGGTATGGAGGGTTATCGCGGCTGTTAACCTTGGGGAAACGGCGGGCACCGAAAGGGGAGTGCCAGCTCGGGTTCAACGATCTGGCCAGCCATTCGGCAGGGTTGCTGGCCTGTGTGCTGCTTGACGAAGACCAGCCGGAACGTCAACTGGCCGATCTGGGGCGCTGGCGGGAGCTCTTCGGCGATCGCGGTTCGGTGTTGGCGCAGCTTTATCGGGGGCCGCATGATTCCTGGACGCTGGATCGTTATCGACACGTTGCGGAACGGTCACAGCTTCCTCTTGTGGCGGGGAATGGGGTGCTTTATCACGAAGCCTCACGGCGGTATTTGTATGACGTGCTGACGGCCATCCGGCTGGGTTGCACGGTTGCCGAGCTGGGTCCCCATCGGCAGGCGAACGGTGAGCGGCACTTGAAGTCGGCGGACGAAATGCGGCAGGCGTTTGCGGTCTGTCCCGCAGCGGTAGAGCGGACGGTCGAATTGGCTGGGCAATGTCATTTCACACTCGATGAACTGCGGTATGAGTATCCCGAGGAACTCTCGCCTCAGGGGGAAGCTCCTCTGGCCTGGTTGACACAGTTGACGTGGGCGGGGGGGCGTGAGCGTTACCCGCAGGGGATTCCGGATCACGTTCGGTCGCTGATCGAGCATGAGCTGCGGTTGATTGCCCTGCTGCACTACGAAGCGTATTTCCTGACGGTCTGGGACTTGGTCCGATTTGCACGCAGTCGGGGAATTCTTTGTCAGGGGCGTGGTTCGGCGGCCAATTCGGTGGTCTGTTTTTGTCTTGGTGTCACGAGCGTTGATCCCGAGCGAATTGACGTGCTGTTCGAGCGGTTCATCTCGCAGGAACGTGGTGAAGCTCCAGACATCGACGTTGACTTCGAGCATGAACGCCGCGAAGAAGTCTTGCAATACCTCTACGAAAAGTATGGACGTGAGCGAGCAGGGATGACGGCCGAGGTGATTTCGTATCGGCCGCGATCGGCTGTGCGAGATATCGGCAAAGCGCTCGGTCTCTCGCTGGACCGGGTTGATACACTGGCGAAAACCGTCGACGAATCTGTGCACGATCCTGCGTTGATGTCACAGCGATTTCGGGATGTCGGTTTTGATTCCACGTCGAGGCTAGGGCGTCAATTATTGATCCTGGTCGAACAGTTACTGGGGTTCCCTCGTCATCTTTCGCAGCATGTGGGGGGGATGGTCATTACCAACGGGCCGTTGTGTGAACTGGTACCGATTGAGAATGCGGCGATGGCGAATCGCACGGTGATTGAATGGGACAAGAATGACCTCGACGCGCTGGGGATCTTGAAAGTCGATTGCCTGGCACTCGGGATGTTGACCGCAATCCGCAAGTCGTTCGAGTTGATTCAGCAGCAGACCGGGCAACGGCTGTCGCTGGCGACCATCCCTGCTGAAGATCCTGCGGTGTATGAGATGCTGTGCCGGGCCGAGTCGGTTGGTGTTTTTCAGGTGGAGTCCCGGGCTCAGATGAGTATGTTGCCGCGACTCAAGCCGCGATGTTTTTACGATCTGGTGGTCGAGGTGGCGATTGTGCGACCGGGCCCGATCCAGGGGAATATGGTTCACCCCTTTTTACGCCGCCGTAGTGGCGAAGAGCAGATCACTTATCCGAGCGATGCGGTGCGGGGGGTGCTGGAAAAAACCATGGGGGTGCCGATTTTCCAGGAACAGGCGATGCGGCTGGCGGTGGTTGCAGCGGGCTTCACGCCCGGTGAGGCGGATCAACTTCGTCGGGCGATGGGGGCGTGGCGACGACGGGGAGTCATGGAACCGTTTCGGCAGAAGATGCTTGAGGGGATGCTTTCCCGTGGGTACGACCAGGATTTTGCCGAGCGGGTTTATGAACAGATTCAGGGATTTGGAGAGTACGGTTTTCCGGAATCGCATGCAGCGAGTTTTGCACTGTTGGTTTACGCCTCGGCGTGGCTCAAGCGGTATCACCCGGCGGAATTCACTGCGGCCCTGCTGAATAGTCAGCCACTCGGATTCTATGCTCCGGCACAACTCGTCACCGAAGCACGACGGCAGCAGGTGATCGTTCGCCCCGTGGATGTCAATCACAGTGATTGGGATTGTACGCTCGAACCGTTACCGATCACTGTCCCTGCCGAGGCAAATGCAAAAACGGGGGAGGGCAAATCCCCGGCACCACGGGGTCTGCCATTACGAAGTCCCGCTGTGGCGCTGCGACTGGGGATGCGGATGATTGCAGGGATGCGACGGGATTCGGCGGAAAAAATCCTGCAGGCTCGGGGATCCGGTTTATTTCAATCGCAGGCCGATGTTGCCCTGCGGACGAATCTGGCTCGCCACGAATTGACCCGACTGGCTCAGGCCGATGCGTTTTGTTCGGTGAATGATTCCCGCAGAAAATCGCTGTGGGATGCGTTACCGGCTCAAGAACGTTCGCCGCTGTTTGATGGGATCGCCGATGACGAGGTCGATCCCCAGTTGCGGGCAATGACCCCCGTGCAAGAAGTTGTCGCTGATTACCAGTCTGCCGGGCTATCCCTTCGCGGCCATCCGCTCGTTTTTCTGCGTCCCCAACTGGATCGTCGGCGTGTGGTCCGGTCGGTCGATCTGCGGCTATTGGAAACCGAGCGGAAATATTCTGTCGCAGGACTGGTTCTGTTACGACAACGTCCCTCGACGGCGAAGGGAATTACCTTCATGACGTTGGAAGACGAGACGGGGACGACGAATCTGCTGGTTCACGTAAACGTGTGGGAGCGTTTTCGTTCTATTGCTCGCCGAGCCTCGGCGTTGATTGCTCAGGGGATCTTGCAGCGTCAGCACGAGGTGATCCATCTGGTGGTGGATCGGCTGGAGGATCTGACGGAGGTTCTGGGACAATATCACAATTCGTCTCGCGACTTTCGCTGAGGAAGTTCACGATCACAAGAAAACACGCAAGAAAGAGACTCTGGCGTTTATGCCCGCAATTCCCATTGAAACCCTCGAAGATCCTCGCGTTGAACCGTACCGCGATCTGAAGTTGCGCAACCTGCAGCGTGGCGGAGAATTCTTTATTGCCGAGGGAAAAAAGGTGGTTGAGCGGCTGTTAGACAGCGACTATGAAACGGCTTCGGTGTTTGTCAGCGAGCGACATCTTGAGGAATGGCGTGGAAAAGTTCCGCCGACGGTACCGCTTTACTTTGCCACGCAACCGGTGATGAATGAACTGGTGGGTTTTGATTTTCATGTTGGT
>JBIKZJ010000180.1:0-11804 GCA_044354755.1 Schlesneria sp. | reverse complement strand
GGCCTGCTGCGGATAAGTTTACCGCATTCGTCGGACATGTATACGGTTCAAGGCAGACGGCAGCCCGATTTGGTGGCGTGAAGGCGACGATTTCCCGGAAAATGGGTGGGCAAGTCAGCGTAATTTGCAATCCGGCACTCTCGTCGACCACGAGGCAATCAAACTGAGGACCTTCGTATTCCAGGTCCGTGTAGACATCGTCCAGCTTTAAAACGCTGAGATAGGCACCTTCACGAAGATCGTTCGATTCATCCAATTCGAGCATTTTTCCGGTGGGGAGACAATTTTCTAATTCCCAACGTTTTCGGGCGGGGACTTCCACTAGACAATCTTCGTAGCGACTTGTCGGATTGAGCGGAACTTTGAAGTAAGGATGGGTTCCCAACCCCCACGGCAGTGGTTCGGGGCCAGGATTTGAGATCCGAAAGCGGGATCGAAGTCGCGAGTGGATCAATTCGTAGCTCACCTCGATCACAAAATCACTTGGCCATAACGAAAGTCGATCAGGTGCATCGAGACTCAGTTGAAACTGCCCCGTCACGAGGTCGTCGGATTGCTGAATGACTCGCCACGGGCGATCCATGCACAACCCGTGAATCGCGTTGCCCCACTTATCCGTCCCTGGCAAGCAGTATTCTTTTCCTTGCCAGACAAACCGCCCCTGGTGAATCCGATTCGGGAATGGAAACAAGATCGGGATTCCGCTGCCGCTGGCACGCTGCAGACCCGATTCGAATCCTGAGACCGCATCGAGCACCTCGACGGTCTGATCGCCAACGACACCGCGAAATTCGAAGCAGTTAAACCCCAATTCTGGAGCAATTCGAGCGGTCGAGCCACTCAGTCGATCCTGGATCGTGATGACGGTCATAGCGGTGCCGGACTTGAAGGTACGAAGGGAAAACATAACGGAAAATCGGATGAAACCGTGTATTGAGCTCGTGTTTTCCGGCGAAGTTCTGCAGGTCTCCCGAGCCAAGCCTGGGGGGGATTTCCGGGCGACCCGAGGACTTGCCTGCAAACTTCGCGCACAAACCCGGGTTCAAGGTCTCAGGATCACTCTGTAAATATATCAAACCCAGCGGAGCGGAACACCCGCAGAGGGATCAAATCGGTCGGAATTACGACTTTTTGATCGTTATGGGATTCGGCGAAAACCAGGTCACCGCCTCACCTCCTTGGCGGTGACAGGAATGGTTTTGCCAAACGACATGTGGGATTCGGGTTTAAAAATTCTGAGCGGGATCAGGGATACCCAGCTCGGCAAATCCCTGTTCGCGAAGTTGGCACGAATCACATTGACCACAGGGACTCCCCAGTAGATCGGGGTCATAACAGCTCTGCGTTAATCCATAATCGACGCCAAGTTCCATTCCGCGGCGAATGATTTGCGACTTGGAAAGCCGGATCAGTGGCGCATGAATTATCCAGGGCCGAGTCTCCTCGACAGCCGACTTCGTCGCCAAATTTGCCAACGCTTGAAATTGTTCGATGAATTCTGGCCTGCAATCGGGATAGCCGCTGAAATCGAGTGCATTGACGCCAATAAACAAATCGGTCGCCTCGAGAACTTCGGCCCAGCCGAGAGCGATCGAAAGAAAGATGGTGTTACGAGCGGGGACGTAGGTGATCGGAATCCCCGCAGACATTTCTGCTTCTGACCGGTTCTTGGGAACGTCGATCTCGTCGGTAAGTGCTGATCCACCGAACGCACGCAGGTCGAGCGGCACCGTAATATGACGGCGGACCCGAGCCGCCTTGCAAACTTTTCGAGCCGCCTCCAGCTCAGACCGATGTCGTTGTCCATAATCAAAACTGATCGCGTACAACTCGAATCCCTGATCCGCAGCGATGGCCAGATTTGTCGCGGAATCGAGTCCACCACTGACGAGGACCACCGCTTTTCGATTCGCCAAATTCATGCTTGCTCATCCTGCACAAAAAGAAGCCTTGTTCCTCAGGGGATCACAGCAATCCGGTACGGCGGAGACAAGAGAGATTCTGAAGTTTCTGGTTTTTCGACGCGAGAAATCCGTTTTCATGCCATGTTGATCGCTTCGGCAACTCGTGGGATACGTCGGGTCGTGGGCAGGTTCTCGAGTCGACCCCTGAAATCGACCCCTGAAACCGTCGTGATTTCCCGTTGATTAATTCCGTTCGCTCGCAAATCAAGCCGATTGCCAAAATTGCGGTCGAACCAGCGGGGGGGGTGGCTTCGGTGCCGAGCTGGATTTTTTGGAATTCTTCCGATTCATCTGGCTTAATCGATTGACGATTTCCTGGACATTTTTTAGCGTTAACGGAGGCCGGATTTCGACCCGATTCTCTCACTCCCCATTTCACATTTTTCTCTTTTCAGGAGATTCGTCTGATGACGTTTCAAAAAGTTGTATTGCTCACTTGCTGCCTTGCTTTTGTTGGCTGCGGAAAAGGTACCCCGAAACCGCCAACGGAAGCGGAAAAAAAAGCGATGGATGACAAAATGAACGCTGAGATGATGAAGATGATGGGGCAGATGCCCACAGATGGCAAACTTCCCAAAGCGAAAACTGATAATATGAGCATGATGAAAGGGGACGCCCCACCGAAGAAACCTTGAGGGGTTTCCTGGGCCGCATGAACTTGCTGGATCGCCTGACGGGGATCGCCTGACGGGGATCGCCTGACGGGGATCGACGGAATCCAAAATTCTGCTCCCCGGCCGGCGACAGATTTCCGTTCAAGCATCCGTTTGGTACATCAGTTCCGGTCGGTGCGGAGGTGATTGAATAGCCGCTTACATCCTGATGATTTAAATCGTGGTGTTGCGTGGCGAGCCCTGCGGCAACGGTGATTGTCGACGCCAACGGTGGTGGAAAAGAGTTTGAAAAGTCCAGCGTCACCCGAGGCATCCATCTGGAGTTTTCCATTGAAAGCGAATTTTTCGGGGGGGGGATTTCAGCGACCCGCAGTGCGGGGAGTGCTGGTATTCGTCATCGCCTCGGCAATCGTTTTCTGGGAATGGACTCGCGTCGGTCGACTCGCGGTCGTCAAAAATGACCAAACGAGTTCGGTGGTGGTCAATGCGGGGATTGAATGTTTCGGCAGCAATCCCGAGATCATTCCCGCCGCTCGTGGATCTTCGTTGGTCGACATCAGCGAGGTCTCTGGATTGGCATTTGAGCATGCCGTTGGTCCGCTGGGGACGTATTTCATGCCCGAATCCGTGGGAACAGGGGCTGCTTGCTTCGATTACGACGGGGATGGAAATCTGGATTTCTTTTTCGTACAGAGTGCACGGACTCCTGGGACCTCGCCTGAAACTTCGCATGAGGCGAAATTCCAGAGCCGACTTTATCGTCAGGTAAGTCCTGGTGTTTTTGAAGATCGAACCGAATTTGCGGGTTTGCAAGGGGGTGGATACGGCTGTGGCTGTGCGGTGGGGGACATTGACAATGACGGAGACCAAGACCTCTACGTGACCAAATACGCACAAGACAGCCTCTATTTGAACAACGCGGACGGAACCTTTAGCGAGGTGACCGATTCCTGCGGGATTCAGGAAGAGGAATGGGGGACCTGTGCGGCCTTTTTTGATTTCAATCGAGATGGATTGCTCGATCTGTTTGTCGTCAATTACACCGCCGATCCGACGTATCAACACTCGATCGCCTGTGGATTTCGCGAAGGGTTGGCGAGCTATTGCGGGCCGCACAAATTTCAACCGACCATTGATCGCCTCTATCGGAACGACGGTGTTCAAACGGATGTGCAGGGACGCAAGACCGTTCAGTTCACGGACGTGACCGAAGCTGCTGGAATCGGGGGGGTGAAAACGTTCGGTTTTGGGGTTGTCTGTGCCGATTTTACGGGGGACGGCTGGCCAGATATTTTTGTCGCGAACGATGGGGCCGCCAACCGATTGTGGATCAATCATCAAAATGGGACCTTCACCGAAGAGGCGATTCAGCGCGGCTGTGCCATGAACAAGGAAGGGGGGGCCGAAGCGGGGATGGGTGTGGCCTTTGGTGATGTCAACCGCGATGGAAAGCTGGACCTCGTTGTGACGCACCTGTCTGGCGAAAAGGCGACGCTTTATCTGGCAACGGAACCCGGTTATTTCGAGGATGCCTCGGCAATATCAGGAACGACCGCCGCCACGAAACGACACACCGGTTGGGGGGCGGGGTTAATCGATTTCAATCATGATGGCTTCCTGGACCTGCCGGTCACCAATGGGTTAGTCATCCCCTGTCATTCTCGATTTCCTCCGCACGGAGAAGATCAATTTCAGGTTCGACACGATCGTGTTGATGACCCCGCAGCCTACTGGCGCGACTATGCCGACCAGAATCTCTTGCTGATGGGGCAGCCCGGCACGACCTTTCGTGACGCCACCGATGAGGGGGGCGATTTTTGTGCGGCGGTCGCTTCAGGCCGCGCCCTGGTACATGGTGACATCGATAATGATGGGGACATCGATCTGTTGATCACAAACTGTGGCGGCAAGGGGCGGCTCTATCGAAATGATTTCCCCAAACGAGGATCCTGGCTCATGATCCGTGCGATCGATCCTCGCTGGAAACGGGATGCGAATCTGGCCGAAATCACCCTGCACGCAAATGGCCGCGAGTTTTTCGGGATTGTGAATCCGGCATCCAGTTTTCTAGCCAGCAATGATGTTCGCGTTCACTTTGGTCTTGGTGAATGTGAGCAGTATGATCGGATTACCATCAAATGGCCCGATGGTCCCGTCGAATCGGCGACCGAAACATTTGCCGGTGGAACGACGAATCGCACGATCACACTTCAACGAGGGCTTGGCCAGGCCTTTCAAGGGACACCATGATTCGCTGGCATGAAAGTTTTAATACGGGGGATGTCGCCTTTGTGCTGGTGGCAACACTGGTTCAACTGGTACTGGTCTGCCCGGCCCTGATTGCTGTTTATTCTGGATTTTCCGCACGTCGGGATGTGCAAGAAGTGTGTCGTCAGTTTCCGCTGGTGATGGCGGCGTTAACCCTTGCCTGGTCGCTGTGGGCTTATAGCTTGGCATTCGCCCCCTCGCCGGGGTCGGTTCCCATCAAGGGTGATGAAGTGGCCGCAGTCCAATCGAGCTTTCAGGAGATGACGACGGTTCAAGAAGCGAGGAAGGACGAAACGCATCTGCACGGGCGAGGAGGTGTTGTCGGTGGGATGAGTTACTTCAATCAGGAACGCCATCTCCCGATGGCAGGTTCGGATCATCCGCACTTTCCCAGTCGCAGGCCGTTCCACACGATCCCCAGCCTTTTATTCTTGTCACTGCACATGATGTTGTTTGTGGCTGCACCTGTGCCACTGTTGTTGCTGTGGGTCCCGCAAATGCGCCCGGCTCTTCTGCTAGTGATTGCGGTGGCGTGGGGGACCGTCATTTATGCCCCACTGGCACATTGGAATTGGGGGGACGGCTGGTTGGAAATTCAGGGATTTCTTGACTGTTCTGGAGGGCTGCTGCATGCTGGAGTCGGTTTTTCGGCATTGGCGTGTCTGCTGATCACCCCGAAACGTTCCTCCTCGACTGCAACGATTGCCTCTGCTGCGACGACTGCTGTCACCGACGAGGATCTTCGCCCCCGGCCACTGGTCTCTGATCTGGGTGTGATCGCCTTCTGGGGAGGAACGGTGTTGGTTCAGAGTTCGCTCTTGTTCCATCTGGACGGGCGGACGGTGATCGCGTTTCTGAACAGTCACCTGGCCGCCAGTGCAGGGGCTCTGATGTGGGTGGTGATTTCCAAGTGGATCTGGGATCAGAATGACCGGTTTGGCTTCTGTGCCGGGGCCGTTTCGGGGTTGGTTGCGATTTCTCCCGGCTGTGCGTATATGCTACCTCAATCGGCATTAATCACCGGGGGGCTGATCGCTGCCTGCAGTTGCTCGATTTTCCAGCTGCTCAAGGGGCAGTTTCCCGAGGGGCCTGGCCTGCGGATTTTTGTCATGCAGGGGGTGTCCGCTGTGGGTGGGTGTCTGATGTGTGGTCTGTTCGCCACCTCGAGTGTGGCCGGGTTTCGCTGGGACCAACGGCTGATCGCTGGTGCTGTCGAAGGGAACGTTGATCAACTCGGCATTCAGGCCATTGGTATGCTGGCTGCCGCAATCTGGGCCTTTTTTGGCACGCTCGTCCTACTGTGGTTGGTGAAATGCATTCGCATCAATCCGGTCGCCTGATGGAGGTGCTGATCTGCACGTTGATGGTCACAGGACTGGCGACGGGGATGCTCACTGTGATGGCCACGGGGATGGCCACGGGGATGGCCAACCTGACGGGGTTTGCAGCAAAACCGTCTCCGCCCCCTGGGGAATCCTTTCGCCAACAGCCACTGACGCAAAAGAACCCCCGCAATCAATCGCTTCCGCGGAGAAGCCGCTGCCACCTCAGCGAGTCGTCGCTGGTCCGAATGACTGGTTTGAGGAGATGACGACTCACGCGGGAATTTCTTTTGCCTGCCAAAACGGTCGAGACGCGGGCCAGCTCCTGATGATCGAATGTTTTGGAGGTGGGGTGGCGGTCATCGACTACGATCTGGAGGATGCCGTCGACCTGTTTTTTACGGGTGGTGGGACAATTTCTCGTGATTCTCCTGAACAAATTCACGGGTTACCATCAGCCCTGTTTCACAATCAGGGGGACGGGCGTTTTCAGCCTGTCACCGCCGAATCGGATCTGGCGGTATCCTTCGATTATTCGTAAGGCTGCGCCGTTCCGGACATCGATGTTGATGGATTTCCGGATCTTTTCATTTGTTATTATGGGCTAAGCCGATTCTACACCAACCCAGGTGACGGAACCTTTTTCGAGGCGACCGATGAGCAGCATTTTCCCGCGACAGGTTAGGGGACGGCGTCCGCCTTCGGGGACGGGGATAGCGATGGTTGTCTGGATCTGTTTGTTTTGAATGGGAACCCGATTTACGTTGCGGCGGAATCTCCGTTCGCGGAAAAACCGCAATTGTTCCGCAATGTGAACGGGAAGAAATTTGTGGAAATGTTCGAACAAGGTGGACCCTATTTTCAAGCTGCCCATTCTGGACGGGGGAGTGCCGTCGCCGATCTGGATCATGACGTTGACTTTGATCTGATCACGGTGCTGATCAACGAACCGGTTCACCTGCAGCGAAATCGATTGGAGAAGCGCCCGCCCCTCTGTCTCAAGCTCTGTGCTGTGCAGGGTGACCATGATGGTGTTGGCGCTCGGGTCTCGTGTGTCACCTCGGGCCGTGAATGGTCGCAGTGGGTGACTCATGGGGGGAGTTACTTTTCTCAGTCCAACTTACAAATCATTTTTCCGGTGGAAGCCGCCGACCGTGCCGTTGCGGTACTGGTGACATGGCCCGGGCGTCAATCTGAGGTGTTCACAATCAACATGACGCCAGACGGACAAACCCACCGGCTGATCGAGGGCAGGGGGAGCCGGCGGCATGAATCTCCCTGATCTCAGGAAACGAGTTTCGATTGTTTCAGCTTCGATTTTTCGCCGTAATCCTGCTACTCGTGACGGAGCTGGCAGTCTGGTATGGATTTTTTCCCACCAGTCAGCAGAAACGGATTGATCGGGGGATTTACCTGGCTGATGCGGATCCCGAGCAGAGTGAGCGATTGTTTCGCCGCGTCATCGGGGCTGGTTCTCAGCAAGATGCGAACGTAAAGCTGACCTTAGCCTGGCTCGACGCGAATCGCGGGGCTTGGACTCAGACAGAACAATTGTTTCAAAACGTCGATCCCGTACTCTATCTTGCGGACATGCTGCTACTGTTTGCACGCAAGGCGATCGAAGCCAAGCATTTCCTGGTGGCGATTCAAGCCTTGGAACCGATGCGGGGCCGAGCAAGGCCAGAAACCAATGAGGCCCTGGCGCTGCTCTGGAATGCCTATGCCGCCCACGGGACGCACGACGATGCGCTGGCGGTCGGCCGTGAATTGCGGAAGCGACAACCGTCGAATCATGCCCAGCGAATCAAGCTGATTCGAGGTTTGAAAGGGGCCTATAAAGAGGTCGAATGCCTGGATGAGGTTCGAACGGTATTGCAATTTAAAGGCTGGGCCAGGAAAAACTGGCGAGCGAACATCGCGAAATCTGGGCAGGAATTTGGCAAAAACGGATGCGGATCACTGAATTACTTCTTTTGCAGCGAACATCCCTTCTCAGCAAAAACGACTGTACTGAGCTGTAGCGTCTGCACCGCGAAATCGGTGATTTTGATCGATCCCGATACTGGCAACAACGAGCTGCGGCGGAATTGGAATAGAACGGTTGGGTCATTGCAGTGCCTATAAGTCGAAATGGAAACCGCAAAAGTTCTAACCGATGCGCTTTCCAATCGACCCGTTTCGTCGCACTGAAAATTCCGTCTGGCGATCGACGCATCACCGTGCGATACTGTCGATTCACAAGGAGAGACTGAGATGCTAGAAATCCTGGGAAGTCAAAAACGGCTCTGCAACGGAATCACGCGACGTGACCTGCTTCACGTCGGCGGAATTAGTGCCTTGGGACTGAGCTTGAATAATCCCCCTCGGATCCAGGGGGCTACTGCTCGCCCCATGGCGGGGGGATCAGCCAAAGCCAAAGCGTGCATCTTCGTCTTTCTGTTTGGATCGCCGCCTCAGCACGAAACGTTTGATCCCAAACCGCTCGCCCCCGCCGGAATTCAAGGAGAGATGAAAGCGATCGAGACTGCGGTCCCCGGTTTGCTGATCGGCGAGGGATTGCCGCAGATTGCTCGTATTGCCGATCGACTCACCGTGGTACGGTCGATGACCCACGACTATCCGATTCACTGTTGTGCGTACGTCATGACCGGCATGCCAACCTACAGCATTCCGCTCGAAACCAATCCGCGAGCCCCCGAGCATTGGCCCTATATGGGCTCCGTCGTTGATTACCTGGATGGACGAAAATCGGGCGAGCGATCTCCCTCGCTTCCGAGAAATATCGGCTTGCCGTGGCGATTCTGCTCGAAGGGAAGTTCCTCTGATCAGGCAGGTCCGTATGCCGCATTCCTGGGGAATGGTTACGACCCATTCTGGTCCGATTTTTCTGGAACCGGGACCGTTGTCGTTCCCAAGCTCGCCGATGGGCAGACCGAGCAAGTCCGCGATCCCCATGCCGGGATCGAAGCGGCCGCCCGGTTTCAATTGTCGCAGGGGTGTCAGCTTCCTCAGGAACTCTCGTCGCAGCGGTTCGACGCGCGGGTCCATTTGCTGCAGCAGTTCGATGCCTCACGAACAAGACGCGATTTCACGGCGGAATTTGGCCACTATGACGCGCATCAACAGCGAGCGTTGTCGCTGATTGGTTCGAATCGAATTCGTGACGCACTGGATGTAGGCCGCGAAACACTGGCGATGCGTGAGCGATATGGCATGACCTTGTTTGGACAGTCGTGCCTGGCCGCTCGGCGTCTGGTCGAGGCAGGGGCTCGCTTCGTTTCGGTCTTCTGGGACCCGTTCGGTCCGCACGGAGCCTCGGTGTGGGACACCCATTCGAATCACTTTCCCCGGCTGAAGAATTATTTGTTGCCGGTGTTCGACCAGAGCTATTCGGCACTCATCACAGATCTTGACGATCACGGACTATTAGACGAGACGCTGGTCCTTTGTACCAGCGAACATGGCCGGACCCCGCAAATTGATTCCTCACCGGTGGGAGGGGCCCGTCACCATTGGTCACGAGCCTACTCGTCGGTCTTTGCTGGTGGGGGGATGGCGCGGGGAAAAATCGTCGGTCAAACCGATTCCATTGCGGGAGACGTGGTCGACACACCGATCTCGCCTAAAGACATGCAGGCCACGGCCTACCATCTGCTCGGCTATGACGAAACAACAACCATCCCCGACCAGCAGGGCCGACCACATGTCATCGCGGGGGATGGTCGAGTGCGATCAGAATTGCTCGGATAACAGGCCCCGCCGTCCGTCTGGAATCAATTATCTTCTTCCGAGGCCGTTCAACCCAACGTTTCGTGAATTGGCTCGGAGTGATACGTCGGGATGGGCAACCATCCCGTCGAAGCGTTCACATCGGAAAGTCGGGGCAGTGTGTTGAGCTCCAGATGCCGTTTTTTCATGTGGGCGAAATTTCAAATCGGCCAGGACTGATCGACGTTGTTTTGATGATTTCTGAGAGTTATTGGCAAGGTTCAACAATTGAGGTCTGCAAACAGAGATTGCACGAGCTCACGCGAGCAGATCTCAACGACGTTCGACAACCCAGATGTTGCGGTACAGCACGCGGCGTCCGAACGCTTCAAACCAAATTGGGCCTTCGGAAGTCTCCGGACCTTGGTAGCCATGCGGCGTCGGGCCATTAACTTCCTGCTTATCGACCGTCTGATGTCCATTCAACTTTGCTGAGATCACCGCTTTCGATGTCTTCTTTCCTTCGCTGCCGAATCGAGGTGCGGTGAACTCGATGTCGAGTGTCTGCCAAACCAGCGGTGGCAGACACGAATTGGGGACGTTGCACGGGTAGGTAAAAACACTTCCGCAGACGCGCGGCGTGTTGTTGTTATTCGCCAACGGAAACTTCGACGACGTGCTCTTCTCATCGAGCAACTTGCCGCGATTCGGACTCGTCGCGCCAGACAGATCAAAGTCGAAACCAAAGCTATCGCCGATCGCGACTTCGTAGCGAGAGAGCATATAGATGCCCGCATCGGCTCGTCGCCACGGAATGTTCTGCGGTTCCCATCCGGTCATGAACTCAACGTGCAACTGGTAGTCTCGGAACTGCCGTTTCGTGACGGCCCCGGCGAGCATGTGTCCTTCAAACATCATTGGTGCGGTCAATCCCTCGATGTCCTTGCGTTCCTCGAACGCGTCCATGTTGGGAGTCGCTCCACCGAACAGCACGATCGCCCCTATCGGAGGCTTTTCACCGAGCGTCGCGCTCTTGCGTTCAACTCGTTTCAACAGAGCCTGTCGCTCCCCGCGTTTCAGTATCAGGCCGTTCTCATCCAGAACCAAGTTGACTCCCTCATCCGTCAGCGAACGAAACTCCACTCGCCCTTGCGACCATGGGTTGCTCTCCAAAAGTCCATAACGCCTTCCATCCCAACCATCACCCGGCAATCCCCCTTCGAGGACCAGCGCATGAAACGACTTGTCGCCGCGCGTCACGACCTGGACTCCGACCGACTTCTCGCCCTCCTTGCCAACGTATTCCCCCTGCAACTTCAGTTCGACTCCGATCGCCTGAGCATCGAACAGCTTTCGCGTCGCCGCCTCAGTCGCGGAGTCCAACGTCTGCGCCGGGGCCACTACGGGCCACGCCATGACCGAGCACATTGCCAAGCTTGTGATGAACTTTCGCATGGTATTTCTGTTCCTGTTAGCAGCATGGGAGTGCTGGTTTTTCGGTTCAACGACAAACCCAGTGTGCGGGGAGGATGTTGGGTATGAAAAAGGTGCCCAACTCGGTCTGATGATCACCGTATTGCAAACCGATTGATCCAGAAGAACCGAGATGACTCTGCCGGAGTTGTATCATGCCCTTGGTGTGGGTGGCTATGAAGCGACACGCTACGGGGAAAAAGAGGGTGTATTTTGTCTTCAGAGAGAAGCTATTTCGCGTTGATTTGTTGTAAGCGTATTGGTGGAAATGACGAGACTTTCCGGCCGCCTGTTTTCTGCCGTTCTTTGGCATTCTCAATCAAGACACGCAAGTCGTAGTGGAACTGAGTTGCTGTATGGCGACAATTAAAAATCCCGGCAACGACAATTAGAATTCCCGGTTTGTGGTCGGCAGGTTGTGCTTGAGGCGAGAATGGCAATTTTCCGATGAGCGG
>JBIKZJ010000179.1:0-11809 GCA_044354755.1 Schlesneria sp. | reverse complement strand
CACCGGGCTTTAACTCGAACGACTGAATCAATCTGGGATCGATTGGATCCCCAAAGATTGCTGGCGTCATGCGCGGCTTGTCAGGATTGATACGCGTCACTTCTCGCAAGACAGAGCAATCGGTTGGCGGTCGAATCTCAATCAGCTCGGAATCATAATCCATACTCATGCAGATCGTCGTTTTTTCGGAGCGACGATTTTCCACTGTTAGTAACAACTCGCCTTCATACTCTTCCGCTAACGAAAGTTCCGCCACCCCCGTAAGCCGCATGTCTGCGATCGAGTTGGATTTATCGAGGGGATAGGGATCGATCGCTAACGCGGCCAGCCGATAGTCTTCTGCGAGGCGTATCAAGTATTCCCGCTGTGGTAACGCGGTATCGCGTGTTGCCGATTCCGCACGACGGGCAAGAAAGGCGAACCTCTCGCGCCAATCGGCGAGTCGTAACCTGCCGATTGACTCATCTGTGACGGCCGTTTGAGATCGTTTCGTGGGCATCAACGTCACTATCCGCGGAACGCCTCGCCAAGCCTTGGCTGCTTGAGCGGATTGGATTCGACCATCGGATAATTTTGAAATCAAAGCGTTGAAACGACCAGGAAGCTGATCGCTCCAGGCTTGAAGTTTATGGCCGAAATCCCTGCAGGATTCAGACCACGCATCGCAATCTTCCTCCCGGCTCGATTGCTGAAGAATTGAGTATTGAAATTCTTCTACGTTTTTCGCGGCCGTTTGTAAATCATCGAGCGATCCCCTGAATGGGAGCCCGTCCCATTCAGGAATCTCGGCGAGTTCCGCAAGCAACAATTCCAATCTGACGTGTTCGCGAATACACTCACGTTGTCGTTGTCGCACGGTACGTGGTTCGGTCACGTCGAGTTGGGCTCCGTGGGGCCTCACGTCGAGAGCAACCTGAGTCGCTGCGATCATCGCGGCGTTTCGCAGTTTGAGTCTTCGATCTGGAGATACAAATGGGGTTTGCAACAGAACTTCCATCTGATCAATCTGCTGGGGTTCAGAGACGGAACTGGCCAATCCATCGATCATTTCATCGGTTGCAGCAGCTTTGATTCGCCGCTGATGATTTTGAAGCCGGGAGGAAAGCTCTGCGATTTCCGCGTCCTCATCAGGACTCTGACGTTCCATCACATCACAAAAGGCTTTAAGATCAATGAGAAGCGTTTCCACATCCTCGAAATCGGGCTTCCCGCGATCCAAGTGTTGGGCTGCCAGACGTCGCCAGCGGACAAAATCACGCGCCTGAACCAAGAGGTCTTGTTTGAGATGTACGGAAAGTAAATAAGTTTTTGCGCGGCGCTGTGCAGAACCGTATGCCGCATGGGATTCTGCGAGGTCGACTGCGGCAAGGCGGTATCGATTTGGTTGCACACTGTCTACGAGGATTTTTTCAGCGGAAATCCGCCGATCATCGCCAAGTTTGAGGTCGCGATCAACCATTCCCCGGCGATTGAATCCCTCTACTGCAGCCCGTTCGCCGCTTCGGCGCGCAAGAAGGATGTTTTTCAAAAGCGGCCAGTCGAGATGGGGAATCCTGGCAATCTCGATGAGTCCTTGCAGTTCGACCAAGGCCAGTTCTGACGGTTGGATTGTCTCAATCCATTCGTCGAATCCAGTCCGATCATCTTGGAGGATCCACTTATCCATCGCCTGCCCCAACTCGCTGATTCGCTCGGGGAGAGGCTGAATATTTTCCATCGCCAGCCTCTCAGCCAATGCCAGCGAACGAATCGGTAGCGAGGGGAGTGCCGAAGGGCTCAGATTTCTGGCAATACGAGCCCCTAATCCCGTTCCCATTTCCGGGGGCGGAACGGGAGGGGTACTTAGGATCCCTCGCAGGGGAGTTACGATCGCAATGAGTTTTTGATGCAATTCTGCAGAAACGCGATCCTCAGCAGTTGCCGACAAGGATTCGTATCGGATAAGGAGTTGCGTCAATGCTCCCATCATCTGCGGCACAAGATCATTGGCCGCCGGTGCGGTCGATAATTCGTGCTGACGGCTCTGAAGTGTTTTCAACAATTCCCATGCTTCGGAAATCAGCTCGGGAACGCCAGGCGATGTTTCGGAGATTGGAGATTGATTAACGTGTGGTTTCCCCTCAGAATTTGTTTCTTTCGAGGGCGAGGCTACGTTTTCAGAATTTTTCTCAGCAGCCAGGGTTACTGTTTTCATGGCAACAGTCATGCTATTTGGCCGTACAGGGACGATCAGCGGATAAACGATATCCGGATGCTTCTCGCGATCCGCGTGATCCCCCCCACCCCAATACAACATCGGAATTTGGGACTGCATCCCTCCACTTCTCCGATCGATATAATCGGCGACCGAGTGACAAACCCAACGATGTAATTCCAAAACATCAATCCGCAGATCTCCGTTCTGATCTGCCGCACCACTTAATCCCAGTTCCAAGTAATACCCAAAGACGGAACGCTTGAGAGAGTCTAACATCTGTGACGTTTCCAGCGGCCCATGCGAGCAAATGACCCAGAGTGATTTATGATTTATTTTCTGAACCATTTTCTTTAATTGACGTGGAAAGTCATTCATCACCATATCCTGCTGCGAAAGTAACTCGATTCCGCTGGCATCCAAAATCAATATTTTCGTGGCCTGAGCCGGGGTATTTACGATGATCTGATTCAGTAGGTCTTCGACACGAACTCGTCCAATCGAGTCAAAACCCGAGCCAAAATTCAAGAGGAGACAAGGGTCATCCTCGAGAGACTCGTTATCGACGGACACGCCTGCAAGAATCTCAATTACGGCAACATCGTTGTCAGCCAGTTTCGCATTCCGCAGTTTCTCTCCAAGGGAGCTGATATCGCTGGAGGATTTCCATTGCTCGAGTTTGAGCGAAGGTTGAGAAAGCGGACCGAAGATTCTCTGACGAGTACGTTCCAGTCCCGCCAATTCTTCTGTGGGAAATGCGATCGCAAAACGGTCGAAATTACCGTCAAGGTTACAGGGAAGATCAGAGCCGCTAAAAAACAAAAACTCAACTCGTGGATGATGGAACGGATCGCTCACCAGTCGGAAGAGTATGGCCGACGCGGTGAAAGCCATTCCCAGGAAACCGAACAGACTGAGATAACGACCGACGACGTACCACTGACGCTGGTTGCGTCCTGCCTGCTTCCAGACATGCCGATTCCTTTTCACCACGACCATCGCATTTCAATTGTGAGTTGTTCTTGGTACCACCCTGTTGCATTGGTGGCGAATCCACCACTGACTCCGAGTTCATACAGCCCCAGATCCCCCTTCGGTCCGATCACAAAACGGACACCCGGCTGTATATTGACGAAGCTGGTACTTGCAGGAGCTGTGGTCGGTATCGACGCAAACGTGTAGGTTCCACCCGCCACCGACCAGCCGACGGCTTCGAATACCGGAATGATTGCGAACGAATCGGTTTCGTGCAACACATGACTGATCCCAAGTCCATAATTCCAAACGTTTCCAGTCGCTCCTGGCGTTCCCTTCAGGGGTATCCAGTACTTCGTTTGCCCATGAATATAGGTTCTGGGAGACCAACGATAATGAACCAGCAATCCGGGTTCGAGCGATGTCATCCCGTTACTAACGCCTCGCTGTGGATCACCGGTGGGAAGGTAAGTACGAAAAATTTGCGTAACCTGCCAATCCGCGCCATCGATAATTACCGTCTTGGGGGCAAGGGAAATATTTCCAATACCCGAACCAGAGATATTGCCCTGGCTATGCATAGCCCGCAGTGGAACGTTCGTGACCAGAGAAAAACGTCCGCCCCCCGCTTCATAGATCGCATCATAATTCTGATAGTCCACTGAACCAAGTGGTTGGGCGGGTCCCCCTGAACCAATCTTGGACCAGAGATAAGTCGCTCGATCAGGCGTTTGCAAATTGTAGGCCGACATCATTTTTAACCGCAGGTTATTTGCTGGTTGGCTGGTTTCGATTTCAAAAGGGGCGAACATGACCCGTTCATGGCCGATCCCAATATCTCCGTTAGTTTGATTGAAATAATGGAACTTTTTCAATGGCCCCCAGTCATGATAATCCTCGATTGATGCCCCTGGGGAGGGTTGCCAATCGTAACCAACCGATCCTTGAATGGAGGACTGGTCGAACCAGTTGGACTGACCACTTGGTTCCCCGTTTTCATGGATGTTTGGATTCATTTGAATGCCACGCATTGAGTCCTGCGCCAAGAGCGGAGCCTCATCAGAAAACTCCACTTTATATTTCTCTTGCCGATGGACTGCGGGTGATTTCCGTGGATTACGTCGCTGGTCGATGTTGGGACTTCCGACTTGCCAACCCTGTGCAGACCGTACCTCGCGCCAGTTCAGGATCGGGGGGGGGGCGGCCACTGACGGAGTGGGGTCATTGAAATCGTCAGTTGTCTTTGGCATCGGCGGTAAATCCGCCTCCCATGACTCATCCTCGGGATTTTCGTCAGTGCGTCCCTCAATCAGGAGCGTTGGGGTCTGATTCGAAAAATCGGAGTCTTGCATTTCGTCCAACGAAGCCAGCCTGACGATGACATCCAGTGCGAGGGATTCTGCATCTGACAGGAATTCCTGGAGCTCATCTTCCTCAAAACGCTCATTTTGCAATTCGAAAACCAATGCGTGTTCCGACTCGAAAGGGACGGTTTCCACGCAATGCCCTGTCGTCAAACTCGAAGCAAAAATCAGTCCCAAAAGGTGAACGACCACGTAACGAGTACGATGGTTGCGATCATGCGACCAGCGTACTTTCTCACGACTTCCTGGATCTGAGTTTCGAGACACCTTGGGTCATTTCCGTTGAGAGTGTGGAAACTTTTCGAAATGAAAACCGGCACTGAACGTCAGGTCTGAAAGTCCAATATAATTGTGTTTCGACATTTCCTTGAACAACAATCCATTGTGACTGATCAACTTTAGAATATTTTGAAAAAATGACTGGAAACGGCTTTAAATCGTTGAATTGTTCAATTATTTCGCCCAGGAAGACGATGAGGAATTTGCCGAATGTTAGAGATTTAACGCGTATTCCGGAGTCACCATTATTTTTGTTGGCCCATGATGATTTCTTCGCCCAAAAACCAAAAAAACACGTTGGTACGGTTGGCGTTCAGCGTAATCTCTGTCCTTACAGTGGGTTGCGCTTCGATCCCGACTGCTCCTTCTCCTCTTCCACCGTTGCCGCCCACCTCGGCGACCGCGGGAACCACGACTATCGTTGCCATCGCGGCTCCTGCAGCGCCCGCAGGGCCTCAAACCAATCTACTGGATTGCCTTGGAATCACGGCAATTGGCAAATGTGTTCGCATGGAACTGGGGCGGATCGCTGGTATTCTGCCGGTGATCATTCCTGGTTTTAACTTGCCTTTCGGAGAACTGGCGAACACGCCGCCCGTCTTACCGATCAACGATCCGCAGAATCTGCAATCTTCGAATCCGGCAGTGGCGGCAGCCGCAGCAGCCAAGCGGGAGGAGGACGCAGCGCCGCAGAAAATTGCGGCGTTAAAATATTTGGCAACGCGGGGTTGTTCGAGTTGTAATTCTGGCACCGAAGAAGCGTTGTTGTCTGGGTTGGACGACTGTACGGAATCCGTTCGATTTGCCACCGCGACAGCGCTTTATGATGCGGCCGGTCGGCCAAACCGTGTCTGCAAGTCAGGGAATTGCTGCAGTCCTAAGATTCGTCAAAAACTTTGGGAAATTGGTTACAAACAGGACGATGCGGCGAACTGTCCGATCGAGCCATCGCCACGTGTGCGGCGAGCCAGTCGATTAGCGCTGCTTGCTTGCGGTTGTGATTGTAGCCCGTTGCATCCACCCGCTCCAACACCGTTGGAAGGTCCCGATGGGGCACCTGACGAGCTACCCATTCCACCCATTCCGCTTATTCCTGCAGTGAATCAGGTTGAGCAGGAATTTCAATAGGGACTAGCCAAGAAGTGTTGATCTTCAGCTTTGCTTGGACAGGCGGCTCGGATTCAGTAGAGTCATGACACTGGGCAGCGCTCTCGCCGAGATAAAGAGGGCGAAAAGGCAACTCAAAATGGCAGGACCAGACAGCGGCGAAAATGGCGTCAAAGGCCATTCTAATTGGCGCGGCAAGCCAAGTCCCTCGCGCCGCAAGTCTGCGGCACGTAAGGGGTCTTCGACTCAAGGCTGGCAGGACGCACCCGGTTCACCTGGGAACAAGTTAGCACTTCAACGTCACCGTTGGAAAAAAGGGAGTTTGGCTGGATTTCTCTTCATCAGCTTGATTGGTATCGCTGGTTTGGTGTACACACTCGTCCATCGCGAGATCCAACTCCCAATTGTCTACCTGGTAAAGACGGACTATGGAGAAGCGTTTCTCCCCAACGCATGGGCGGTGGAAGACTTAGAGTCGCTGCAAGAATCTCTCGCCATTCAAGGGGGTGAGACCGTAAAAGTCGACAACATTTCACATGAAAACCTGAAGCTCAATTCATCGCAGCCTTCGCTGACTCTGAAGGCCGAGGTCCTACGTCTCGCCAAGCAAAAAAAAGTCATTGTTTTCTATTTCTCATTGCATGGGGGTGTCAACGATGAAGGCCAGGCCTGTTTGGTATTTCCCGAAACGGACCCGATGGAATCAAATCATTGGTTACCGATTTCGACGTTGCTCGATACCCTGAAAAACCCAAAGACCGTACCAGCAGATGTGTTGAAATTCGTGATTTTCGACTGCAATCGTCAGTATCACAACGAAAAAATTGGTCTGATTGAAAATGATTTTTCCAGTCAACTGGATCAAGCCATCAAAGATCAAGACGATCCGAAACTCGTGGTTCTCAACTCAACATCCAAAGGCCAGGTCGGGCATTCTTCTCCGGCAATTAAAGGATCGATCTTTGGGCAGTTTTTGCGGCTTGGCCTGGCGGGGCATGCAGATATCAAGCCATTCGGCAACGGTGACAAGCGTGTTTCGCTCTTCGAATTGAAACGCTACCTTGAGCATCATGTTTGCGATCGGGCGAACCAATGTCATGGCGAGAACCAAAATCCTTGGATTTGGATGCGTTCCAGTGAAGAGGATCGTGCAAGAGCGGTTAATGCTCTGGAGCATTCGCTGAAAGCAATTACTCTGACTCGTTCGCTTGCAGCAACTGACCAAGAAGACCTGCTCAGGAAATTTCACAGTCAAGGTCCGGCATCCCCTTCGGTGTCTCGAACCGTACGGAACGACTTGTGGAAAACATTCAACGATCTTTGTGCTCGCCGTGCTGACAGTTTGGATCCGCTGAAAATGGGTGAGATCCGCAATCGCCTGTTGTGGATAGAGCAGGCGGCCGAAGCGGGAAAGGCGTACTCTGTTGACGCCATTAAATTTTCGATCGATTTGCAAAAACGTTGCGACTCCCTGAATCAGGAACTTGATGCCGCAAGGTCTGGAGAATATCCCGTTTTGGCGAGAAACGATAATCGCCAACGATCGCTAGCAGGGTTGAGATCCCAATTGCACTCACTTCCGCTGCAGAAATTATTGGGGCCGATCAATCGCACCGAGTGGGATCAAAAAAACGAGATTTTGACAAAACTGGCAGCAGGTGATTCCTCACAAAAACTTGATGAGATCCTCGCCGATTTACAGGCAATTCCTGTGAAAAAGCGATTAACAATTGAACATTTTGCGATGCTGTCTCAGCGATCTCAACGACTGCTCAAGCAGTCGGAATCGGTAGGGCAACCTTTTCCTGTTGCCATTCAACTTCATTATCTCGCCGAAACAATTCCGAGTGATTTCCGGATCCAGTTTTGGATCGAAGCCATGACCCGAGAAGCGGACGTTGCCCGACGTCAATTCGACGATGAACTGTGGTCAGGGAATACAGAGTCGACGGAACTCGAATTGGTTGAGAGAGCCTACCATAAGCGATCGACAATTGCTGAACAAATTCGAGATGCGTTTCAATTGACCGATCTCTTGATGGCGGAATTACCGGACTTAGTTCGCTGGTTTGATTTCCAGCAGACGATCAATATTGCTGATGAGGCGAAGCCAGCACAATATCAAACAGCAATTCTGGAGTTAATCACCACGACAAACAAACTCGCTGATCAACTTGACACGGAACCCGACTCCGATTCGATCACGACCACCCTTTCGTTAATTTCAGAGCAATATCACAAACTCAAATTGACGTATAACTCGCTTCGTAAAGATTTTGACAATTCGTACAAAGAGCTCTTGGACAAGAACGAGTTTGAATCGGAGGATCTTCAGTCTGCTTCGGAATTATTGGCGCTGGCGATTTCGCCTAAGAGTGACGACAAGGACCTCGGTGTGAAACCGTTTCGAGAGCGGCTTCAAGCACTCTACTCGGTACAAACTACGAAACGTGACCAAGAGTATAAAAAGCGTCAATTTAAATTTATCTTGTCGAAAAGAATAGACAATTCAAACAAATCTTTAGTTGAGTTGGATGTTCCTCGTCGCTCTTCTTCATACCACCTCCTCACGCTTATCAGTCACGCGGAATCGAGAGGGGAGAACGGCAATCTCAGTGATTCCAATCTGCATGCGAATTCAGAAAATTCTACCGTGGTCGGGAGCAGGATTCGCAAGATTCTGAAAAACATCCCCTTGCAAATCGCGAAAGCTCAGGACGCGCAGCATGATTCTTCGGCTCAAGTTCGTCAGAATTTGAGTCATGCAGCGAGATTAGCTCGCCTTTGGGCGCCACTGGCGTCAACCAAATTGAAACGCGATCCGATTGAGGATTTGCAAAGATTGGATTTTCAACAGTTTTTGCTTTTCCAGGCGGAGAGGTTTCTGGACGATTTTTGGGGAAATGGGGTCAACGGCGAGTCACCTTTTTTCGAGTCTGCTTATCACGATTCACTCGACGCAGCGAAATCAGTTTACAGCGTCAATCCTGCTACAAATCGGAAAATCTTAAGCTTAGAGAAACAATTCCTTTCACGAAAACATTCACTCAAGACAGGCCTGAAGATTACTGCGGAGGATTCACTTCCCAACGAATTGGACAATCAACGTACTGTTCAAGTCTTTATTGAAACAGAAAATTCCAAAACCGATTTCGGTCTCACTCCTGGAGTCGGAATGCTGTGCATTACAGATTCCCAGGGTGAACCATTGGGCCCCATTGTCCGCTTTCCCATCCCTTTAGGGGGATCTGGCCGGGACTCGGCGCAGCGGGAATCTCAATGTTTTCCAAAACTCAATGTCACGGGTTTGACAGACATGAAGGGGGTCGCCACGATATTTTTTCGAGGGCATGAGTTCGTGGATGATCTCGTCATAAAAAAAATGGGTGGAACGACAGTCGAACCTCAGATCCCGCTGCGCCGTAACGCGCGGGTCCGCCTCAGCGGTGACCAGCGGCAACGAGCGTCCGTTGTATTTGTGCTCGATTGTTCGGCGAGTATGCAGACGAAGACGCCATTCGAATCTCCCGAAGAGAGAGTTTCCCGGATGGATATCGCGAAAGCGGCTCTGAACCAAATGTTGAATACACTGGCTGCACGGGGGGATGCTCGGGTTGGTGTGCTGCTTTATGGGCATCGAATCGGTTGGAGCACCAAACAACCCAACCAATTTATGGTTCAACCGGCTGAAGCCGGCGCAATTCCAGCGGGGCTGAAGCCCTACGAAGATGTCGAGACCATTTTGCCGTTGGGACGCTTTGATAAATTTACGGCAACCAAAATTGCCCAAAGGTTAGAAAACGTAAAGCCTTGGGGTGAAACGCCGCTATATCTGTCGCTTCAACAGGCATTACTGGAGTTTAAAGATGATGCCGCGGATGTCCAGAAATCGATTGTTGTGATCACAGATGGTGTGAACTATCAATTTAATCCTCGCCCGGAAATGGCCAAAACGGTACAGGACGTACTGAATGCGAATGTCTCTCGGCGAATTCCTATCTATCTCGTCGGGTTTGATATTCAAGCCCGTGAAGCCCAGCAGGCGGAACGCGAATTTAGTCGACTGGCTCGGGAAACGGGAGGCAAGTATCTACCCGTATCCGAAGCGGCATCACTGGCGGATACCCTCGAAGGAATCTTGAAACGCCGATCTTATTCTGCGATTTCGGCAACAGGGGTCGTCTCTAAAGACTTTCTTGGCAACTCGATTCCACTTGAGTGGAGCAGTAACACGCCGCAGGACTATACGATCACGGTGGATGCTCTCTCTGAACGGATCGAATTGACTGGAGGAGAAGCCGTTGAATTGATGATTAGCAAAGATGGGAAGTCGATGATTTCTGCCGATCATGAGGTAAAAGCCCCGACATTCTATCCCTTGCTTGACGGTTCTCAAACAGGTGAATCGGGTGTGCGCGTTGGAGTGCATCTTCCCGTACATGAGGGGACTGCGGTCACATTTGATCTCTCGCTTCATCAGGTTGAGCAGCGGTTTCTTCGGCGTCCGAATGAAGTCTGGATCGAGATCACTCCGATTTTTTCAGGAAAAACAAACACAAATGGAGTGAGGTACATATTCTATGATGCCGAATTTGTGCCGCAGACCTCAGTTCCTGTTCTGCGTACCGTCGCGAAGGCATGGCCGAAACAGGCCCAGCGAGCAAAAATTGAATTCTGGTGTAAATGGAGCGTAACGGAGCCCTCACTGTTAATCCCCTTTTCCCAACTTCCTGATCCCAATCAGCCTTCAACACACCGTAACACTGTCGATGATATCCCCGGTTTTGAGTATCGAGTCCGGGAAAAACGTGAATCTCCAGGAGAAGTGACCTTCCTCGAAACATACTCTTCGAAGGGGGAAACCTTAGTCAAGGTGGATACGATTGGTCCAATTGCCCCATTACGAACGAAACATCAGTTTGATGAGGCAAATTCGATGGCGACTCACAGTTTCTTCTTTGAGAATTTGCCCGATGGATTGCGACAATCTTTGAATGCTATTCGTGTGGTGTCCCGTCGACGCATGCTTGATGGTGCCTGGCATGTGGAGGAAGGGATGATCGTTGATGTTCCGTCTCAGTCCGATACACTTCCTTCCTCGCCGTGAGATCCCATCGAATACAAAAAAAACAGCGTCGTCGTTGCTCAGAGTGGTTTTGGTATCAGTTTACGGGAATCAGAGGGAGAGAGACAAAATTTAACCGCCAATTCCATGGGATTATCCGGGTATTGCATGAGAATCATTTCTTTTGTCACAGTAAACTTTGTCACAGTAATCGCAGAGCAGGATCGGTCACGCCAATGGTTAAGTTTCTTCCCAATTCAGTACCATTTCTGAAAGCTGTTTACCCTGCGTAATAAACGACTGATAGTTCTCAGTTGATTTAGCGGGATCTGTAAAGACGGCTGCTAACAATAACGCGGCCATAATTCCCTGGCTGCTCAGGGAATCGGCAGGGGGAACAACAGGAAGTCTAGGTGGTGCAAGGCTTGCTCCGCTCCAACTTGCGGCCCGAGCCAGCCAGTTCGCAGGAAGTTTTGAGTCCGCGGCATCTGCGGCCTGACTCGCCGCGTAAGCGTTGTCTTCCGTGGGTTCCTGAGCCCACGTACGAGCCACAGACAGCAAGTGGAACTGGGATTCTCGCTGCATGGTGCAGGCCATTTCAATGCAATCTGCAGCCCACCAGACGGCACGCCGTTTACTGAACCAAATCGATAAGACTCGAAGAGCATCGACAAAAAACTGATTTTCACTCAGGAGGCTGATAAACGGCAGAATTTCGATTGTGTCGTTCATCAGTTCCCGAGCCGGATCGGTGATTTCGACGGTTTTGCAAACTTGGAAGGCATATTCGGCTGGAGTCTCAGGGAGAAGAGGTTGCGGGGAAAT
>JBIKZJ010000178.1:0-11836 GCA_044354755.1 Schlesneria sp. | reverse complement strand
CCCTGAGTCGCAGATTCCGTTTTCAGTTTTCTCGAATTTTTTCTTTTCTCATTCGTGCGATTCGTTTGATTCGTGGTCCACAATCTTCACATTTTTGAAAAGAGTGTGATTCACGGATCGATTGCCGTCTTCCAGGAATTTGCTTGAACGCTTCTGCGAGCAGGGGGCCACGAAGGCAGTCGAGACCCGGACTGTCCGATCATCCTGGCCTTCAAGGGGAACGGATCAGGGACCGAAACTCGTCAACGTCCCCACTTTCCCTTTCCGTCATTTCCGCCATTTCCGTCATTTCCTTTCAGCCATCTGCGTGAACCTGAAGCGGTTTGCGAGAACGAGTCAACCTTGATACCGGCGACAGACATTCATCAGATTGAAGCGATCCCCTGGCTCGGTTGTCGTGAGCCGTTCTGTAGCCTGAGTCATTTCCTGGGAGCGGCAGTCTTTGCGGGGTTGACATTCCATTTGATCCAGCGAGGACGGGGTGATCGGGTGAGGACCGCGAGCCTGGCGACGTTCGGAATCGCTGCGGTCGTGCTGTTACTTTTGAGTGGCACCTACCACCACTCGTGGCCGGGTCCCACGCGATCGATCCTGTTACGAGCGGATGTGGCGGCGGTATTTTTCCTGATTGCGGGGAGTATGACACCCGTTCACGCGATTCTGTTTACGGGATTTGCACGGACCGGTTCTCTGGTTTTCATCTGGGCGTTCGCAATCGGTGGGGTCCTGTGGAGAATGCGTTTTTGCGATGACACACCAGGTCGCGAGGGGATCGCTTTTTTTCTCGTCTTTGGCTGGGGAAGCCTGATCACGACATTCGTCCTTTGGCGACGTTTTGGCTGGCGATTTATTCGACCAGCCCTCTTCTCCGGACTGACCTATACGGTCGGAGCCATGGGACTCATGCTGCATTATCCCAACTTAATCCCAGGAATCATCGGACCGCATGAAGTCTGGCATATTGCCGTCTTGTGCGGAATCGGCCTGCACTGGTATTTCGTCAGCCAGTTCGCAACCGGACAAATCCCGGCACCGCGGACTTGATTTGCGGGAAAAACATGGATTGCAAGCCGATCGCTGCTACTTGACGGAGATCTTTCCTGAGCTACAATCCTAAGACGGATTGGTTTTCTCCGCTTAGTTTTGGTCATTAAACCGACATGCCCAAGTCGAGACCACAGCGTTATGAAACGAGACCCGGTCGTTTGATTGTCGACACCATGCAACGGTGTTGCGTGGCAAACTGTGTTGACTGGCAAACTATTTTGGCTGGCAAACTGTGTTGACTGGCGATCCCCAAGTCGATTGGGATGAGTAGTTTGCTCAAACAGATTGTTGTGATCTCGTTACTTCCTTCGTAACTCTACGCGTTTGTTCCTGAATTGTGTAGAAGGAATTTCGTGGGCTGGGCGTTTGCCCTCTCCTTTCGTTTTTTCATTACGGTTATCCGTCCCGATTCACTCGATTCAACGATAAAGAGGATTTGTGGATGTCAGTCGTCACGGGTGGTTCCTCAGATGAGTTCAAAGAACTGGTTCGGTCACGAACAGATATTGTGCGTCTGATCGGGGAAAATGTCTCCTTGCAGCCGAACGGACGGGTTTTTAAGGGACTTTGCCCATTCCACGATGACCACAATCCGTCGTTTACGGTGAATCCTGATCGTCAAACCTACAAGTGCTGGTCATGTCAGGAAGGGGGAGATTGCTATTCGTTCGTGATGAAACAGGACGGCATCAACTTCCGCGAAACCCTGGAAATGCTGGCCAAGCGGGCTGGGCTGGAAATGCCCACGAATCTTCGCCGTGGACCGGGTGAAGCCAAAGACAATCCCCATTTGTACGACGTACTGGAATGGGCCAAGCACGAGTTTCACCAGTGTTTGCTAGCGACCGCGATCGCCGAACGGGCTCGCAATTACCTGCAATCCCGCGGCTTCAATCACACCATGATTGCAAAATTTCAATTAGGGTTTCACCCCGAGAACTGGGAATGGCTCTTGCAGCGTGCCAAAGGGCGATTCGACCCCGAACTGCTCGTTCGGGCCTCACTGGCGAAACAACGTGAGGGGAGTGACGGTTATTACGATCAATTTGTTGACAGGATCATGTTTCCAATTCACGACGAACGGGGACGGACTGTGGCGTTTGGAGGACGGATTCTGCCGGACTCGACCGCCAAGCCCAACGCCAAATACCTGAATAGTTCGGAAACCGTCGTCTTCTCGAAAAGTCGGATCTGTTACGCACTCGATGTCGCTCGGGATGCCATCAAAAAAACGGGGACCGCCTTAGTGATGGAGGGATACGCCGACTGTGTCAAAGCCCATCAGGGTGGCATTCTGAATGCCGTTGCCACACTGGGGACAGCACTCACCGAATCCCATGTCACGATCTTGAAACGTTTAGCCAAAAAGGTCGTGCTGGTGTTCGATGGAGACCAGGCAGGAATCCTCGCTGCAGAAAAGGCGATTCCTCGGTTTCTGGCACAAGATGTCGATTTGCGAATTCTGACGGTCCCCGATGAGCTCGATCCCGACGAATTTATCGATCAACGGGGTGGTGACGCTCTGTTGGCACTGGCTGATGAGGCACCCGAAGCGTTCGAATACTACCTTCGACTGGTGTTAAATCGGCATGGAACGACGACCCTCGATAACCGCCAGCGGGTGCTGGATGGGATGCTGAATTTGCTGACTTTATCGCCGGGGATCGTTGGCACGGTCAAAGAAGATTTATTGCTGGGGCGGTTGCCGCAGCGGCTGGGATTGTCTGAGATTGAAGTACGGCGGCGACTGAAACAGCTTCGTGGTCAATCCCCCGCCCCCAGTTTTCCAGTCAGGGAACGGAAAGTCGGTGCAGGTACTCCCGCCGACGACGAGAATCAGCGGCGACGAAAGCAATCGATTGATTCTCTGCAGCGATTCGCCAGTAGAGACGATCTGCTGGAGTGCGAATTACTGCAAATTCTTTTTGCCTCTCCTGAGATGACAGACAAGGTGCGCAAATCCATTGGGACGGATGATTTTCGGCACGACTCGCTGCAAGAGACCTTTGCGATCTGGTGCGATATGGTCGAGGAAGGTCTGGAACCGACTTTTGAGAAATTGCTGTCCAAAATCGAATGCGTCGAGAGTAAACGGCTGATTGTCTGGGTTGAAGAGCAGGCTCGTCACAGGCACGCCACGAAATCGTTGACCGACGCACGAACCATGGGAACAGAATCTGCTGATGATGCCGTGAGTCGTGTGATTGACAGTATGCGATGGCGAAGAAACGTGGATGCGAATCAGGCATCCAAAAGCCTTTTAATCGAAAGTCCGGCAGAGACGGCAAAGCCAACGGCAGAAACTCGTCAGTTTTTGGAACAAGCCATGCGTTTTCACCGAGAACGTACGGCAAAGTAGTCAGACCACAGGAACGTGATTGGATTGTCTGTCAAGAGACTTCTTGATGGTTGATCACCGTCAGATTGAATACCAGTTGACTGAACAGAGTCAGATTGACCATCGTAACAGTTAAAGTAAGATTTAGACAGATTTCAGTGTCCTTTCGAGGAGTCGACCGTGTACAGACTTGATTCGAGTTTGAACCAGTTAATCGAAATGGGTCGTCAACAAGGGTTTTTGACGTTTTCTCAGGTGAACTCTTACCTTCCCGACGAAGCGGTTAATCCCGAAAAGCTCGATAATCTGTTGATGTCGCTCGACGAACTGGGCCTGCAGATCGTCGCTGACGAAAAGCTTCCCACCACTCCGGATGTTTTCCTCAAACGCCGTGCAGGAAAGGCAAGGGCCGTTAAACCGGAAAAGGCCGAAGACAAATCCCGGAAAATTGATGATCCGGTCCGAATGTATCTCACGCAGATGGGCGAAATTCCCCTGCTCACCCGCGAACAAGAGATCTCACTGGCAAAAAAGATCGAGATCACTCGCAAGCGGTTTCGTCGTCACCTGCTCGAAAGCGATTATGCACTCAAGCAGTCGATTGATATCCTGAAGAAGGTCAATTGCGGCGAACTCCCATTTGATCGTACGATCAAAGTCTCGGTCACTGAAGGTCTGGAAAAGAATCAGATCCTGGGCCGCATGCCGCATAACCTGCAATCACTCGATAGCCTGCGTGAAAAAAGCATCCAGGATTTTGATCTAAGACTTGTTCCTGGCACGACGGCAGCTGAGATTAAGGCGATCGATAGTCGGCTGAACGCTCGCCGTCGAAAAATGGTCACACTGCTGGAGGAACTCAGCCTGCGAACACAGCGTTTGCAGCCCACGATGCGGCGACTCGAACAGATCTCGAATCGCATGGATCAGCTGCAGCGACAAATCGACGGGATGAAGCACCTGAAATCTGCGCGGGACGAACGAGCCAATCTGCAAAAAGAGCTCAATGACCTGATGCAGATGACACTGGAAACGCCCCAGACATTGCGGCAGCGTCTGGACGATGTTCGGGAACGCTTTGGTGCGTACGAACAATCGATGCGTGAGCTTTCCGGCGGCAACTTGCGGCTGGTGGTTTCCATCGCCAAAAAGTATCGCAACCGGGGTCTCAGTTTTCTGGATTTGATTCAGGAAGGAAATACCGGCCTGATGCGGGCCGTGGACAAGTACGAGTATCGTCGTGGCTATAAGTTCTCGACTTATGCCACGTGGTGGATTCGACAGGCCATCACTCGCGCCATCGCGGACCAAGCCCGCACAATTCGCATTCCGGTTCACATGATTGAAACGATGTCGAAATTGCGCAAGGTCAGCAAACGCTTGCTCCAGGAAAAAGGGCGCGAGCCAACCATCGAAGAGACTGCCGAAGCGGCGGGAGTCAGCCTCGAAGAAACGCGGCGGGTGCTGAAGATTTCACGACATCCGATCAGTCTTGATCGACCGGTCGGAGAAAGCGAAGACAGCTACTTCGGCGACTTCATCGAAGATGATAACACCGAAAGCCCCGTCAATTCCGCCACACAAGAGATGCTGAAAGACAAAATCGATATCGTCTTGAAGACGCTGACCTATCGAGAACGAGAAATCATCAAGCTCAGGTATGGCCTGGGGGATGGCTACACATATACCCTCGAGGAAGTTGGCCGAATCTTCAAGGTCACACGCGAACGGGTGCGACAGATTGAAGCCAAGGCGGTGCGAAAGCTGCAACACCCCGTCCGCAGCAAACAACTCAAAGGATTCCTGGATACCCTCGCCGCCGCAACCGTCGCAGCAAACTGAATAGCCCATTCGGATTAGGATTAGGATGGCTGCCGCCAAAACCAGTGGTGTCCTCCAAAGCCATTTGTGACCCACTGTCGATATAAAAACTCCGCCAGATTCTTACGAGTCTGGCGAAGTTTTTTTATTTTTTCACAGTGACAATTTTTTTCACAGTGACAACTGTCCGCTTACAGCGTTCCGCCGTAACGGGCATCGGCACCAAGAATCTCTTCAATCCGCAATAACTGATTGTACTTGCAGATCCGGTCCGTACGGCTGGCCGAACCGGTCTTGATCTGTCCGGTATTTAAGGCCACCGCCAGATCGGCGATTGTGGTATCCTCGGTCTCACCCGAACGATGACTCATGACCGCGGTATACCCGTGACGGTAGGCCGTCTGCACAGCGTCGATGGTTTCGGTGAGCGTTCCGATCTGATTCACTTTGACCAGAATGCTGTTGGCAACCCCTCGAGAAATCCCTTCACGCAATCGGCGGGTATTCGTGACGAACAAGTCGTCCCCGACAAGCTGAACCTTCTCGCCAATCGCATTGGTCAGTTTTTTCCAGCCATCCCAGTCATCTTCAGCACAACCATCTTCGATCGAACAGATGGGATACTTTTCTGACCAGGTCTTCCAGATCCCCACCAATTCGTCGACGTTAACCTTTTTACCATCCATCTCGTAGAGGCCGGTTTTGGCGTCATAAAATTCGGTCGAGGCGCAATCCAGTGCCAATTTGATCTGCTCGCCGGGCTTATAACCCGCTTTTTCAATGGCGGTGAGAATCACATGAATGGCGGCTTCGTTGCTTGCCAAATTTGGTGCGAATCCCCCTTCATCCCCAACGGCGGTACTCATTCCCTGATCGTTGAGCACTTTTTTCAATTGATGGAAAGTCTCGACGCCGGCACGCAAGCCTTCACGGAACGTATCAAACCCGACCGGCACAATCATGAATTCTTGCAGGTCGATCCCATTGTTCGCGTGGGCTCCCCCGTTGATGATGTTCATCAGCGGGACAGGCAGCGTGTTGGCTCCAACTCCTCCCAGATAACGGAACAAGGGGAGAAAGCTGACGCGAGCGGCCGCATGGGCACACGCCAGGGAGACGGCAAGGATTGAATTTGCACCAAGACGGGATTTGTTTGGTGTTCCATCGGCATCGATCAAGGCCCTGTCGATCGCCGCTTGATCCGTGACATTCATGTCAATAATCGCATCGGCCAGCGTTTCATTGGCATGTTCAACCGCCTGTCGAACCCCTTTTCCGAGATACCGATTCTTATCTGCGGTGTCGCGAAGTTCGCTCGCCTCATGAGCCCCCGTGCTCGCTCCACTGGGAACCGCAGCGCGGCCAAGAGTCCCATCTTCCAGTTCCACTTCGACTTCAACGGTTGGATTGCCACGACTGTCCAGAATTTCTCTGGCATGCACGGCAGAGATCGCCACACTCATTTTCCAAATTCCTTAAAACAAAAAAACATCGGCGTTTCGCGGTCGAGCTGACCGTCTACACCAGGTCATCAAGATCAAAAGCGACTCGTTTTGCCCTCGCAACACGAAATCAGCCCGAGTTGTACCAAATCGTTTCGCGTCCATCCATCAGGGACGGATTCGGGGGAATCCCCGCAAATCCGGCCGGCATTGCCCGACGAAATGGAAAGACCGGCAGAAATCTGCTGGCAAACGGTTCGCTTTCCGTTTATATCTGACAAATCTCAAGTTGATGCATCCAATTCGGCAGTTCCAGCCGATGTTACAATGGGTGTCTGGTATTGCGCAAAGTGTCGATTCGAGAAAAATTTCTTAGGGAGGTTGGGCCAGACTCACGGCGAGCTGGCTGGCTGGCAACGGACTGATCGGGAACCTGAAGAACATGGCACCACCATTCCGTTCTGACGGGCAAACCGTCGAAGACGGGATGGAAAGTTGTTAGATCGCTCTCCTTGAATTTCGAGGAGGGGCTGGAAATACTTGTTTGATAAGGCCTGGTTGTCAGGCAAACTGGAACCCGGAAGAAACGATCCATGGAACAGAAGCAATTCCTGACTGCCCAAGACGTGTTGCAGATGTTTGGCGTCGACGAGACCGCGCTAAAAGACCTCGTCAAATCGGGAGCCGTCAAGGCCCTGACCGATCAAGGATCACTCAAATACGCCAGCGACGACTTCACCGCGCTCCGAAAACAGGGTTTTCTGAAGTCCGCAATCGTGAACGAATCAGTTCCGGGCGACTCGGACGATCAGCTCTCCTTTTTCGACGTCAGCCCCGAACCGAAATCCGCAGCAGGAAGTGAGCAGCTTTCTTTTTTGGAGTTAGATGAAGACGCACTGAACGAACAGGCCAATCCCGCTCGAACGCAACAACCCCAATCGCTGGAAAACTGGCTTGGTGATTCCGATGGGTCGCTGGCCGAAATGGTGATTTCTGACGATTCCATCGATACTCTGGAATCCTCGAAACAATCCTCGAAAACCGTTCTCAACACGACTCAATCGCCGACGAAAAAGACTCCCGAAAGCGAGCCGCAACAGACCGCGCTGGAAGACAGCGATAGTGATGTCCGGATCGTAAGCATCGATATCCAGTCGGAATCCCACAGAAACTCAAACCAGGCACCCCAGACTGCTCATGATCAGCCTGTTCTGTCCGATTTGTTGAGTCCTGCCGGGAAACCAGGTTCAGCGGATCTTGACAGCGATAGTGATGTCGTTCTGGCCTTCCCTTCGTCCGAGATGGCGACCATCTCGGATAGCGATAGCGATGTTCGGTTGTCAGCCGAGGGACTCGATGGGGACGATGCCGCAGTCAACACTCCAACAGGGGGAAGCAGCAGCGGAGAATTGACCTTCAATGACGACAGTGGAATCCGCTTATTCGCCTCGGATCACGATAGCGGCATCAGCTTGGCCAATGCGGACAGCGGCATCAGTCTGGCGAGTGCCGACAGCGGAATCAGTTTTGCAGATGCGGACAGCGGAATCAGTTTTGCAGATGCGGATAGCGGGATCAGCTTGGCAGCAGACGATAGCGGCATTACCCTCCTGGGAGACGATAGCGGCATCAGCCTCCTCGGGGACGACAGTGGAATCAGCCTCCTCGGGGACGATAGTGGCATCCGCCTGGATGATGGAGATAGCGACATCACCCTGAAAAGTGACGCAAAGATCCCAAATCAAACGATTGCCGAACAAACGGGCCGCAAAGTCCCACCACTCAAGAAAGACAAGCTCAGCTCGGCCAGTGGTTCCCGCAGAAAGCAAGAGACCGAAACGCACGAGATTGATCTCTCCGACGAACTGTTATCTGACGAACTCATGCCCGACTCGGCATTCGATCTCGATGTTTCCTCCGAAGGAAAAACCATCGAACTGAACTTCGATGATCTGGATGAGGATGCAGTCATCCCCCCGCCCCCCATCGTTCCCAAGAAACCCGTCCCCAAAAAGCCACAGCCTCAGTCGCTCAGCGAAGCATTCAAGCTGGACGAACCGCTCGAAGTCGAAGATCTCGACATTTCCGATGATCTCGAAGGAGCCATCAACAGCGATCTGAGTGACGAATTTGCGGCCGTGGAAGAAGACGAAGAAGTCTTTGAAGCCTCGGACGATGACTTCAGTGAAGCCGAAGTCGCGGCGGATGATGAGATGTTCAGCGACGATGAGCTCGCAGCTCCTGTCGCAAAAGTCAAAAAAGGTCCGAAGGAACCCGAATGGGGCATGGTTGCCGTCGCTCCCATCGCCATTTCGGCATTACTCATGCTCGCGACATCAGCCCTTTTATGGGGTGGCATCGCGACGATGTGGACCGGAAATGACGCCCCAGGGCCCGTAGCAACCCTAGTCTCGACCCTGGCTGGTATGTCCCCATTTTAGACATGGCGATCGCCAGCTGCCGATCTCCAGTAGAAAACGTTTTCTGCTGGCAAACTCGCAATCAGCGGGACGGCGGGTTAGGGGAGGGGACCGACTCGGGGCGGGGGGTATACCCCATCCCTAATCGGGTCCCCGCAGAATGGAATCCAATTCACGACGATTCAAATTTCATTGACTCGTCGGTTGGCAAGATTGCGAATCGCGACAGCCAAAGCGGGGATATCCGTACCGACGATAAGTCCCACCGTTTCCGTCGCTGACCATTTCGCCGTAGAGACACCGCATAAATCGCCCGCCACCACAGTATTCCGAATTGCAATGCTGACAGTCCGTCGAATCCCCGATCGCTCTGGAGCGGGTCTCGACGGGATCGATTTGTCGCATCGTCGCGAATTGGCTCGATTCCGTTTGAATCGTGATGCAGCCAACGGAAAACCAGCTCAAACTCAGCAGGGCAACAAGCGGTACAAATCGCATCACGGCTTCCTCTTTCACGCAAATGGTGGATCGCCCACCGATCCTCACGCTCCCTCGAATATCGCTATCGGCTTTGACAAAACCCCATTTCCAGTCGATTTGTGATTCGGGTTATGCATTGAATGCCTAAAACGCGCAACGTAACGAAAATACCGATTAGGTAATTTGGGTGGACTTTGCACCAGATTGCGGGAAGCGTTTGATTACTGGATTCTGGATCCTCGATTCCAAGTAACAGGGGACCACGCGAGCGGTGTGATCAACGACGACAACAACAACAACAACAACAACAACAACAACAACAACAACAACAACAACAACAACAACAACAACAACAACCCGGTTTTCTGCTGAAAAAGGGAAAACACACTTAATTAAGCCCCAGGCCACCTTCGCTTCCGTTCAGGAAACCGCCGTTCAAGAAACCGACGCCGCCACTTTTCCGGCAGCCTCATCGCGCGGATGAGGATTCATCGCCCGAGACGGTAGCGATGTCAGCACCACACAAATCGTTTCCGTCCGAGGATCCGCCCACGCCAGGGTTCCCGTGGAACCACTATGTCCAAAAGTCCTTGACGAGCCTTTGGGCCCAGCAGCCATCGCGGTATCAAAACCAAGTCCCCGTGGTGGCAACCCCTGCGGATTCTGATTACTCACCATCAACCGTGCTGTGACCGGCTTGACCACCACTCCTCGTTCATAAAGAAACTCGTCCAGAAACCGGCCGATGTCGGGCGCCGAGGCATGCACACCCCCCCACGGTGAACCGAGCTTTCTCCAATAAAGACTATTCCAATCCCAGCCTTTGGCCGACTCGGCACCACCACCCGCCTCGGGTGCTGCAAATTCGGTCTGACAGGGAACCAGATCCTCCATCCCAAATCGCCCCATCCCTAACGCAGCATGCTTTAACCCGAGCGGTTGAAAGACCGTCTGCTCGACCAATTTCAGCATCGCAATTCCACTGATCCGCTGGGCCACTTCCAGCGCCAGCAGAATCCCCATGCTCGAATACTGATACTTGGACCCAGGGACAAACTGCAGCCGTGTCCGAATCGCATGCTCGACAAAGACCGGCAATCCCGCATGTTCACGGCGCAGCGTGTCGTTGTCAGACAATTGATCGGGGAGTCCCGAAACGTGTGTCAGCAAATGTCGAATCGTCACCCGCTCCCGGCCATCCCCCGTGAACTCGGGAATCCACGTTTTCACGGGATCATCGAGCTGAAAATCGCCCCGATCAAACAGTGTCATCAACGCGGTGATACAGATTGGCTTCGAGATCGACCCCAGCAAAAACATCGCGTCATCAGCCACCCCACCAAAACTCTGCGTGATCGACGTCGTCCGCTGCCTCACATGCAACACCGCCGACTTCAGCGGCCCGCTGGCGATCCCCTTCGCCAACACCGCTGACGCATCGTCGATCCGTTCCTGCTGCAGGGCAGCCATCAGGGGAGCCGCAAGAGTCGCCGCCATGCCGGTTTGCAGAAAAAGTCTTCGATTCATGATCGCCATTCTTGTGAGCTTGCCGAAGAACCCCCGATACGACCAAGCCCTGTTCAAAAAGGGCTGATCATCAAGCAGAACTCTTCCGAATAAAATTCTCCCAAATAAAATTCTCCCGGAGGAAATGCACTGGAGGAAATGCACTGTCCCCTTGATGTCATTACCCCCTGGAAGCAAACAGTTCCGTGATCGGTTTCCCTTTTCCATCTTCGGTGGGATAGAACGGACGCCCCTCGACCTCGAAGGTTGTTTTCGGACTGACCCCCATCGCATTGAAGATCGTGGCGTGCAGATCCATCACACTCACCGGATTTTCGACGGCAACAAACGGGCGTTCCACCGCCGAGGCCCCATAGAGCTGTCCCTTTTTCAAACCACCCCCGAACATCAGCACATTCGCCCCTCCCGTGAAGTGGCGATGCTGACCGTAATGCTTCATTTCCGTCAATTTTTCGACCGGGAATGTTGTCTGGTCACCCGCATTCGACCCCGGCTTCCCTTCCATGATCATGTCACGGCTGAATTCGCTGGCCAGAATCACCAGCGTCCGATCCAATAGCCCACGTGACTCGAGATCCAGAATCAGCCGTGCAATCGGCTGATCAATTTCCTGCTTCATCCGCACCAACGTTTCGTGACCGTTGGCATGCGTGTCCCAATTCAGGAACGGCACGTATTCGGTCGTCACTTCGACAAACCGAGCTCCCGACTCGACCAGCCGCCGGGCCAACAGACACCCCCGTCCAAAGTGACTCGCCCCA
>JBIKZJ010000177.1:0-11838 GCA_044354755.1 Schlesneria sp. | reverse complement strand
CGACGTAAGCTTGGTGTGTAGTTGGTTGATTGAGAATCGCTGTCCACACAGATTTTCCCCCCTCAAAAAGAGGGTCATGTTCTGTGAGGCAGGATTCGGATGTGCACAACGATCGGATGTGCACAACGATCGGATGTGCACAACGATCGGATGTGCACAACGACTCGTGATGGTGATGGTATCGCCATGATGACGGCAGGACGAGGCGGGTTTATTCCCGCCTCTTTTCGTTGATCCTCCCTTAGAAAATTTCTCTCTGTCGGAGCAGCAGCAGGGGGCAGTCTACGAATCATCGCATTCAATCAGAGGCAGAATTCCGTTCTTCCGGTTATACTGCATGATTCGTGGCGAAACGGTGGCTCCTGCAAGGATTCCATGGTGGCTCTTGGCGTGTTGGATGTGCTCGGTGACAGCGGCAGTATCGCTCGTCGCTTGAAGAACTATGAATCCCGGCCACAACAGATCGAAATGGCAACGGCCGTCGAACGCGCCATCGAGATGAAACAACACCTGGTTGTTGAAGCCGGAACGGGGACCGGCAAGAGTTTTGCCTACCTCGTCCCAACGATTCTGGCTGCGACCGCCAAACAGGGGGAAGGGGGAAAACGGAAAAAAGTCGTGATTTCCACGCACACAATCAGCCTGCAAGAACAATTGATCAGCAAGGATATTCCGTTTCTGAATGCTGTCATGCCAGTGGAATTTTCTGCCGTCCTGGTCAAAGGTCGATCCAATTATATCAGCCTGCGGCGGATGAAAGGTGCTGTCGAACGTTCTCACTCGCTTTATTCCCGCCCCGATGAATTGGCGCAACTGGAACATGTCGTCGAGTGGTCTCGAAACACGACAGATGGCAGCTTGGCGGATCTGGACTTCAAGCCCATTTCGAACGTCTGGGACGAGGTTCATAGTGATCATGGGAATTGTCTCGGCAAAAAATGTCCTACGCACGATCAGTGTCTTTATTACAAGGCGCGCCGGCGAATCTGGAACGCGGATGTCATGGTCGTTAACCATGCCCTCTTTTTTGCTGATCTGTCACTCCGTCGTGACGGAGTGAGTCTGCTTCCTGATTATGATGTCGTTGTCTTTGATGAGGCGCATACCGTCGAACAGGTGGCAGCCGATCACCTGGGAATGTCGGTCTCGAATGGACAGGTCGAATACATGCTCGGCAAGCTGTATAACGATCGGACGAACAAAGGGCTCTTGATGCGAATGACATCGCCCGATGTTCCGATGCTCGATTTCCAACGCGACACCATGCAGCAGGTGGACCGGATTCGCTTTCTGGCGCGAGATTTATTCGACAGCGTTCAGGAATGCCAGCGAACAAAGGCGGCGAAGAATGGTCGCTTTCGGCAGGTCGTCGATCTCCAGAATGAGGTAAGCCCTGCTCTGAAGGAACTGAGCAGCCGCATCATTCAACTCAGTGCCAATATCCCCGCGGAAGAAGAGCGGATCGAATATACTTCTGCGGCTGAGCGTTGTTCCGGTTTGGCAGACTCATTGAACTCGTGGTTGCAGCAGTCAATCGAAGATGCCGTTTACTGGGTCGAGTCGAGTGGGCAGAACCAGCAGCGAATTAAACTGGTGTCAGCACCCATTGACGTTGGTCCCGTACTGCGTGATGAGCTATTTAATAAAATCAGCACGGTGGTTCTGACGAGTGCGACGCTCGCCGTGGGGGGACAAAGCTTTGACTTCATCCGCAGGCGACTTGGCCTGACCAAATCCCATGAAAAGAAAGTCGGCAGTCCATTCGACTATCGCGCTCAAATGAAGTTGATCCTTCCCGAGGGGATGCCGGACCCCAGCGAAGCACCCCTCGCCTATGAATCGGCGGTTTGCGATCGGATTCAGCAGTATGTCGCTCAGACTAAGGGGCATGCGTTTGTGCTTTTCACCAGCTATCAAATGCTTCGCAACTGTGCCCGTCGACTGACCCCCTGGTTCGTGGCTCAGAATATGAGCCTCTATTCGCAGGGTGACGAGATGCCGCGAACCATGTTACTGGAAAAGTTTCGCCAGGATCCTGCCGGTGTGCTGTTCGGTGCAGACAGTTTCTGGCAGGGTGTCGATGTTCCCGGTGACGCCTTGCAAAACGTAATCATCACGAAATTGCCCTTCAGTGTTCCCGACCATCCGTTGCTCGAAGCCCGACTCGAGGCGATCCGAACATCGGGTGGCAACCCGTTCATGGATTATCAAGTCCCCGAAGCGGTCATCAAACTGAAACAGGGGTTTGGCCGGTTGATTCGGACCCGGACCGACCGGGGAATTGTTGTCATCCTTGATCCACGAGTGAAGACAAAACGCTACGGACAACTCTTTCTGGATAGCCTGCCGGATTGTGAGATTGTCCGCGACCCATGATCAGCACATGGACTTGCGACGGCCGAAAAAACCGAAGTCTGCCGTTTCTCTATTTGTCATACTGTCAAAGAACAATTTGTGCCTGCTCAATTGAATCCTGACCTCAACGACGAATGCCGAGTCCTGCACGTACTGCGTGAAACTCCGCAAATTTTTGAACAGATCGCAGCCTCGAATGGAACTGAACTGTCATTGCAGGCCGTCCTGCGCCGTCAGTACCCCGACGATGTGGTCCGGGCAGCGATTTCACTCCAGGAATTGCGTCGAAAGGGGGGGGTTAAGTTTTCCCGAGCCGATCAGATGTGGTTCGATCGTCAGGGCCTCGAACAATCGACGTCCGAGGGTGTCGCCCGTCATAAAGCGTTGAGATTTCAGGGCTCTGTGTGGGATTTGTGTTGCGGGATCGGCAGTGATGCCTTGGCACAAGCGATCCACTGCGAAGTCACGGCATTCGATCTGAATCCGGCAGCGACGTTACGAACTCAATGGAATGCCGAGGTCTATGGCGTCGACCACCGGTTGCAAACACGAACTGCGGATGTCCTGCATCTGCAGGGAATCGAGGGTTTGATTCATATTGATCCCGACCGCCGCCCAGGGTCCTCAGGGCGAGTCAGTCGGATCGAGGACTATGTCCCCGGCTTGGAATTCCTCAAAGCCATGATGCCGCGTTGCCGTGGTGGGGCAATCAAATTGAGTCCCGCCAGCAATTTTGGTGGCAAATTTCCTGGCGCAGAAATCGAACTCATCAGTCTCCACGGCGAGTGCAAAGAGGCGACGGTCTGGTTCGGGGATCTGGCCAGCAAAAGTGAGTTTCGTGCTACGGTATTGCCCTCGGGGGCAACCGTGGCCGGACATCCGCTGGAAGTGGCTGTTCCTGTCGTCCCTCTGGGGTCGTATCTCTATGATCCCGATCCTGCGGTGGTCCGTGCAGGTCTGGTTGATCTTGTCGCGGACAACCTGGGACTCGAACGTCTCGATGCCGCTGAAGAATACCTGACATCCGAAAAACGAATTGTCTCACCCTTCGTGCAAACATTTGAAGTCCTGGCGAATCTTCCCAACAACGAGCGTGATTTAAAGGGCTGGCTCAGGACCTCCGGAATTGGTCCTCTGGAAATCAAGTGCCGACACATCCCGACTCAAGCCGACGCGTTGCGCCGCCGGTTGCCGCTCACAGGTTCCCTGCAGGGAGTGGTCGTGATTGCTCGCCTGAATGGAAAGGCCCGGATCGTTTGTGCACGACGAGTTCAGACTGGGTAGCCGACGAGATGAACGTGGTCGGCACGATCTGTTTGGGATGCGAACCTCATTTCGAGTGCCGCAATCAAAGCCTTCTGATTGCGATGACACAAATATCATCACTTTGAGGCTTTCCTTCACAAAATTTATCAACATCACCGATCAAGGCGGGAATCAATTCTTTCACCGATTTCGGCCCCTTCGAGATCGATTTGCAGGCTCGCTCTTTTGCAAACAGAACATTCGCGTGATTCATGGCTTCGGTAATTCCATCTGTATAGAAAACAATGGAATCATCTTGCCCAAGGGGAATTGTCAGTGATTTGTACTTCAGGTCGCGCATAATACCCAGCGGCATACCCGACTCGCTATGACTTACCATTTTGGCCTGCCGACCGTGGCGACGGAGGATTGGCGGTGGATGCCCTGCGCTGGCAAGTTGAATTTCATGAGCTACCGGATCAAGGATCGCAATCGACAAGGTGATAAACCGATACCCCATGGCCGAGTCTGCCATTTCGGTATTCAGACTGCCCAAAGCCAGTTCGGCCCGCTGCGCATTCGAGAGATGATATCGAACCGAGGCATGGAGCCGAGCCATCAACAGCGCTGCAGGAATTCCCTTCCCCGCCACATCACCAATCACGATCGCAATCCGACCGTCTGACAAGCGAATGAAATCATAATAATCCCCTCCAATACTATGCGCCGCTTCGTAGTAATCCGCAAATTCATAACCATCAAGAGTGGGAGGGGAACTCGGCAGAAATCCCAATTGGACCTGCGCCGCAATTTCCAGATCTCGATCAAATTCTCGCTGATCCAGTAATCGCTCGTGCAGCGAACTATTTTCAACAGCCAATGCGGCTTGGGCTCCGACACTGACAAAAATATCCAGATCATCGGCATGGAAGGACTGCGACACGTCAAACGTGCTCACCTGCATGACACCCAGGGCGACCCCACCCACTTCCATCAGTGGTGTACACATCAAGGACCGGAGCTGCATATCAACGAGACTTTCACTGCTTTGAAAGCGGCGATCCTCACCGACATCGATGCTTAAAATGGCCTGCCCCGTCTCCATGGCCTGCCGAACAACCGTCATGCTGATCGGAACGTCATCATTGATTGAACGCCGGGATTGCGATCCCCGCAAGTGAAGTTTGTCAGACTCTTGGTCTCGAAGTAAAACAAAGCCCGAATCGGCCTGAGGGAAAATCTTGAACAGGGATTTGAGGATGACATCCAGAACCTGAGACAGGACGACCACTCTTCCCAGTGCCATACTGATTTCCAGGATGGCTCGCAGCTTGGCTTCCGGCTTAATGTTCAGCCGTAAACCCTGTTCGGAAGACCCCGCCGGCATGGTGATGATCGCGGAATTCTCTTTGGCGTTTTCCACGATCTCGATTTCGGGCGCGTAGACCTCGAGGTCTTCAGAATGGTGTTCTTCAGCAGGCTCGCGGGTTAGTAACGTTTCCTGAGGGTTTAAACCCGATGAATCGAATGCGGGGAGCGGATTGTGGGTCAGCAGAAAAATAAACGTAAAATCACAGATTTTGATTTCATCGCCGTCATGAAGAGCCGTTCTCCCCCGAATCGGCTGTCCATTTAACTGCGTCCCGTTACGGCTATGCAAATCCTTCAGTACATAGAGCCCTTGCTCGTAAAGAATTTGAGCATGTTCACGGCTGACCGAGGCATCGTCGAGTACGATCCGGCATGACGGATGACGACCAAGGATCATGGTTTCCGTTGAGAGAGGAATAATCTGAGTTTTGCAACCGTTTTTAATCAGCTTAAGAAATGGCACGGTTGGAAATCTCTCAACAGAAGAGGTGGGAAACTCGCTGACACTGCGGTGGCCTTGAAATGAATCTCCTTTGAAAAGGTTATCAAAATCACATGCTTGCTTCAATCAAGATTGAGCAGATCAATCAGCCAAGAGCACGGCGAACTCCCCCCAGGCTCCAGCGATTGGCGCCTCGACTCGCACCGAAAAGCAATCCTCGCTTCGGTAAAAAACAGACCTCAGTTCACACGGAGGTCCAAAATGGCGGCTCAAATACGCCCCCCATTTTCCCAGACTAACGGTTGACTGCCATCTGCTCGGTCGCCAGTTTTGGTAACAACTGTTGCACGAACAGAATCGCTTCTTCAACCTGGTCTGCCTGAATGAGCACCAGATCACCGGGTTGCATTTTCCTCAGTGTCATCTCGATTGCCTTCATTTCACCACGAGTTTCAATAATATTCTCGGATTGCAGGCGGGTTCCCCGTTTGAAGCCCTCACGCATCAACCGGCAAATTTCTCCATCCTCACGACCCCGAGTGCATGCATCTTCGTAGAGAAACATCACATCGAATGCGTTGGCAATCAGTTCCGCCTGCCGCAGGATATCCTCATCGCGACGATCTCCTGCAGCCGTATACACAATCAATCGTCGTTCGTGGGACATTGTATCAAATGCGTCGCACAACGCCTTGAGTGCTGCAGCATTGTGGCCGTAGTCAATCACGATCGTTGAGCCGCTAAATTGAATCACATTAAACCGTGCAGGAACCTTCTGGGTATCGTTCACAAACGATTCCAGTGCGTGGCGAATCATTTCAAAGGGAACCCCGAGGGTCCAGGCGGCTGCGGCAGCAGCCATGGCATTTTCAACCTGAAAACCAATCTGACCTCCAAAGGTCAACGGCACACTATCCAACAATGCGACCCGCGCCTCCCAGGAACCCTCTGCCGCCATCAGACAATTGTTACGCACGTACAGGACTTTTCCCCCTTTGGCTCGGTGTGAAACAATCAAGGGGTTCGTTGGTGACTTGGCAAAAAACAGCACCTTCCCTGGACAGTATTCGGCCATCGCTGCAGTCAGAGTGTCGTCGGCATTCAAAACGGCGTAACCGCTGGCCGCCACCGACTCAACAATCACTCGCTTGACACGGGAAAGTTGTTCAGGAGTGTCAATTCCATTCAAGCCGAGATGGTCACCCTCGGCAATATTGGTCACAACGGCCGTATTGCAGAAATCAAAACCGAGCCCCTCACGCAGAATGCCGCCACGTGCCGTTTCCAAAACGGCCGCCTCGACAGCCGGGTTTGCCAAAACCATTCGGGCACTTTTCGGGCCACTGCAATCACCCGTATCCAGCCGGCGATCATTCAAATAGACCCCATCGGTACAGGTCATCCCCACGCGCTTCCCCATGCAGCGCAGAATATGCGAGATCAAACGAGTCGTGGTGGTTTTTCCATTCGTGCCCGTTAAAGCAACAATCGGAATCCGACCATCATCCCCTTCATCGAACATCGTCCCCACAATCGCCTCACCCACGGGACGACCTTTACCGAACGACGGTTCAAGATGCATCCGCAATCCCGGTGCGGCGTTGATTTCGACGATTATTCCACCCTGTTGTTCGAGTGGACGGCTGATGTCCTGGCAAACCACATCGACACCGGCAATATCTAACCCGACCATCCGGACGCCATCAATCACTCGGGCGGCCAATTCCGGATGAACCAGATCCGTGACATCCGTGGCCGATCCACCCGTGCTGAGGTTGGCGTTGCGACGCATCAAGACCAGTTGACCGGCTGCAGGAATGGAGTCGACCGTCAGACCTTGCTCGGCCAAGACCCCTTTGGCAATGTCGTCCATGCGAAGCTTGCTGAGAGATGTGGCATGGTCCTCGCCGCGACGAGGATCCTTGTTGGCTTCGGTTACCAGCTGAGAAATCGTGTGACGACCATCTCCGGTCACCTGTGGCGGCTCGCGCCGAGACGCCGCAACCAATTTGTAACCGATTACTAAGAGTCGATAATCGGCTCCGTGAGCAAACTTCTCACAAAGGATTTCATCTCCCTCTTCACTCGCTGCACTGTACGCCGCAACCACCTGTTCCCGTGTATTCAGATTGCAGGCGACTCCACGTCCCTGGTTGCCGTCTTGCGGCTTGATTACCACCGGAACACCGATCTCCTGTGCTGCCGCCCAGGCATCTTCAGCACTCGTCACTGGGCGCCCCTTGGGAACGGGCACTCCCACCGCGTCCAGCAGCTGTTTTGTTAATTGTTTATCCTGCACAATCGATTCGGCAACCGCTGAGGTTCGATCCGTTTCCGCCGCCAGGATCCGATGCTGCTTACATCCGTATCCAAGTTGCACCAAACTGCGATCATTCAGACGACGCGCTGGGATCCCACGTCCGAGAGCCGCGCGAACAATTGAGCCCGTGCTGGGACCCAAACGAATCTGTTGATCAAGGCTGCGAATCTGATTGATTCGAGACGTGACATCAAAGGATTCTCCCTGGATCGCGGCACGAACCAATTCCGCTGCGGTCAAAAGTGCCATCCTTCCCACTGGTTCTTCGCAGTATTGAACCGCAACTTTACAGGTTCCCGCAGATTTGGTTTCGGCGACTCGTGCGAACTTCACCGCACAGCCAGCATCCTGCTGCATCCGAAGTATCGTTCTTGCAAAGAGTTCAGACAGACGCATGGCAGAGGTTCGTTGACCTGTTTCCGCAGACCCCTCCCGACCCTCTTCCAGAGAATGCAATTGTGCCGAATCTTTCAACGGTGCACATAGCATGCTCGCCGCCCGATCGCAAATCGTATCAATCTCTTCTATTGAACGGAGCAGATGGGTGGAAAAATCGATCTCAACTTCCAAGACGGTAAGCTGTGACCAAATATTCGGACCTCGTAAAGCTCGTGTTGTTCCGAGATTCATGATTCGTAAGCCCTTAAGTGCATTTCAACTCTGTTTTTTATTTCAGTGAGCCACGCGGCCACCGTTGCTCGATCCGAGATATTGGTCTCTGGCCCTTGAACCCCGCCTCGCCTGAGAGATGCATCCTTAAATCCAGTGGGATGTACTCTCGTCAGGTGGCTTGATTTCTCTTTTCCATCAGCCAGAAAATCAAAACGATCTCAGTCTCTATCGATCCACAGCTTGACAAGTTTTGCAATCCCCATGCCGTTTTGAATTCGCTATGACAATTTTCATGATTCGAGGAATTCGTCGGTTGGCAATCCAAGCCTCACGATGCTGTTGTTTTCACACAATTCCCGTGTTTTTCCCTTAGGATGAAGTCTCTGCCGGTTCCAATCCCAGCATCGACTGCAACTTTTTCACGGTTTTTGAGACCTTCGTTGACTGTATCAATAAGAGCTCACCTGTCTGCAACTCGCGCCACCCCTGATCGACCGCTTGAGTCCAGTCAAGAACCTCCGTAATCTTTTCAACCCGTTCCCCCGCCTCAACCCCTGACCGCAAAAGTCGAGTCACCTCACCCGGTATTCGGTCAATCCCTTGTTCAATTTCACAGAGAATCACATGATCAAATCCAGCGCCCAACAGTCGGCCCTGCTCAATGATCTCTTCGTCGCGCCGATCCTCTTCTGCCGAATAGATCACAGATCTTCGGGTATGCGGAAACTCGGCGATTCCCGCGATCGCCGCTTGAAGTGCCGACGAGTTTCTTCCATCCATCACCACAATCGTTTTTTCGGCAGACTCCAGCACCGTAAACCGCACGGGATCGTCCTGAAGATTCCCCTGAAACGACTGCAAACCGGTGCGGATGTCACTTTGTGATAGGCCTAAAGCCCATCCTGCTGCCGCAGCGGCCAACACATTTTCAATCTGGAAACCCACCCGACCACCATGTGTACACGGAAGATCTTGAAGAGCGACCAGCGAAATTTCCTGATCATTTTCGGCGAGGATTACGTGCGAGTTTTTGACAAACACGACCCGCTTGCCGCTTATCCGATGCTCTTGAATCACCGGGTGCAGTGGATCGATGGCAAAAAACGTGACGCTCCCCGCCGACAATTCCTGCATTTCCACGACGAGTGGGTCGGTCGCATTCAACACGGCTGTTCCCGTTGGCATTACCACATCGACAGGAGTCCGCTTCACTTTGAACATGTCACGGGCCGAGTCAATGTAATGCTGGCCAAGGTGGTCAGCCTGGCCAATGTTGGTCACGATCGCCACATCACATTTATCGAATCCCAAACCCTCCCGCAGGATTCCCCCGCGGGCCGCTTCAAAAACGGCCGCATCGAGGGTGGGATTCAGCAGTACGTTCCGGGCGCTACGCGGTCCTGCACAATCTCCCAGATCAATCGCTCGGCCATCAATGAAGATCCCGTCTGTACAGGCCATGCCGACCATCCGCCCGGAAGCTTTCAGCAGGGATGTCACCAGCCTGGCGACGGTTGTCTTGCCGTTCGTTCCCGTCACTGAAACCACGGGAATGCGTCCATTATCGGCGGAATCCGGAAACAGATGGTGGATAATCGCCTCGCCCACGGGACGTGGCCTCCCCGTCTCGGGCTTCAGGTGCATCAACAAACCGGGACCGGCGTTGACTTCCACAATGACTCCCCCTTGCTCTTCAAGAGGGCGGGAAATGTCCTGTGTGACCAGATCGATCCCCGCAATATCCAAACCGATCACCTGTGCCGCCAGCACAGCATGTTCGGCGATGGAAGGATGGACGAAGTCTGTTACATCGCGAGACAAATTGTCGTTACGACGCACGATCACGGTGACGCCCGGTTTTGGTATCGATTCGGGCTCATAGCCCTGGTTGGCCAAGGCCACGATCGTCAGTGCGGTCATGCGCACAGAGTCGAGCGGCTTGGTTTCATCTTCTCCCCGACGAGGGTCAGAATTCAGCTGCAGTTCAACCAATTCCCGGATGGAATGCGTTCCATCACCGCAAACAGCCGCCGCATCACCCGCAGCGGCGGCAATCAGCCTCTTGCCAACCACCAAGAGTCGATGCTCCGACCCACTGGCAAAACGCTCGACAATGACCCCAGAACCCTCTTTTAACGCTTCATGAAACGCCCGACGGACCTGCGCCTCTTCGGTCAGGTCCATGAACACCCCACGACCATGATTCCCATCGACCGGCTTGACAACAACGGGGCCTTCTATCGACTTTGCGGCTTCCCAAGCATCCGTATCATCGTCGACTTCACGACCATCCGGAACCGGTATGCCCGCTGCCGACAACATCATTTTCGTCAATTGCTTGTCTTGCGCGATCGATTCCGCAATCGCACTCGTGAAATCCGTTTCGGCAGTCCAAATGCGTCGCTGCTTTTTTCCTTGCCCAAACTGTACCAGACTGCCGGTATTTAATCGGCGAAAGGGAATGTTGCGAGCCCGAGCCGCTTCGACGATCGCCGTGGTACTGGGTCCCAGGCAGACCCGATCCGCCAGTTCGCGCAGACGCTTCAAATGAGACTCGATATCAAACGGCAAATCAAACACCGCCGACATCAGCAGTTCTCGAGCGGTCTCCAGGCAATTCCGTGCCAAAGTCTCGTCTTGATAGCGGATGGCGACCTTAAACAATCCCTCTTCCGAGGTTTCGCGCGCACGGCCATAACCAACCGGAGTCCCGCACAACGATTGCAACTCAAGAGTGGTATGTTCCAAAATGTGCGCCAGGTAGGTTCCCCAACGCAGTCGCTGGAAAAATCCCCCCCGTTCACCCACGCTACAGCGATGCTCGATCATCGTCGGTAGCCACGACATCAGTCGGTCATTGAAACCGGGAATGTCGGCCGACGAGATTTCTTTCAAGGCCCCCAAGTCAACCCAAGCCTCCAGGACCGTATGACGGGACCAGATGTTGGGACCTCGCAGAGCGAGCACCTTACGGATGATCATAAATTCAATACCTGAAACCCAGTTACTCGATTTTGCGGTCCGATTCCGACGCCGGTCGATCCAGAATCATTTTTAGCACGGTCTCGTATGTCTGATGATTCAATGTTCCGTCATCAGATCGACATCCGTACGATATATATCGACTACAAACGTCGCGGTGTGAAGAACAACGTCTCACTCAAGTCATTCTACGAGCAACCACCACCAACCCGCAGGTTCGAATTCTCGCATTGCGGGCGCTTTTTCCCCGTTCGAGTCACCTGCACCGGTCTGCAGAAAGTCCCAAGATTAAGAAGGTAGCAAAACTCAGCGACCTGGCAGCAACCCTGCAATGCCAAGTACCGATGAGACGGTGAAAGTCTGAGATCCCTTCGGACAAACGAAAAATGATTATGCACATAATCTCGCTGTCATTCCATCCTGAAGCACTTTTCTAATCAACTTTCGCTTATTTTTGGCGTGCCGCTCCTTCTCCTGAGAATCGCCTGCGAACCTGGTTTCATCGTCAAAA
>JBIKZJ010000561.1:0-3586 GCA_044354755.1 Schlesneria sp. | reverse complement strand
CGCCGGATTGCGAGGCACACAACGCAAAAAACGCGTTTCCTGTGTTCCACAACACCCTGCCAGTAGCAGCAACAGCATCAAACTTTTCAAGCGTTCCATCGCGCGGCACATCTGCGTCGATCCTCTCTGGAACGAATCCACCGATCCTTCGGCAGATTTCGCCAGTTGTGGATTATAACCGAGGAGGCTTTTTGACGGATAGCCCGATTCATTACAGATCCACCAGAAACCGTGTCGACGCAAACAGTGGTCGATTTCCTGATGAGGATCCCCGATCACGAGCCCAAGAGACGATTGACGAAGCTGGTCGCCGACCGCAACAATGCATCGACAGAACGTCATATCGCCGATTCGCTGAAAACCTCGTCCGGTCCTCCACCGACCATTGCCAACTGCGAGACCCTACCGATGTCCGAAGAATACCTGCGAAAGCTCATCGATGATGGCGCCATCAGCGAAGATCAACTCGCCGAAGCCGAAGAGATGGCCAGTAGCATCGGTGTCTCCGTTGCCGACGCCCTCGTCAGACTGGGATACGTCAGCAGCGGGGATATGGGGCAGTTGCAAGCCGCACAATATGGACACGAATACGTCAATATTGATGCGATGGAGATTCCCGCGAGTGTCATCGCTTTGATTCCCGAATCGGTGGCGCGTGAGAACATCGTGATTCCGCTGGGACTGGATGATGAACGTCTGCGTGTCGCCATGATGAATGCGAACGATCTTGATGTTATCGATAAGCTGCGGTTCATGGTCAATCGGGACATCGAACCGGTCGGAGCCCCCAAAGAATCGATTCAAAACGCCATCAACCGCTATTACGGCGGGTCCGAGACCGAGTCGGTCGATTCGATGCTGATGGAGTTTACCGAAACAGCGATTGACTTTACGGAAACAGAAGCACCTCAGTCCAAAGCCGAAAAAGCGGAAGAAAACGCACCGGTGGTCCGGTTGTGCAATCTGATCGTCTCCGAAGCGGTCACCATGCGGGCCAGTGACATTCATATTGAACCTTTCGAAGACCGAATTCGCGTCCGTTATCGGATCGACGGTGTGCTGGTGGAACGGGACAGCCCCCCACGGCGACTGCTCGCCGCACTGACATCACGATTTAAGATCATGGCCCGTATGGACATTGCGGAAAAACGCCGCCCCCAGGACGGACGAATCAAGACGCGAGCCGGTGGGAAAGACTTCGATTTGCGCGTCAGCATCCTCCCCACCAACCATGGGCAGGCGATCGTGATGCGAATTCTCGACCGCGATAACATCAAAGTCGGGATCCGGAGCCTCGGTTTCAGCGAAGACAACTATCGTCGCTTCCAAAATATCATCCGCCGTCCCAACGGCATCTTCCTGGTGACCGGACCGACCGGAAGCGGAAAAACGACCACCCTCTACAGTGCCCTCGGGGAACTCAACCGACCCGACCGCAAGATCATCACCGCCGAAGACCCGGTCGAATACTACCTGCCGGGGATCAACCAGGTCGAAGTCAAGCACGACATTGGTCTCGACTTTTCCCGAATTATTCGTGCCATGCTGCGGCAAGCCCCGAATGTGATTTTGGTCGGTGAAATTCGGGATACCGAGACGGCCGAGATGGCAATTCAAGCTTCGCTCACTGGACACTTGGTTTTCAGTACGCTACATACGAACGATGCGCCCAGTTCTATTACACGTCTGATTGACATGGGGGTTGAGCCATTTCTGGTGGCATCCAGCGTGATGGCGATCATGGCCCAGCGATTGATCCGGGTGGTTTGCTCGAAATGCAAAGAGTCGTACATGCCGGATCAGGGGGAACTCGACCACTTCGAAGTGACCCCCGAAATGGTGGCCGAAGCGACGTTCATGAAAGGCAAAGGGTGTAATTACTGTCAACAAACGGGGTATCGAGGCCGAAACGCGGTCTTCGAACTGATGATCATGAATTCGACCTTGCGTGAAATGACCTTCCGCAGCGAACCGGCCCAGAACCTCCGCCGCCAAGCCCGCCTGTTCGGCATGAAGACCCTGGTCGAAGACGCCCTGCAACGAGCTCTGATCGGCAAAACCCCGGTCGTCGAGGTTTACCGTCTGGACAAGGGGGGACATTAAACCCCGCTTCGCAACAATTTATTGAGGCAAACCTCCTCGGAAGGAACAATGGGCGTAACACCTCGACGCAATCGCTTCAAAAAACAAATCGCCAACACGGCGCAATCGATAAAATCAAAACCATGATCGGCCTGGGGCTGGTCTTGCGGCAAAATCCTGAAGAAGGTTAACCACAGAGGCACTAAGGCACTGAGAAAAAAAGAGAGAAAACCACAGGGAAAGAGCGGGAAAGAAAAAACTTTTCGGTTGAAAACAGGGATTCAAGTTTCAGGGATTCGTGACTGGAAATGACGGCCAGTGCAAGCAATCCAAAATTTTTGAGACCGAATTTTGATACCTAACCAGCGACCAGTCAGTATCTGATTCATCCCCTCTTCTCCGTGCCTCTGTGTCTCAGTGGTTAACCTTCTTTCAATTCCAACGCCAAGTTTTTCACCCGACCGACAAGTGTCGCGAATTTGACACTTTACCGATTGAAGGAAGTTAATGGCTGCAACTCTTCAGATCGACAAGATGCTCGAGACGGTGGTCCGTGAACGTGCCAGCGATTTGCACATCACCACCGGACAACCCCCCGTACTCCGGCTGGGGGGCCACTTGGTACGCCTCGAAACCAAAACGCTGACTCCCGAAGATACCGTCGGCTTGATGAAGAGTATCTGTCCAGAACGTAATCAGCAGGAACTGCAAGAAGTGGGTGGGACCGACTTTGGTTTCGCCTTCGGTGACAAAGCCCGGTTTCGCGTCGCGGTTTTCAAGCAGCGCGGTCATATCGGCATGGTGCTGCGACGAATTCCGAACGAATTTCTGTCGTTCGAGCAACTCGGTTTACCTATGGTCATTCGTGACCTGATCATGCGTCCCCGCGGTCTGTTTCTCGTGACCGGTCCGACCGGAAGCGGTAAGACAACCAGTCTTGCCAGTATGATCAACTACCTGAACGATACCACCGACCACCACATTATTACGCTCGAAGATCCGATCGAGTACTACCATCAGCACAAAAAGTCGACGATCAATCAACGGGAAATTGGGGTCGACGTGCCGGACTTTCCCGAAGCGTTGCGGCGAGCCCTGCGAATGGACCCCGACGTGATTCTCGTCGGGGAAATGCGAGACTTGGCCACGATCTCGTCCGCCATCACCGCTGCCGAAACGGGGCACGTGGTCTTTGGTACGCTTCATACAACCGGTGCCCAAGGGACCGTCGACCGAATCATCGACGTGTTCCCTACCAACCAGCAGGAACAGATTCGTACGCAGCTCTCGGTGGCCATCATCGGCATTCTGTCGCAAGCACTCCTTTCCCGTAAACCAAAAGGGGTGGTGGCAGCCTATGAACTGCTCGTCGTGACCCCCGCCATCGCGAACCTGATCCGTGAAGCCAAAACCTACCGAATTAACTCCTCGATCCAGACAGGACGGAAGTTCGGCATGCAATTGCTCGACGATGCCCTGTTCAGTCTCTGGAAAAATAATATCT
>JBIKZJ010000560.1:0-3589 GCA_044354755.1 Schlesneria sp. | reverse complement strand
TCGAGACCGAACAGTCCGATCGTCATGGCCGTCAAGGTGACGGATCAGGGAACGAAGTCGTCATGCCTGCTGCAACGTAAAGTCTTTGCACCTTGTACACTGGGTTTGTGGTTGAAACGGTTTTTTTGAGTCGGTTTTTCTGGGGCCGATTTTTCACGGATCACGTCCCCTCTCCCTGTTTCCATGACACACCCTGTCGCCAGCATCGATTTTCCGGAATTCCGTGGTATCGTAACATCCGATAAACGTTTTCTGCCGCGACACGATCATCCCGATGCCCACGTGCCCCCACGCGTTTAAGGGGGAGGAATTTCGATTCATGACTGAACCCAGTCAAACTCCGTCTGCGAATATCAATCCTGATTGGGTCAACTCGAAACTGGCCGAACGGTTTGCCAGCACGGCACCACAGCGGGAAGTCACGGATCCCAAATACGTGACCGATCTTGTCGCTCATGTGCTGAAGTCGGCCTGCGATGCCGGTGCCAGCGATATTCACTTTGCGGTCGGTGTCACCGAGATGCAGGTCTTATGGCGCATCGACGGGGTCCTGCAATCGGTCACCCGCTTTCCCAGGTCATTGGCTCCGAACATCATTGCCCGACTGAAAGTCCTTGCTGAACTCCTCACCTATCGAACTGATGTCCCACAAGAAGGACGGTTGCGAGAATCCTCGGGCAACGTCGAAATGCGACTCAGCACCTTTCCGACCCTGTACGGCGAAAAGGGGGTGGTCCGGTTGTTCGCAACCTCTGATCAATTCTGCTGGCCCGCCGACCTGGGACTTCCCGACGATTTGTTGCCCAATCTGTTGGCGCTGCTGCACGAAACCGGAGGTGCGATTCTCATCACCGGTCCGGCAGGGAGCGGTAAGACCACGACCGCTTACGCCTGCCTGCGCGAACTTCAGCGGGATGCCGGCTGCGGAAAAAGCCTGGTCACACTCGAAGATCCCATCGAAAGCGTGCTCCCTGGCGTCTCACAATCCCCCGTCAATCGAACTGCCGGTTTTGATTACGCCACCGGCCTGCGTTCGCTGATGCGGCAGGACCCCGATGTGATTCTTGTGGGAGAAATCCGAGATCGCGAAACGGCGGAAACGGTTTTTCAGGCCTGTCTGACAGGCCATCTGGTGATGTCGACCTTTCACGCTGGCAGCGCAGCCGAGGCGATTAGCCGTCTGGGGGACATGGGAATCGAACCCTACCTGATCCGAACCGGGCTGCGAGCCATCATTTGCCAGCGGCTGTTCCGTCGGCTCTGCGATTGTGCGGTCTGGAGCGAAGACGAAGCCTTCAAGTTTGGGTTTGCCGTTCCGCGAGTTCGCGTCCCCCTCGGTTGTGAAGCCTGTGCCGGAACCGGCTACAAGGGGCGACTGTTACTGGCGGAACTGTTGCACCCCGACTCGAAAGACGTTGGTCGAGCCATCCTCGCTCGCAGCGACGCCGCAGAAATTCAAGAGATTGCCCAGAAAAGTGGTTTCCTGAGCATCAGTCAGCGAGCGACGACAGCCGTGAGGGAAGGAAAAATCAGCCCAATCGAAGCGCGTCGCGTGCTGGGATTCCGTGCGATCTCAGGGCCCCATTTGTGAGTCCCCCTTGTACTCATTTGGTAAACCAATCGAGTAACCTACCTGGAAAAGCTAACTGGGAGAAATGGGTTCAACCACAAACCCAGCGCGCGAGGTACTAAAGACCTGACTCTGCAGCAAACATGACGACTTCGTTCCCTGATGGGTTCCATCGGCCAATCCAATGAAAATCCCGCTATTCCCAGGCAGCAGCAATACCGTTGGAAAGCCGAGACAGGTATTTTCCCGACGGTTCCTGGGGCAGGGTGGTCAGGATTAACGCAAAGTGGCCTCGATCAGGGTCAATCCAGAGCACCGTCCCGGTCGCCCCCCAGTGTCCGTAAGTATTCGGCCCGAGCAGGTCGCCAAAATTTGCACTATGCGCCGGCCAGTTCAGTCGCCAGCCCAGACCCCATGGACGACAACGCCGATCATCTTCCGGGACATCTCGCAGAGAAGTCAACTGGTTGCGTGTTGAAGCGGCAATGGTGGCCGTCGCTAACAAACGATTCACCGCTCCCGCTTTAGGATTGGAAAAAACCCGGAAATGCGCGGCATCAGCAATCGTGGTCGACGGATCGGCCGAAACCCCTGCCGAGGTCGTTCCCCCGCGTAACAGGAACTGGGCAAACTTCGCCAAATCGGCGGCCGAGGTGAGCATGCCACCCCAGGGAGCTCCCAATTGTCGCCAATAGCGACTGTTCCAGTTCCAGTCTGTCCCGCTGGCGTGATCTGCCGGGACGATCGCCGGCGGAATACGGTCCACCTGCGGGGCGGGGCCCTGAAACCACGTATCCGGGGCCCCCAGCGCCGTATCCGACATCCCTAACGGCTGAAACAGCTCCTGTCGCAAAAACTCGGCACATGTTTTCCCGGTGAGTCGAGCAATCATCTCGCCCAAGATCGCGTATCCCATGCTTTGGTATTGCACGCCCCGCCCCGGTGGAAATGCCAAAGGCTCCTGACAAACCCGCTCGACAAATTGTTCGAGACTGGCATGCGACTGTCGCAACTCCCGATTGTCGGGCAGCATGTCGGGAAGCCCCGACGTATGTGTGAGCAAATGCCGGACTTCGACTCCGTATTTCCCCTCACGCCCAAACTCGGGAATCAAATCGACCACGCGATCGCCGAGCGTCAACAACCCGCGTTCCACGAGCATCATCAGGGCGGTGGCCACAACCGGCTTGGTGATCGACGCCACCAGAAAAATCGCGTCCTCGTGCAAACGAACAGACTGGTCACCCTGCGGTTCCCCCTGCAGTTCCGGCACCTCCAGGCGACCTGTAATTGTTTCCGCCGTTCCCGTCATGAGGGCAATACAAGGAAGCTGTCGTGTCTCGCACCAACTCTTTGCCAGATCCACGACCGATTGCCAGCGTTTTGGATGAAGCGTACTCGCGGCGTGCGTCATAATCAGTTCCGGTTTGCGGTGCTGGTGCTCAGGGTTGGTGCTCTCGGTTGATTCCTCGTGGCCCGAATCATCATGATACCGAATCTGACGAGCGGCTGCATCGATATCGACAGCGGCACACCCCTCCCTGGATTTCAGACACGATCGAGATTTTCCATGAGATTCATCCCCGTCGCCCTGGCGTTATTGACCCTGCTGCCCACCCTCAGCCGGGGCGAGTCACCCACGGAACAATTACACGCCTTATTCGAAGCAGAATGGCAATACAATCTGCAAGAATCGCCAACAATGGCCTCGTCGCTCGGAGACAAACGCTACAACGATCGCTGGCCTGATGTGAGCCCCAAAGCGATCGAACAACGACACCAGCACGACCAGGGACTGCTGCAGCGACTGGCCCAAATCGACGCGACCAGCCTGTCCGAACCAGACCGCCTGAACCTCGACCTGTTGCGGCGACAAACCCAAGTCAGTTTGGATGAGTTTCCGTTTTTGTGGCACCTGGTACCACTCAATCAGCGTGAGGGGATCCAGGACGAAAGTTCGCTGGCAGATTCGCTGTCGTTTCAAGAGAGCAAGGATTACGAAGACTGGTTGACCCGACT
>JBIKZJ010000559.1:0-3592 GCA_044354755.1 Schlesneria sp. | reverse complement strand
GTTTCGGCACTGAATTCCGCAGGGAGTGGGGTCGAGCGGAAGGAGTTCTGTGAACGGTTGGCGGGGTAAATTGATTTCATCGGTGGTAGGGCGGATTATTGGTTTTCATGGTAGTTCCTTCCGAAATTCGTGGCATGGCTGCGATGTTTGAAAACGGTTCCAAGAACTTGGGGCACTCTCGAACGGAAGGTTCGGCGGAAACCAACTCGACCTCGACCACAGCATCAGGACGGGGTTGAATGCCCGTTATTTCAGCAACTGTTGATCGAACCAATCGGCCAGGACCTGGACTTCTTCGTGCATGGTGGGCCAGGGGTGGCCGCCTCCTGGTTTTACGATCAGTTTTGCGGAAACTCCGGCTTGCTTGAGTGCTGCCAACATCACTTCTGACTGTTGTAGCGGAACGACCAGATCGGCGTCGCCGTGAATCAGCAGGAATGGTGGTGACTGGTCGGTGACGAGTCTGGCTGGGGAGATTGCGGTTACCAGCTTGTTGACTTCCTCGGCGGAAACAGGAGCGTCTCCGGTGGGGAACGCGAGGCGGCGGATGAGTGGGCCCATGCGATCGGTCGCCGATACGTCGATGGGGCGATCGCCGTACATTAAAAAATCGGTCGGTGGGAAGAAGACTCCGACTGCTTTCACGCGGGTGTCTGCGAGTCGTTCACCCTTGGCGTCGGTTTTGGTGCCGTCGGTGGCGGTTACGGCTGCTAATGAGGCGAGGTGACCTCCTGCTGATGCACCCATCAGGCCGAGTCGCTGGGGGTCAATTGCGTAGTCGGTTGCGTGCTGTTTAACCCATACGATCCCCTGATTCAAATTGGCTTGCATCTCGGGGACATTGAATTTGGTGATCGAGCCGGGACGGATCGCGAACACTGTGTAACCCTTCTGGCAGAGAATCTCGAAGGTTTTCACTCGGGCATGGTCGCGGATTTTGCCTCGGTCCGAATGCCAGGCACCACTCATCACGTCCACGATCGCACAGCCGTTTTTGTCGCCGCGTGGAACAAAAACATCCATCAGCAAGCCGATTCCGTGGGATTCGGAATAGACCAGATTTTCTTGTTGCCGATACGAAGTCTCTTCCCCTTGAGCGGTTGCTACGAGTTGTAGCATCAAGACCAAGGCTGAGGCCAAGCCGAAACCCAAACGAAAACACGAACGCAAACCTGACCGCAGGCCTGAGCCCGAAGCAATACGAAAACAGACAAGAAAAAATCGTTCCATTCGCACAAAAACACTCCTGAAAAATCGCCTTAGCAGTACTGTGAAAAACGGGGACAGGCACCTCGGATTGTATCTCATTCAAGTGGATTTTTGATATCGGTCGGAGCCAGTCCCCGTTTTTCACGCCCGTTTTTCACTGAAAAATCAGCTGAGAATTTCCGTGATCACCCGGCCATGATCGATCTCGAGTCGCTTGCGGCCGGGGATTTCCAGGCGACGATTGTCCAGCCCCAGCAGGTGCAGGACGGTGGCATGCAGGTCGGTGACGTAATGTCCTTCCCCCAGAGCATGATAGCCAAGTTCATCGGTTGCACCATGCACGAAGCCACGCTTGACCCCGGCTCCGGCCAGCCAGATTGTGAAACCATTGGGGTGATGGTCACGGCCATCTTTCCCGCCGCCACGTAGTTCGAGGCCGGGGGTGCGTCCGAATTCGGTGCAGAAGACCACGGTCACTTCATCGAGCAATCCCCGTTGCTTCAGGTCCTGAATCAGTCCGGCGACCGGCAAATCGACGGTGGCACACAGCCGCGTATGATTTTCTTTCAGCTTTTGGTGTGAGTCCCACACGCCATAGGCTGAGGGAAACACCTGCACAAACCGGACGCCACGCTCGACCAATCGCCTGGCGGCCAAGAGTTTTTCTCCGGCCGCTTTGGTCGCTTCGTTGTCCAGGCCATACATTTTCGTGGTCGCGGCGGTTTCGCTGGTGAATTCGATCGCTTCCGGGACCGCTGTCTGCATCCGAAACGCCAGTTCGTACGCTCGAATCCGGGCTCGTAGTTCTTGATCGTCCGGGTACTCGACCGCCGAAAGTTCGTTTAAGCGCCCGATCAATTGGTACTCACGCTGCTGCTCGATAGCCGATTGACGTGCCGAGCGATTGCCGAAGGGGAGCGGTTCTTTGGGGTCGAGGACCAGTGGGACTCCGGCATGTTGGGGACCGAGATAGTACGAGTCGATCGACGCCCTGGTGTCGGATCGGGTCGGGCCGCCGAGGACCACAAACTTGGGGAGATTTTCGTTGAGGGTTCCCAATCCATAATTGACCCAGGAACCGACACTTGGCTGAGGTTCGTCGAGGCGATGGCGTCCGGTGTGAATCTGGTTTTCTGCGGCGTGATCATTGTCGGTGGTCCACATGTTCCGCACAAAACAGAGGTCATCGACCGACTTTGACAAGTGTGGCCACCAGTCGGTCACTTCGATCCCACTTTCCCCGTACTTTTTCCAGCCGACCTGCATCGGATAGATCGTGGGATAAACGTCACGAATGTTGATCTCTTCCGCCAGGACCGAGCGGAAGCGTTTCTTTTGTAGTGGGGAGTTCACCGGGTTTTCGAAGGGGGTTTTGTCGAACGTCATCCCGGCGTATTGATTCAGCGCGGGTTTGGGATCGAATGTTTCGACATGACTGTATCCCCCGGAAAGAAAAATCCAGATCACGGATTTGGTGCGGGGACCAAAATGCGCTTTCCCGGTCGGCTCAACCGTGGCGGATTGATGGGCGGACTCGTCAAGTTTGGGTTCGGTGGTGTTGGTTTCGGCGGCTGCGGTGATTCCGTCCGCTGCGAGCATCGCTCCCAATGCCATACCGGTGAATCCCAGGCCGAGATCCGCCAGAAACGCGCGTCGCGACGGGCATTCACAGGCGGGATCGCTGCCGCCGTTCGTTGATCCCGTGTTCGTTGGGCCCGTGTTCGTTGGTCCCGTGTTCATGGGGCCCGTATTGATGGGTCCCGTTTTGTTCGATGTGGACATGACCGTCTCTCCCTTTCAGCGGATCGCCTTAGCGAATTGCCACAAAGTCATTGTGATTGAACAACGCACGGACCAACCCTTCGCGCTGGCGAGCGAGATCGGTCGGTTCCTCGCCCGGCCCTGGCCCTGGCCCTTGCCCTTGCCCTTGCCCTTCGCCCTGCCCCAGTAAAAAGACCAGGCAGACGTGCAGTTCCGAGTCTGTCGGCTGACGACTTAAGATTCGTTCGTGAGCCGCGATAATGAATGCTGCAGGATCGGCTTGCTGGTCCGGGGGGAGTGATTCCCAGAGGGTGGTGGCGAGGAAACCACTCAGTTCATGGACGAGGGTACTGTTGGTCAGGGCGAGTGCTTGTTGAGGAATGATGCTGCGACTGCGGCGGTAACAGTCGGCAGGCTCGGGGGCATCGAAGAGGGTGCCGAGAGAGCTTTTTCCGTCAATTTCCGGCTGACAACTGTAGTAAAGGGTCCGGCGGCGTGTGGTCAGGGCCTGGCTGTTTTCCAGTTCTTGACCACCCAGCTGCGGGTCCAGTTTTCCAGCACAAAACAGCAGGCTGTCCCGAATCACTTCCGCTTCCATCCGTCCGACGTTCATCCGCCAGAG
>JBIKZJ010000176.1:0-11959 GCA_044354755.1 Schlesneria sp. | reverse complement strand
TGGAACGGGAAGTTCTGCTGCAACTGCTGGGACGTGATCGACTGGTCATCGCTGCAGGTGGCGGGGCCATTCTGAACGAGGCGACCCGACACGATTTTCGTCAGGCCGGGCCCGTCATCTGGCTGCAAGCCAGTGTCGAAACGATTGGCCGTCGTATCCTGCGTGACGGAACCACAGCGTCCCATCGTCCCAACCTGACCAACACGGGAGGAATCGATGAAATCCGGACGTTGGTGACCCAGCGGGAACCGCTGTATCGGGAATGTGCTACCATCACAGTGCAATCCGACGGGGCCTCGATCGAGGGGTTGGTTCAGCGGATTCTCCCGCAACTCCCTCCCGAATATCGACAGGAGCACCGCACATGATCCCCGGTGATATTACTCTACCGATTATCCTCACCTGGCTATTCGTCTTCGGGGCGGTGGTCGGCAGTTTTTTGAATGTCTGCATCTACCGGATTCCGCAGCATGAGCGTTTTTGGGATCAATTGACCGGTTTGAATTACCCACCCTCGTCCTGTCCCTTTTGTAAAAAGCGGATTCTGACGGTCGACAATATCCCAATCCTGGGCTGGTTAATCCTGGCGGGCCGTTGCCGTTTCTGTCGGCATGGAATTCCGATTCGCTATGCGCTGATTGAATTTTTCAATGGTTTGTTGTGGGTGGTTCTGTATGTGATGATTGTACCCGAGGGATTTCATGCCAAGGTCGAAGCCAGTGCCCTGTATTCCCCGCTCGGAGCACTCGCCCAACCGGGTCTCAGTCACGCTCAACACGTCTGGCTGGTGAATGCCGAGTACGTTTATTACCTGATCCTGGCCGAAGCGCTGCTGGTCGCGACGTTTATTGACTTTGATCTGATGATCATTCCAGACGGTGTCACGATACCCGGAATGGTGTTGGGTTTGGCGGGTGCGTTTGTGCTGGGGGCTCCAACGTTATGGCCAGCCTGGTTTTTCGCCGCTCACGAGTTAAACGGACTGCAAGCGGTGCTGCCGAGCGGTCTCCACTGGCTGATCAACTTGCCGGAACAGATTTCCTGGATGAATGCGCACCCCCATTGGCATGGGCTGATCTCCAGTTTCGTGGGATTGCTGATTGGTGGTGGGACCGTTTGGATTGTGCGGATTTTGGGTCACTGGGCGTTTCAACGGGAAGCGATGGGCTTTGGGGATGTGATCTTAATGGCGATGATCGGCAGCTTTCTGGGCTGGCAGGCATCGCTGATGGTCTTTTTTCTGGTTGCCCCGCTCTGTGCGTTGCTCGCCGCAGTCGTCACGCTGACATTCCGCTCGACCCGCGAAATCCCCTTCGGTCCCTACTTAAGTATCGCGGCACTGATGGTGCTGCTGTTTTGGAACCCTTACTTTTCCCGCTTTGAAACCTTCTTCAGTCGTGGCCCGCTGTTGCCGATCGTCTTCTTGCTGATGGGAGGCCTGTTTGCTCCGCTGCTGGTCTTGATTCGGCTGATCAAGCGTGCACTGGGATTTCAAGAGGAAATATTGGTCAGTGAAGAATGGACTTCCGCGGACCAGCTTTCATTTTTTGCCAACAAGGAAGAGCGGGATTCCCGTCCTGCTATGCAGCCGACAAGCTGGCCGGGGGTTGCCTCGGGGCAGGGAACATCGCACACCGATCGTTGGCGTGGATCGAGATAGTCAATAGAGGAACAGACAACATGAAGAGCGCAACCGGATGCACAGTGATCACAAATGGAACGGTGATTATCGGGACAGGGGCCGCCCCGATTCCGCATGCGACCGTCATCGTGCGCGATGGCAAGATTGAGTATGTCGGTTCTGCAGAGCGGGGACCGCTGGTCGATCGCGCGGCAGCGACGATTGATGCGCGGGGAGGAACCATCCTGCCAGGATTAATCGAGGCCCATTTCCATCCGACCTATTTTAATATCGAGGCTCTCGAAGATCTGGATATCAAATATCCCGTCGAGTATGTCACCTTGCTGGCCGCCAGCAATGCCAAGCTGGCCCTGGAATGTGGTTATACTTCTGCTCGCAGCGGTGGAAGCTTATTCAATATTGATGTCTGGCTGAAGCAGGCGCTGGAAAATGATTTGGTGCCGGGCCCCCGTCTGGCGGCGAGTGGTCGTGAGATTTGCAGTGTGGGTGGCCTGATGGATTGGAATCCCGACTTCCGCAAGATTGGCATGGAGGGCCTGGTGCTGCTCGTCAATGGTCCTGACGATGCCCGAGCGGCTGTGCGGAAACTGGTGAAAGATGGTGTAGAATGGGTGAAGACCTATCCGACCGGCGACGCCGCCTCGCCCGATGTCAACGACCATCATACGCTCTGCATGACCTTTGAAGAGATGCATGCGGTGGTGGCAACAGCCCACAATCACGGCTTAAAGGTGACCGGCCACTGCCGGGCGACGCAAGGGATTAAAAACGCCCTGCGTGCCGGGTACGATACGATCGAACATGGAACATTCATCGATGACGAAGCCCTGGAACTGATTCTGAAACGGAATGTCCCGGTGATTCCGGCACTGTACTTTGAACAGGCCAGTATCGAGCGTGGTCCCGAGTTTGGCTTGTCGCAGCGCGTGATTGATGGACACCAGGAGACACTCGAAGGGGGAGCCGAAAGTGCCCTGCGCATTCTCAGGGCGGGTGGTCGACTCGGTATGGGGGGGGATTATGGATTTGGCTGGAATCCGCACGGCCAGTATGCTCGCGAACTCTCGTTCTTCGTCAAATATGTCGGTTTTACACCGTTGGAAACGCTGACTTGTGCGACGAAAACCGGTGCCGAAATTTTGGGACGGGACCACGAACTGGGGACACTGGAAGCAGGAAAACTCGCCGACATCCTGATCGTTGAAGGAGATGTGCTGGCGGACATTTCGCGACTGGAAGACCGGCAAAAATTCATTGCCGTGATGCAAGGGGGGGTTGTCAAGGGGGGGCAGTTGATGCAGCCCCAATGGAGCCAGGGATAACCGAGCGATCTGATGATAAGGCTGCGGCCAGTTTTCAGTTTTCAGTTTGTTCATTGCGATGACGTGGGGTCTGGCTGGCCATTCGATCATGTGTCACGACATACAACAGGTTGTTGAACGGTAGGGCAATCATCAGGCCGATTCCACAGGTACAAACCCCCGCAATCGCGAACGCGACAGCGACCATAAAGATCAGGATCAGCGATCCCCAGTTACCATCGGTTAACTCTCTGGCCCGTACCAGGGATCGCCAGACAGAAAGATCTTCGTCAACCAGTACGTGACAACAAGGCCAGAAGATGAGCGCAATGAAGAGGCCGGGGATCAGGCACAGGGACAAGCCAAAGCTGATCATCAGCCCAAAAATGGCAGAAACCACCAGCATTCGCAGCAAAAAAGGATCGCCAGAAAACAGGTCCTGCAACGTTGCGGGCTGTTCACGGACCACATTCAATTGCAGACGCAGGTAGCCCGCTTCCAGCCACGAATACAGGGCCGTCAATCCCAGCCAGCAGACCAGCGAAATGACAACGGCGATCGCCGACGGCAACCAGCCACCCTGATTGAAAAGGGCCTCGGCCAGCACCCGCAAGCTGGCACAAAAAGTCCACGCCATCATCACGAGAAAACTAAAGACCACAAACGCCAGGATCAGCAGTCCGGCTTGCTGGGTAAAAAATCTCCAGGCGTCCGCGATCACTTCATCGGGGGGGAAAGGCCGGATCTCACAGCGACGAACCCGTCGCCGTGAACCCGTTCCTTCGTCATCAAAGATCTTCCCACATGCAGGGCAACGAATCGCAGACTTTGCCATCCGTTCGCCGCAGGCGGGACAAGTCTGTGCGGGGGCCGACGAAACGAAAGCCGACGGATCGGCCGAATCATCCAATGTGTCGGCCTGGTCCCTCAGATTGACCTCAGGGAGATCATCGTCAACGAGACGGTCGTCGGGCAGATCATTGTCGGGCAGATCATTGTCGGGGAGATCATTGTCGGGGAGATCATTGTCGGGGAGCGAATTCCCGATGGCCGGCACTTCGATCCGTTGACCACACCCCGGACACTTTGCCTGACGTCCGGCCTTCTCCTCGGAGGTTGAAAGCAGCTTGTTACAATGAAAGCAGCAGAATTCAATGGTCACAAAATCACGCTTTCCCGATACCGGCTAACGCCCCCGCTCCCCGACAAGATCCCGTATTTTTTAAGGGAGTTCGCGAATCTTTAAGTTTTTGAACTCAATCGGAGCCCCTTCCGATTCCAGGCAAAGGTAGCCCGTTTTCGGATCGCAGTTATAACCACCCGAAACTTCTTCGCCATTAACCCAGAGGCGAATTTCTCCGTTGATGGCGCGGATGTAGTAATGGTTCCATTGACCGATCCCCTTGCTGAGGTTTTTGGTCGGGAAACTTCGTTTTTTATCGGGTGCAACGGGAGGAAAGGGGGTCATGTTGGATTTTCCGACCGGAAAGACATCGCCGTTAGTGGTAAACCAGTCTGGCTTCTTACCGGTCTGCTTTTCATATTGCGTGGCATAGCCATGATCCAGAACTTGGACTTCGATTCCACCCGGTGGGAGGGAGTTTGGCTTCAGGCCGGTCAAGGCTTCTTCTGATGCCCAGACGAAAATGCCCGAGTTGCCCCCCTCTTTGAGGTGTTTCCAAGTGGCAACCATTTCGAAGTTGGTGTACTTCTTCTGGGACCGGGTGACCCCGACGGGTGTCCCCTTGCAGTGGACCCCTTCGGGGGTCCATGTCCAGGTGTCTGGATCGGTATTCACATTCACAAAATCGGCCTCGCCCAGTGATTTCCAGCCGGGACCCGTTCCGTCGATGACCGCCTTGGTCACAACGGCCGTTTCTTGTGCGGTCAAAGCGGTTGACCCCACAGCAAAATTCAGCGCGAGTACAGCGAATAAAACACGAACTGGACTGACTGGAATCGACAACATCGGCAAGCTCCTCGGTGGCTCGTACGGAAACAGAATCAAACGGACAGTCCCTGCTATGATAACGGATCTCGCCAAGAGGGACGAGTCGCCAGCCCGGCAAAGCAGAAAAAACCGCCGCAGAACACCTGTCGAGAATTGCGCGAGGATTCGAGCATCGTCACCACAAAAAACCGAAAACTGGTGAAACGGCATTGGTCGGCAACCCCGCTGACCATGGTGTCCCGGTGATCGAAGAACGTTCTGCAATCCGACCTCGTTCTGCCTCGATCGCCTGCCGACGTGCCTGTTGTGAAAATCAAGCCGCGTCGTGATACGATTTACTCAGGTTCCAACGACGTTGCTGTCTGTTCCTCAAGTCGGATTAGCCTCATGCCGCCGGCCAATGAAGAAATTTTCGACATTTTTCTCTCGCACAACAGCGAGGATAAACTGGCAGTGATCCAACTCGCCAATAAACTCAAGGAACTCGATTTCAACCCGTGGTTGGATGACTGGCATCTGGTCCCCGGTGAATCGTGGCTTCCCGTGGTGAACCGCGTGCTGGAAACCTGCACCTGCTGTGCAGTCATCATCGGCCCGCATGGAATGGGGAACGTTCACGAAAGTGAAATGTGGGTCGCCTTGCAACGGGCGTTGGAAACCAAACAGGGGGACCGCCGGTTCCGAACGATTCCGATCCTGTTACCGAATGCGACACGCGGGGATCTGGCTCGATTGCCCCTCTATCTGACCGCAAATACCTGGATTGAATTCCATCAGTCGATCGACGATCCCCGGGCACTGAAACGACTCACTCTGGGACCCGGTGAGAAAGCGGATCGCATCGCTGCCTACATGGAGAAAATGCGCGAATCCCCGAAACGATTACATCTGGTGGCTCAGGGGGCGATGCCCGCAAACGATCCCGCTTGGCGACTGGTGATCTTTGTCGACCAGTTTGAAGAACTGTTCACCACAAACATCCCCGATTCCGCCGTAGACTCGAGTGATTCACATCGATCGGCACTCAATCCCGACCAGATGGCGTTCGTCCAGAACCTGTTGCACGCGGCGATGATCTCGAACGGGCGAACCATCGTCATCCTGACGATGCGCGCCGATTTCTATGGCAAGTGTGCATCCGTTCGCGAGCTGGCGAATGCGGTCTCGGACGATTCGCCATTAGTTGGGCCGATGAACGCGGAAGATTTGCGCCGTGCGGTCGAATCTCCGGCGTTGTTAGCCCGTGGGGAAATCGAGCCGGGACTGGTGGACCTGCTGGTCGCGGAGGTTGCAGGCCAGTCTGGTGCCTTGCCGTTGCTGCAATCTGCCTTGGAAGAATTATGGGCTAAAACGAAGGAAAGTGGTTCCAGCAAGCTGACGACGGCGAACTATCGCGAATTGGGGGGCTGGAAAGGGGTACTGAGTCGTCGTGCCAATATGGTCTTGGACAAGTTTCGCAAGACACCGCAAGAGAACAAGACACCGCAAGAGAAGTTGTGTCGGGAATTATTTTTACGGCTGGTTCAGCCGGGTGAGGGGACGGAAGATACCAAGCGACTGGTCCGCTGGGAGGAATTACAGGCTGCAGACCCGAGCGAGTCCGAGGCACTCGAACAAGTGGTGTGGACCCTCGCCGATGAACGATTGATCACCACGGGTTTGGCGGAATCGTATGGCGAACAACCAGGCCGCAAATTAGCGGCAGGCGCCACGGTCGAGGTGATTCACGAGGCGTTGATTCGAGACTGGAATGAACTGCGAAAATGGCTGGATGCAGATCGAGAGAGCATACGGACGCATCGCAAACTTACCGCAGCGGCGAATGAATGGGTAAAGCGTGATACGAATCGAAGCAAGCGAGATCCGTCGTTATTGTATACGGGATCGCGATTGGCCGCAGCACGCGAACTGGTCGAGCGCGGAACGGTGAAACTCAACGCCGATGAAACCGCCTTTATCGATGCAAGTATCCAAGAAATTCGAGCAAAAAAACGACGGGCGGTGTTCAAGAGGGGACTGGAAAGTCTGGCAAGTGCTGACCCGGCCGAACTCCCTCAGATCATCGAGAAACTTGCCAGGTACCCCGAGTTGGCCGCAACCTATCTGCAGCCAAAGATCTCGTGAAAATTTGAAACCGGGGAAGAAACACAAGAGGAAAAACAGCAGCAACTTCATTACCGTCTGGCGCAGGTCGCACACGATCAGCGACTGGTCAAACCCTTGCTGGAACAGTTGCTCAACAACAAGATCGCCTACATTGGTCCGATCAGCGAGCAATTGCGTCCTTACGCGGGTGAGCTCACCGAAACATTGTGGGAGATCCTGCGGAACGATCAAGCCCCAGCCAAATACCGGCTGCATGCCGCAGCGGCGTTGGCGCACTCCGCTGCGGATTTGGCTGCGGAGTCGTGGACCAATACGGACCTCGAGTTTATGGCCCGTCAACTGGTCTCGGCGAATGCCGAGTTTCAGCCACAACTACGGAAGAATCTGCAGTCGGTCAGCGAAAAACTGCTGCCGGAGCTCGAAAGAGTCTTCAGTGATCCCCAAAGCACCGACGGGGAGCGTCTGAGTGCCGCGAATGCGCTCGCCGATTACGCGGCGAATGAGATCCCGCGGTTATCACATTTGCTGTCGGTCGCAACGCCCGAGCAGTTTAAAGTACTCTATCCGATTGTCGAATCCAATCACGCCACGACGAAGGTCGAGGTCCTCGGCAAGATTGCCGCGACGCTCCCCCCGGTCGATCTGGGGTCGGTGGAGCGGATTGGTTTTGGTCAGCACCGCGCGAACGCGGCGGTGGCCTTGTTGCGTATGGGGCAGCGAGAGCAAGCGATGTCGGTCTTCGAGCTGACCGATGATCCCGAAGCACTGACACAGTTCATTTTTCGCTGCCGCGAGCGCGAGGTCCGTGCCGAGGCGTTGCTGGACTGTTTGGACATGGTGAGCCAGACGCCCGCTGATCGGTATCCAAAAAACAGTCGGTACGGATTGATGCTCGCATTGGGGGAATATTCGCTGGAAAAAGAGATTCCGGAAGCTCGTCGTGGAGCCTTGGTGGCACAACTGGTAGATTGGTATCGCCACGATCCCAGTTCGGGGGTGCATAGCGCGTCAGGCTAGCTGTTGCGTCATTGGGGTCAGACCGAGATCACCCGGCAGGTGGATCAAACGCCCGTCCCGTATACGGACGGCTGCGAGTGGTTTACGCTGGCGATTCCGGTGAATCCGCTAACCCAGGAACCAAGTCCACCGGGAACGTTTTATTACACATTCATCGTGTTCACCAGCGGCGATTACAAAATCGGTTCGTCCGATGACGAACCAGATCGTCGAAAAGACGAGTTGCGTCATTCGGTGAAACTGACACAACCCTTTGCGATCCTGGATCGCGAGATCACGATGGCGGAACTGATCGCGTTTCAGACCGACTATTCGCAATACATGCCGGAGTTTGATGCGAAACCAGCCGACGCCGGCTTCGCGGTAGACTGGTACGATTCGGTCCGTTTTTGCCGGTGGCTCAGTCTGCAGAGTGGCTGTTCGGAGGCGGACCAGTCGTATGCCAATCCGGCAGATCTGGATAAGAATGGTGAAGGCAATCCGAAGAATTGGCCGCTGGTATTGGGGAAACGGGGATTTCGTTTACCGACGGAAACGGAGTGGGAAGTCGCCAGTCGGGCGGGAGCGTTGACGAGTTATGGATTTGGAAGCGATCCAAGTTTGTTGCGGCAATTTGGTTGGTTCCACGAGAACAGCGGCAAACACGTGCATCCGCCGCGAGAGTTGCGTCCGAGTCTTCGTGGCGTGTTCGATCAGCATGGCAATGTGTTTGAGTGGACACACGATTGGTATGGCAGTTTTGATCTCAATGCGGCGGTCGATCCACGCGGTTCTGTTGGTGGCTCGTCCCGCGTGAGTCGTGGTGGCAGTTGGGGCCTCGTCGCAGCGTACTGCCGGTTGGCGGGCCGCAACGCGGATGCTCCCACGTACCGGACGTACGGCGGCGGTTTTCGCGTGGCCCTGAGTCCATCAGGAGCCTCATCGCCGGAGGCGGCCCAGGTTCAGCGAGCGGAGCCATTGGGCGGAGGCACGGAGGGAGCGACTGCGGAGCAGCGACCGGAGCTGCCGTAGCCCGATGGCGGAGCGGTGAATTTGTCAGACAGGATAGAACCAGCAGGGGTCTGTCCCCTCTCCCCGGTACTCCGGGGAGAGGGTTAGGGTGAGGGGTTCTTCGAACGAGCAATCACCAGGGAATTTCAGAGAACTCCCCAATCGATTTCCGTGCGGCTCGTACATTTCGCATAGCATATCACAAAATGGCCCAGCCGGCGTCACAGGTTCAGCGAGCGTAGCCCGATGGCGAAGCGGTGAATTTGTCAGACAGGATAGAACCAGCAGGGGTCTGTCCCCTCTCCCCGGTACTCCGGGGAGAGGGTTAGGGTGAGGGGTTCTTCGAACGAGCAATCACCAGGGAATTGTCAAATGTCGGTGCGGTGGGGGGACCCACCGCACCGACATTTGTTTTACGTGTCACGTGTCCGAGAGGAGGGGACGCTGAGCGACTGTCGTACCCGATTGCTGCTTCGATTTCATCGAAGCAGCAATCTCAGGGTAATACCCCATGATTCTCGCCATGACGGGATCAAAGAGACGCAAAAATGATTATCATCGCCTATAAGGGTATGATGAACGGCAGTGGGGGCGGGTGTACGGGTCAGCTTATCACGGGGAAAGAAATCACGCGATTCGGATCATTTCGCTGGTAGAACTCGGTTGAGCAGGGAATAAAATTGCGAGGAAGCCGATGAAAACGCTCCGACTCAGCGATTTTTTGACCGGCGAGGGAGTCATCAATTCATTCGCCTGGCGGATCACCGATTTCGATAATCGCATTGATGAGATCAATTCCACCAGGGATTTGGTATGCTGAATTCGCACGCCTCGCGCTTTGAGACCGATACAACGAGTCTCTCGGGCGATCGCCATTTTGGGCCGAGGGTGCTATTTTTCATCTGTTTCAATTGATCGATGGCGTACTTGCCGTCGGTTTGGAATACCTTGTTCGGTGTTGGTTAATTTACGATCCACACAGTTTGAGCCAATGTGAACTGTGGTTGTAATTCCCATTCCCTTGGGAGTGTTCGTACGGTTTTTTTTTGACGATTTCACTCGATTTTCAAGAAGGATTGATCATGAAAGACAATTTTGAGAACCCCGTGCCATTTCAACGTTTGGGTCGACGGGCGTTTTTCCGGCAGGGAACGCTCCTACTCACCGCAACCGCATCTGCAACGCTCGAGCCCTCGTCCCTGTTTGCCAATGCCGGGGTGAAAGGGGTGTCGGTCGGCCTCATCACGGACTTGCACCATGCGGATAAGCCTGCTGCATCGAATCGCTATTATCGAGAGACACTCGACAAACTGTCGGAAGCAGCGGTCCGGTTTGAAAAAGAGAAGATCGATTTTGTGGTCGAACTCGGCGACTTGATCGATGCGGCCGACACCGTCGACACAGAACAGCGATACCTCAAAGAGATCAACCGAGAGTTTTCCAAGATCGCGAAAGATCGTCACTACGTCTTGGGAAATCACTGCGTCGACACACTGACCAAGGCCGAGTTTCTCGGCGGCGTCGGACAGAAGAAATCGTATTATTCCTTTGACCGAGGCAAATTCCATTTTGTGATTCTCGATGCCTGCTTTCGTAGCGATGGTGAGCCGTATGGTCGGAAGAATTCGACATGGACCGACTCCAACATACCCCCTGCAGAATTGGAATGGTTGCGTGCAGACCTGAAATCGACGTCCAAGAAAACCGTGGTGTTTGCTCATCAGAGATTGGATGTCACGACCAACTTTGGTGTCAAAAATGGTGCCGAGGTCCGGAAAATTCTGGAAAATTCGGGTAAAGTGCTCGTCGTGCTTCAGGGGCACAGCCATCAGAACGAATTGAACGATATCGGCAACATCCACTATTGCACGCTGCGTGCCATGGTCGAAGGCTCGGGGGCCGAAAATAATGGGTACTCGGTGCTGGAATTGGTGTCAGCCTCCACCATCCTGCTGACCGGTTTCCGTGGCCAGAAGGAATACGACTTGAGTTAACCCGAGAAAATTCTCATGGGTACAAACACAGGGGATACAAACACAGGGGGTACAAACACTGGGGACACGGTGCTCAATGGACATACCCCTAACGGGTTACTGACGTGGTTGAGGGGACTCGTCATTTCCGTGTGAAATGGGGGGGGGTGTCGTCAGGCCTTTGCGAATTGTGGCCGAACGTTCACGGTTTGCGGACGGTACTCCGATCGACTCAACCTGCGGGCTCGGCAAGATTGTTGGCGTGTGGGACTCGCAAGTCTTGCACAAACACGAGCCATTCGTCGTTGATCAGTCACAATCCGAGCCTGCAACCCTCCGCATCAATCGAACGCTCAATCGATTCCAGCGACTGAAGCTCTCTTGTTGGCAAAATCGACGACTGTGCCGAGTGCCGCAGCTGCCAGATGGGGTCAATGTCTCCGATTTGGGCAACGCTGTTCGAATTCTGGGTCATAAAGAAATTCCATCGGCCTCCGTTCCGATTCGGGGCAAATGTCGGGTCATCCAAAAATCCCGCTCGTGACAACATCCATTCCACGGGGTTGCCAAAACGGTTATCCCTCTTTTCTTGTTCCCCGCCCGTTTTCCCGAAAGATCAGTCCACTTGGCGCCCCCCAAGTACCGCACCGATTGCATCCTGTTTCCTGATGGAATTCGATTCCATCAGGAAACAGAAACATGATCCGGGATGGAACCCCTGACGCCGTAACGCCGCCGTCGCAATCTGTTTACACGACTGCAATACGCCGCCGGCACCACCGAAAGGCCAAGCCGATGGCCCCGATCGCAGCGAGTCCCAGTGTTGATGGCTCTGGAAGTACCGCCGTCTGTACGGGGTGCGGGCCCGTGTGACCGATGTCAGTTGGTAGTGGCCAAGGCCAAAAATCAGAATTCTCGTTAAGTCCGTTGAGATGATGATTTACTCCATTCACTAAATATGAATTAGGAGGGGCGTTGT
>JBIKZJ010000024.1:0-27136 GCA_044354755.1 Schlesneria sp. | reverse complement strand
TTTCTGGGCCGCAATCTGCAGGGACAGGGGCAAAACGGGGGGGCGCAAACCGGTGCTGGAAATCGCCGAGCTGGTGGCAATCGAGGTGGTAACAACCAAAATAATATGATGAATAATCAGCAAGGGCAGGGTCAGGGTGGCATGGGAGGTGCCGGAAAGGCGCCCGTTGTCATTCGCGCTCGTCAGAAAATTGCGTTTGAGCATACTGCCCCCCATTTGCCGACCGTCTCTGTCAAGCTGGAGACTCGTCTCAACAAAATGACAGCACTCAAATCCTCGAATCTGAATCTGAGTGTCGGTTCGGCTGGTGAGCTGGTGCTGAAAGGGGAAGTCGCCAACGTCGAACAGGCCAAGCTGGCAGAGAACTTGGCCCGATTAGAGCCCGGTGTCCGGACGGTGCGAAACGAATTAACGTTTCCTGAAGCCGTGCCTGGAAAATAGCCGAACTGGAAAAACGTGTTCCAATCGACGATTTTCCGGTTCAACCCTCGCGAGCATCAGACTCCATCCCCTTTCAGGATCTCTGTGACGACTCGACCGCTCACATCCGTCAGGCGGAAATCCCGTCCATTATAACGGTAGGTGAGCTGATCGTGGTTCAGCCCCATGCGGTTGAGAATCGTGGCATGCAGATCGTTCACGCTGACTCGGTCAATTAAGGCCTTGTGGCCGATTTCATCCGTTTCGCCGAAAAGCGTGCCCCCTTGGACTCCTCCCCCGGCAAACCAAGTGGTGAAGGCGTGGGGATTATGATCGCGGCCAGTTCCCCCCTTTTGCACCAGCGGCAGCCGACCAAACTCGCCCCCCCAGATAATCAGCGTCTCGTCCAGCATTCCTCGCTCTGCCAGATCGGTCAGCAGTGCGGCGATCGGTTGATCGGTCTCACCCGCGAACCCGGCGTGGTTTCCCGCGATATTGGCATGCCCGTCCCAGCTCCGCTCGTTATCCATTCCGCCAGAAAAAATCTGGACGAACCGGACACCCCGTTCTACCAACCTCCGGGCGGTAAGGCACTGTTTGGCAAAATGCGTACACCTGGGATTGTCAAGTCCGTACAGTTGCTGGGTCGATTCCGATTCCTTAGTGAGGTCGAGTGCTTCCGGAGCCGCCATTTGCATTCGGTATGCCAGCTCGAAAGACTCGATTCGTGCCGCCAGCTCGGATTCAGTGGGGTTGCGATCGAGATGCTGCCGGTTCAGCTTACTGAGCAGGTCGAGTTGTGATCGTTGTTGGGGGTCGGAAAGGTCGCTTGCCCGTCGGAGGTTTTCGATGGGGTCACCCTGAGGCTTCAAGGCGGTCCCCTGAAAAACGCTGGGAAGAAAGCCCGCCCCCCAATTTTGTGCGTGTCCCTTGGGGATCCCTCGACCGAGTGTGTCGTACATCACCACGAAGGCGGGGAGGTTCTGGCTTTCGCTTCCCAAGCCATAGGTCACCCACGACCCCACACAGGGGAATCCCTGTCGTGACATCCCCGTATTGATGCGGAATAACGCCGGCGAGTGATTGTTCGAGTCGGTCCAGCAGGAATAAATAAAGGCCATTTTATCGACGTGTTTGGCCATCTTGGGGAAGATTTCACTGACCCAGGCGCCAGATTCACCATGTTGCGAGAATTGAAAGGGGGATTTCATCAGCGGCCCCCCCTGCCCTGCAAAGAAACCGGTGGTCTGATCAAAGCCGGCCAAATCCTTGCCGTCCCGTTTTTCGAGTTCGGGCTTATAGTCCCACGTGTCAACTTGTGAGGGACCCCCGTTCATGAAGAGCCAGATCACCGATTTGGCCTGTCCCGGAAAATGACCCGGATGAGGTGCCAGCGGATTGGTGCTGGTTCCCACTGCGGCGTTGGCCAGTCTGCCTTCCTGCGCTAACAGGCCGGCCAGCGCTAGCGATCCGAAACCGCTTCCGGCACGCTGGAGAAAATCGCGTCGTGAAGCAAATTGGTCTGAGGGGGTAGCGAACAGGGAATTCAACATGGTGGTACTCACGGTGTCGCGGTTGGGAGTGGAACCCGTTTTCATCGACGGCGATTATAGCCTTTTTGCATACTTCGATCATAGTGATCATGGGTTGTTGGCAAGTTGCCCCGGTCACGATTTTTTGGCGAATGCCAGGAATTCTGACCGAACGCTACACGACTGGCGAGCGGTTGATTACCATCCGAACGCAAGACTTGAATCCGCAACAGCTGTTTTGATGGAGATGGTGATGACCAACCGACCCTCGATTGTCCTCAGTGCATTTGCTGATGAGGCTGCGAATACCAAAACCGCAGTGGAACAACTGTCGGTCCTCGCGGCCCTGGGGCTCAGCTACTACAGCCCTCGTTTTGTGGATGTGATGGGAATTGGGAAGGTCAAGCATGTCACGGAATTGGAAGTCGACGAACTGGCGCGACTGAAACGGCTGCACGCCGATTATGGGATGCGGGTCGCCAGCATTGGATCGCGGCTGGGTAAGGTGAAACTGCTGGATGTCGCAGATGGCAGCCATAACAAATTTGTACCGGATCAGGAATATCATCAGACCGATGTCGCCATGACGATTCAGGCCGCTCACGCGCTCGATGCCAAGCTGATTCGAGGCTTTTCGTTCTATCACCCCAAGGGAGAAGACCCTGCCAAGTATGTCCAGCAGGCCGCCGACCGACTGGGGCCGATTGTTGAGCTTTGTGCACAGGCCGAATTGGTCTTCGGGCTTGAAGTCGAAGCGAATCTGGTGGGACAGAACGGGCGGATGCTGGCGGCCTTGGCGAAGGCGGTGGGCCGCTCGAATCTGGTTTGCATCTTTGACGGCGGAAATATTTCGTCACAAAATCTTTCACCACTGGATTGCCTCGCCGAATACAAGGCGATGCGGGATTATCTGGGCTGGATTCACATTAAAGATTATCGCGTCGATCCGAATCTCAAATGGACGGGGGTCGTGGACGAAGAGCGGCTGAAGAATTTTGTACCGTGTGATGCGGGTGATTCAGGGCACGAACTGATCCTGCGTGATTTACGACATCACCTTCCCCAGTTGTCCGAGCGGATGGTAAAACTGGGGGCACCGGGAATGATTCTCGAACTGGAACCACATCTGAAAGGTGGGGGCCAGTTTGGTGGCTTCAGCGGACCTGACGGGATGGGTGTCGCCGTCCGGTCGCTCTGCCGAATGTTAGACTATCTGCAAATCGATTATGATTTGCGCGGATTTGACGCCATCCGCTCTGCACGCGGATTTTGATCGGCAAGCGGTTCAGGCTGTTTTTTGTTCGCCACTCATTTCGGAGCACACCATGACTTCAAGACGTTCTTCGGTGCGAATCTGTTGTGTTTTTTGTGCGGTTCTCAGCGGAATTTTCTGTCTGATCCTGTCGAGGGGCTCGTTTTTGGCACACGCGGCAGCCCAGGATCTTCCTGCGGTGGAAAACCGTGCGGCTGAGGCCAAAACTCCGAGTCCCGAGCAGACCGACGTGAAAGCGAAGGACCCCAAAACGACCGAAATCAAAGCGAAAGAGAAAGAGCGATACCAGACTCGCAAAAACCACGATCCAAACGGCCAGGGGAAATTTTACCTGGGGCGTGAAATCGCCATGGTCATGACGTTTCATGGAGCTCCCTGGTTAGAGCGTCCCGAGCGAGAAGAGGAAGAGCGACTCAGCGAACTGGTGCGGGAACTAAAGTTGCAGCCAGGTCAGGTTGTCGCCGATGTGGGGGCAGGTTCGGGGGTCATCACCATGATGATGGCTCATGAGGTAGGTCCCACGGGGAAGGTGATGGCGGTCGACATCCAGCAAGAGATGCTGGATCTGCTCGGCGACAAACTGAAAAACCGTGACATTCAAAACATTGAATTAGTATTGGGTGAGGAGAAATCACCAAAGCTGGACCCCGCCAGCATTGACTTGGCCTTGATGGTCGATGTCTATCACGAGTTTGAATATCCGTATGAAATGATGCTCGAACTCTCGCAGGCGCTGAAGGTGGGGGGGCGGATTGCGTTTGTGGAATATCGCCGTGAAGATCCTCAGGTTCCCATCAAATTGGTCCACAAAATGACCGAAGCACAGGTAAAAAAAGAGATCGGGCAGGCCGAGTTTGGCTTGAAGTGGAAAGAAACGATTCGGACTTTGCCACGTCAGCACATCGTGGTGTTTGAGCGTGTCGAAAAGTAACTCTTGCGGTGATTCGTCGGATCGGCGAAAACGGAATGGGAAATCTTCCGGTCAAACAGCGGCAAGAGAATCCATTTGGCGGGGCCGGTGATATCCTTAGCCTGCTCACCCAATTGGGGGAATCTCGTTGGATCGCGAGAAAAACAGACCCGCTTTTCGAGTCTGCGACGGTGACGCCGAAGCGGACAGAAGTCATGGATGACGGTGAATTGAGAGAGTTTCATGGATAAGAAGCCTGGTCTGTTGCCATTCGTATTGCTGCTGGGAATTTATCTGATCCTGGCTGCACTGCTTCCCGCTGCCGATGATGAAGTTTATTACTGGAGTTGGTCGAAAGATCTGCAATGGAGTTACTTTGATCATCCTCCGATGACGGCCGTGCTGATCTGGCTCTCGACGGCGATTTTCGGAGATTCGATTTTTGGATTTCGAGTACCTGCCTGCATTGCCTCGGCCTTTGTGGTGTTTGTCATCAGCCGATTGACCCCCTTGAAACCGCTGGTTTGGGGAGTGATTCTCAGCCCCCTGTTCACAATTGGTGCGGTACTGATCACACCCGACTCGCCGCTGATGATGTGCTGGGCCGCGTACCTCTGGTGGTCTGTCGCGCTGCACCGTCACTTGACCCCTGGCCCTGATCAAGGGGTCTCCACGGCGGTTCCGCTCCGATTATGGCTGATCGGCGGCGTAATTCTTGGCTGTGGGGTGCTGAGTAAGTACACCATGGGACTTGCTGTACCGGTGGGGTTTCTCTGTCTGTTCTTGTCGCGGCGGCCGCCGAAAGAGTGGCTATCCGGGTATCTATTGCACGGGGTGGTGGCATTTGTCGTCGCCTCGCCGATTTTGATTTATAATATCCAGCAAAATTTTGAGCCGCTGTTATTTCAGTGGCGGCATTCGGCACAGCAAACGCCGAACGCGTTGCGTTCGATTGTGGAGTTTATTGGGGTTCAGATCCTACTGTTTGGGACGATCCCTTTCTTCTTGTTTCCCTGGGTGATTTCCCACTTTCGTCGTCTCTGTGATGATCCTCGATTGCGGGTTTGCACCTGTTTTTATGCGGTTCCGCTGGCGTTTTTCCTCTATAAATCGACTCAGGCCCGTTTAGAGGGGAACTGGGCGCTGGTCAGTTTCGTCTCGGTCTGGCCTGTGGCTGCCGAGTGGTTTCAAACGGTACGGACATCCCGATTCTGGCGGCAATCGACCATTTTGGCATTTACCCCCCCTGCCCTGGCGGTCTTGGTGATCTGTGTTCATTTGCTCTGGCCGATTTCCTGGATCCCCCCAAGGCTCGATCGAGTTTACCGGCAGTTTGCCTTAAAAGAGGCGACACGGCAGGTGGCCGAGAAGATTCGGGAATTGGGTGAATCGATTCCGGTTTATACGGATTCCTATCAAATGACTGCCTGGTTACGGTTTCAATCACTTTCGGCTCAGCAGATCGACGGAGTCTCTCCACGTGCAAGTCATTACACCCGACCGTCACGAAAATTGACGGATGTTGATCGGGCGTATGTGGTGACGAATCGAGAATTAAAGCCAGAATTTACGGGGGGGTTCAGCCCACCCGACTTGATCGCGACCGTTCCGATTTCGGTGCGAGGTGAAGCCGAGAACCAACTGAATATCAGGCTCTATACGCGACAGAAGAAAGCCAGCATCGAACCTGAGGCGGGCGTCGATCGAGGCCAATAAACGGGCTTAGCAGTCTGTTGAAAAACGGGGACTGGGTGCGACCCAAATCAGAAATCCCCTTGAAGAAGACACAGTGCGAGGTGCCTGTCCCGGTTTTTCAACAGACTGTAAGCAGGGGCGTTTGCTTGATGCGGTAGGAAAGAATATTCGGGGCCCGTTTCCGTTGATGATCTTTGAAGGCGAATTAAGAACGGGGCAGATTTCCGTTGTTCTTCGTCCCTTTTCTGCTGACAATCAAGTGATGTCCACAGAAACCATCACCACCGAAGTGACGAAACAACAGTTCGATGAACTCATCGCCAAACTGATGAGGTGCGAGCCTCGTGACTCCGAAGAAATAAGGAAGTCGCGGGAGCGGATGGATTTCCTGCGCGAAGAGACCAGGAAGAGGGTCGGGACGGTAGAAGTCGCAGTGGATTTTATTCGTGAACTCCGTGACCGATGACACTCTTTGTTCTCGACAGGTCTGTTGCAATCAAATGGGTAATCCCCGAGCCAGGTTCAGCCATCCCGTGTGCAAATTCAATGCTTGATTGGCCGCAAGTCCGGCCACACCCCGAATAACTTTCACAGGAACTTGGAATAACGGCTTGCAATGGCGGGCATCGATGTGTGGGATGGTCTGTTTCAGACGTGAAAAAATCGCTGCGAAACGGACGTCTCAAAACATCACTTGCAGTGATCGGTAAGTCAGTGGGGCGGTCGTTTGATAAGTATGAGTGAACAATATTCACTGATGAACGATGAATCCGTTTTCGAGGCGGCAACGAAGCTGGATTATCGGTGAGAAAATGCGAGGTCCTACCGTAAAAAGCACACTGCAGAAGGATCGCGACTAACGACGCAAGTCGAGGAAACTCCTGGAATTGTGATCGGCGGGAAAAAGAGCCCCAGAAAAACAAAAGAACCCCCTGTAAAACAAGAGGTTCTTCGGAGTGGCTGGGGGCGGGATTGAACCGCCGACACCAGGATTTTCAGTCCTGTGCTCTACCAACTGAGCTACCCAGCCGTTCGAAACTCAGACTAATCCTCGCTCGGAACGGCGATGATCATACCCGCTTGTGCTGGTTTCGCAACCGTCCACCCCCACGGTTTCCGCAGACGGTCCAAACTTTGTTGGGAATCGGAAATTCTCGCTCCAACTGTCAATCTCGAACGGTCACTTCTGCCGCTTCTCGTTATTGCCTGGCCCCAATCTTCTGAAAACAGGGCTTTCAGGGGGCTGCGCGAGCGGATTGCCACTCGACGAAACCGGTCTTTTTTGGGAATCTCGCGGACGAAACGGCACTTGCGCTAAACGTTTTTTTTCACGAGCGAATCGACATGAGTCTTCCCGCACAATTTCTGACAGATCGGGTTGTCACCCGTCGAACTCTGATCATGGGTTCGTTGGCGGCCTGTTTCTGTGGGTGTCGTCAAGCACCGATCACAGGGCGGCGACAGGTACTGCTCGTACCCGAAAACAAAGAAGTCTCGCTCGGGCTGACCGCCTATGAAGAAGTGATCAAAAAACAGCCTGCTTCGTCAAACCAGGACTTCGTCGAACTGGTCAATCGAGTTGGACACCGGATTGCGGCGATTTCTGATCGATCCGACTACCAATGGGAATTCAAAGTTCTGTCTTCGACCGAACCGAATGCCTTTTGTCTGCCCGGGGGCAAAGTGGCGGTCTACGAGGGAATTTTGCCGATCTGCGAGAACGAAGCTGGGTTGGCCGTTGTGATGTCGCACGAAATTGGCCATGCCCTGGCACGTCATGGGGGCGAGCGCATGACGGAAAACTATGCGGTTCAGGGGGGACAGATGGCCCTGTCGTACCTCACCAAAAACCAGGATGCAAAACGCCAAGAACTGATGAATCAGGCCTACGGCATGGGAACAAAGTATGGACTGGTGCTCCCTTTCAGCCGCAAGCAGGAATTGGAAGCCGATCATATCGGAGTCATGCTGATGTCAAAAGCGGGTTATGATCCCGCCGAAGCTCCCCGATTTTGGTCTCGGTTCGCATCGAGCCATACCAGTCAACAGCCTTCCGAATTCATGTCAACCCATCCTAGCGATCAGCGTCGAGAAGAAGCACTGGCGAAACTGCTTCCCGATGCACAGCAGCTCTATTCGGGGGTTGCGGAAAAAGTGGGGGTGGGTGAAAAAATCACGACGACACAATTGGCTGCTCATGCGGAAGCGGTCCCAGAACAAAAACTTCCCGTATCCGAAAAATCTGCCATCAAAAGTTCGAGCCTCGTCGAAGACAATTGGCGCTAGTCGCCCGGTTGACTGGCTGCCCGGTTAAAAGTTGGAAAAGGGTGAAACTGGCGGAAATTGGCTGTGTGATGACGCGATTGTTGACCTGACGGATTGGCGACACAAGAATACCGGTTGCGGATTTGTGTCATTCCTTGTCTAAGCGTTCCAATTATGGCGACATCAACGGCAGTCGAATCCTTCTGGATGCAAGTTGCCAACAGCGGGTTGATCTCGGTCGTTCAGGTACAACAACTGGCGGGTGAACTCGCTGATGCAGGGGTTGTTACGGATCTGGGGATTGCGAAACAGCTGATTCGGCGTGGGTTGTTGACGGTCTATCAGGCCGAACGCCTGCTCATCGGACGATCTCGCGGATTTTTTTTCGATCAGTACAAATTACTGGATCTGCTTGGCGTCGGCGGGATGGGATGGGTCTATCGTGCTGTCAACGTGCAGACGGGACAGATCGTGGCGCTCAAGGTGCTGCTGGACCAGTTAAAGCACGATCCGGGAATGCTGGCTCGCTTCGAGCAAGAGGCCCGTGCCGGACAGCGATTTCAGCACGAGAACATTGTTCAGACTTATGGATTCGGCTCAGCCGGAGGCTTGCCCTACATCATTATGGAGTCGGTCGAGGGTCCCAGCCTGCTGGAATTACTCCGGCTGCGCGAAAAAAATCGACTCGCTTCTGAACAGGCCTGTGACATCGCACGACAAGCGGCTTTGGGGCTGCATCAGGTTCACTTGGCGGGATTTGTTCACCGCGACATCAAACCGCAGAACCTGCTGATCGATCAAAATGGCCTCGTGAAGATTCTCGATTTTGGACTGTCGATGCATCGGGATGGGGAAGAGGGTGACGAGTTTTCGATGGCGATGATTTTCGGCCATGAATGCGTCGGCACGTCGGCTTACACCTCGCCGGAGCAGGCGATCGATAGCTTGCAAGCGGATCCCCGTTCGGACGTTTACAGTTTAGGCTGTACGCTGTTTGCCGCACTGACCGGGGACACCCCATTTCCATTTTCGAAGGCGTCTGATGTTTTGAAGGGCCATCACACCCAGATTCCTCGTAACGTCTGTGATGTGGTCCCGTCGATTCCCAATGCCGTTGGCGAGATCGTCGCCAAAATGCTGGCGAAAAAGCCCGAGGATCGATTTGCCTCGGCGGTCGAGGTGGCCGAGGCTTTAGCGGTCTGGTCGACCTTGTCCCCCGTCGAGTTTGACTTCAAGCGCATTCTGGCCGATCGCAAAAAAACGGCCGACGAGAAGCTCGCTGACATTCAGCGTCGACAACGGACGGCTGCCAATTCCGCCAGTTCTACAGCCAGGCCGGTCTCGGCCAGTTCGGCGACACAGGTCGTCGCCAATCCGCTGTCCCAAGTGCTACCTCGCGGCGACTCGGCCGCTCCTTTGACCGGATCTTCAGTCGCCAGGCGGGGGCCATTTGGTGGCGAATCGCCGCCGGCAATACTGGTTCGTGATCCGATCGAATCGCCGGTCCCTTCGGCGGCGCATTCCCGCCCGGCACTCAAATCCGGCATGGGGTTGCTTCCGCTGAGTGGTGGTTCGGTCATCCCCTTATCAAAAGATCCCTTCATTCTGGGGCGGCATATCGATTGTGATCTGCAGGTGCAGGATGCTTCCGTTTCGAACCGCCATGGCGAATTTCGTTTTGACGGGAAACATTGGACGCTGACGGATCTGAAGAGTCGAAACGGGATCCGTGTGAACGGAATTTCTGTGCTGCAGCACCGTCTTCAACCCGGTGACGTGATCCTGATTGGACACTCATTGCGGCTCCGTTTCACCGATCAACGCCGCGATTCGGCCACCAGCAGGTTCAGCGGGAAACGTTTGGGGTTGAGTCTCATTCTGATTTTGATTCTGATCGCGGGGTTGGCGCTGGGATCGACGTTCTGGAAGCGTTGATCGGCCCTAGGATTTTTGAAAAGCGGTTCCTGAAAAGCGGTTCCTGAAAACCGGTTCCTGAAAACCGGTCAAATCATGTTTCTGATTCGGCCGAGGACGAAAACTCGCGAGATTTGAGCACAACGACAGCGAGGCCGACGAGTCCGATCGACATTGCGATCAGTATGACCACATGCTGCCAGGCAGGTTCCGTTCCGATCACGGTCAATGAGGTCGACAGGGGGCGTCCGTTGGGGCCAATCAGGGACAGCTCGCACCACTCGACCAGCAACGAGCGCAAGCGGTACTGAACCGTTAGCTTATTGATGACGGCGGGTACAAAGCTGATCACCAATTCAAAAATCAGCGTATAGGCAACGGCAAAGGTCATCGCCCGACGTGGTAACAAGACGCCAATCAGCAGATAAATCGCCCCATAAGCAGGGACCGAGAGGAGCACCAGCCGCAGCATCGTCCACCAGACGCGCCCGACCTCAGTCCACGTCGATAAGCCCGCTAGCAGAACGGCAATGGTCAAACCGAGAATCGCTGGAGGAAAAACCCAGGTGACGGCCGTCAGGTATTTGCCGATGACCACCGACAGGCTTCCGTGGGGACGAACTGCCAGATAGATCCAGCTTTTTCGTTCTAGCTCGGCCGAGATCGCCGGGGTGGTCCACAGCAGGGTCCCCAGCATCGCAACCAGCATCGGAATCAGGGCGAACAAGAGCCAAGCACAGAGTGCCAGCCAGCCGGTGAGAAATGCTTCTTGAGCCCGATCTGATGCCGGGATGGCGTTCAAGGCGTTGTAACGAACCAATCCCATGATAAAGATGGGAAAACACATCAGGACCAGCCACCACATCATTCTTGGCCAAGTGAACGACCGCTTCCATTCGAAGCAAAAGACTGCCAGGACGCTGCCGATCACAGTTCACCTCGATGCATTTTCATGAGGGAATTGAAGAGGGCCTGCAGGGATTCGTCCGCGGAGCGCATTTCCGAAACGGCTAATCCCCAATCCTGCAGCCACGAGGGAAGTTTTTCGTAAAGTACTGCAGGGTTTCGAGTGGAAATTGTCACGATCTCTTCTTTGACCGTCACGGATTCGGCGACACGTTCCTGCATCAGTCGAGAGGCCAATTCATACGGAGATTCCGTCCGGATCGCCACTTCATTGGGGAGTCCAACCATCATGGTGTGAACCTCTTCAGCAGTCCCTGAAGCAAGTAATCGTCCGCCGCAGATTAACAGAAATGACTGAGTGATCGATTCGATTTCGTGCAGCAGATGGCTGGCGAACAGCAGGCTTTTTCCCAAACCAATCCAATCCAGCAGGACGGTTGTCAGTTCATGACGACCGATCGGATCAAGTCCATTGAACGGTTCATCGAGAATCAGGAAGTCAGGATTGTGGGCGATGGCTTGGGCAAGTTTGGTTCGTTGCCGCATGCCGCGTGAATAACTGGAAATCGGACGGTTCATCGCGGATGACATTCCGACCAGTTCCAGCGAAGACGTGGCGGCCATTCGGGCTTGCTTGGCGGACATCCCCTGCAGTCGCTGCAGGTAACAAACCCAATCGTAGCCAGAGACTTCGGAATACATCCCTTCACCCCCTGGGCAGTAGCCCAGGTGGCGAAACAGCTCGGCATGATTTCGGGGTGAGCGTCCCAGGACGCGAACGGAACCGAGTGTGGGCTGCAGCTGGCCTGTAATGAGATTCAGCAGCGTCGATTTGCCCGCACCGTTGGGTCCGAGCAATCCGTACGCACCCGCTTCGAGCGTCAAGGTAAAATCATTGACGCCGATCACTTTTCCGTACAACTTGGTAACGTTTTTCAGTTCGATCATAAGGCTTTAACAGACTGTTGAAAAAGGGGGACAGTCACCTCGCACAGCGTCTTATTCAAGTGGATTTCTGATTTGGGTCGGAGCCAGTCCCCGTTTTTCAACACAGTTCAATCATCAGGCTTTAAATCCGCATCGGAGCCGAGATGCGATACAACAGGACATTGAGTGAGATTAACGTGATACCGACCAGGATGGCGATCGAGGGCAATACGTCACTCAACTGGGAAAATCCGAAGACCCAGCTTTGCACTCGACCGAGCGTGTGATAGAGGGATAAATGGGTCCAGACAGACTCGGGCAGCTGTACGGATTCCGAATTCTGGGGTCGGGGTGGGCCTCGAAACAGCCCCCGATTCTGCCGCGGACGAGGTTGCTGTTGAACGTCACCCCCTTGCTGCAGGGCCTTTGTTTGTGCGTGAAACGTTTCCGCCGTCGAGAGGGCCACATAAGTAAACCAGCCCAGGATCCAGATCGCAAACCACGAAAAACCGGCGTAACGACTTTCCTGCGTCAGCGAGGACAAACAGAGGGCCAGTGCCGAAGTCGGGAGTATCAGCACGATCGATGCGGCGAAAATCCGCAGCGGCAGATCCCAGGTGGCAATCACCACGTTCAGGCTGGGGGACAGCATCACGCCGATGATATACAGCCCCAAGGCAGGGATGGCAGAAACCATCGCGAGATAGGCCCAAAGAGTGCCGAGTTTCCCGAAGAGATATTCACTGCGGGTCAGGGGCCGGGAAAAATAGAGCAGGAAGGCACGGGACCGAATGTCTTGAGAAATTAGCGGAGGTGCAATCAAACCGACCAGCAACACCATCAATACCGCTTGGGAATTGCGGAAAAAAGTCTGCAGCAGCCAAGACCAGACGACATGCCGGCTGTCGGCAAGGTTCCCCGTCCGGACCGCCTCTTTTACTTCGTCAAACACCGGCGTCGAAGGTAAGGCCCGCGTCAGGGGGGCTACCATCGGTAGCCAATCGGGATATTGTGCGGCCTGTTCCCAGACAAAAAAGCCTGCCCCAAACCACAAGGCGGGGAGCCAGGCAAAGAAGAGCATTCGCTTGAGCCATTGGCTTTGCCAGGCCCTAAGAATCCCCACTTGGGAAATCACCATCCAGCGTGTCCAGCCGAAGACCAGTGAACCTGACCAGGGGCGGTATCCCAACTGATGAACACCCTGCCCGGCGCGAACACCCGCATGCGACGGATCAACCGTCTCGACCTGACGGGAGGTTGCTGTGTCACTCATTTTTGGCTTCTCCCCGAACGGCGTTAAGGAAGATTTCTTCGAGAGAATTTCGTGCGGGGGTCAACGAGCGAACGCCAACCTGACATTCCTGCGCCGTTTTCCAGACGGTGGCCGCCAGAGCTTCCCCCGTCCCTGGCAGGATGATCAGGCCATTCACCGGGGGGGCCACGGCGATCCCTTGTTGGCGTAATCGTTCAAGGAAAGGTTCTGAGGGACCCAGCAGCCGGAGTTCCATGGCGGGAATCGAGGGACGACTCAGGTCCGCCAGCGATTGCGACACCTGAACCTGACCCCGCGCCAGAATCACGACCGAGTCGCTGATCGACTGAATATCGGGAAGAATGTGTGTGCAAAGCAGTACGGCTTTTCCCTGGTCTTGGGCGAGCAAACGAATTCGGTTGAGCATCACCTGACGTTCTTCCGGATCGAGTCCTGAGGTCGGTTCATCCAGGATCAAAACCGGGGGATCATGCACGATCGCCTGAGCAAACCTGAGCTTTTGACGCATTCCGGTCGAATAGGTTTCCACGGTTCGGTAGCGTTCTTGTGCCAACCCGCAAAAATCAAGAATTTCGTGAGCCCGACGCAATCCTTCCACGGCAGGAAAGCGGGACAATTGCGCCACAAACTGGACAGACTCGATCCCGGTCATGCCATGCAAAAAACAATCGTCTTCCGGCATGTAACCGACCTGAGCCCGGATTTCCCGCGAATCGCGTCCGAGTTCAAAGTCGAGCAGACGCCCCCGTCCACTGGTCATTTTCACCAGACCCAGCAGGACTTTGATCAGGGTCGATTTTCCCGCTCCGTTCGGGCCGAGCAGTCCGGTGATTCCCGAATCAATTTGCAGGGTGACCCGATCCAACGCCCGGAATCGGCCGTAATCTTTGGTGATTTCGACAAGGTCAATGAGCGCCGGCATAAAGTCTGACAATCGTCGATCAGGATGACAGGATGGTGTTGTTTTGACTGTATCGTGACATGCCACGGAAACGATTGCAATCAATCAAGCCCCTGACGCAACAAAATCGGAGGCGTCATCGACCAATCCGGGGGCCGACCAGATCGGATCGTGAGGCGTTATTGCCAAGGAAGTTTCCAGCTTCGGCAGCGTTTCAGCAGCTGTTGCAGGATCGAGAGATTCGCGGCATGGACTTCCTGACGATGGCTGAATCGTTTCAAATCCGCCGCCAGTGATTTGGCCGTCCGGTAGCGATCGGCTGGATTTTTGGCGATCGCTTTCAGGATGATCCGTTCCCAGGGTTCGGGGATTTCGGGGATGATCTTTCGTGGGGAGATCGGTTTCTGATGCCGTATCCCATCGATCCATTGGGACCGTTTGCGAAAGTCAAATAGCGGTTTTTGGGTGGCCGGTTCGTACAGGGTCGCCCCGAGCGAGTAAATATCGCTGTGCGGGCTACTTACGCCCTCAAGGCGTTCGGGTGCCATCGATTTCAGGGTTCCGATCGCGTGATCATCGGCCTCAGAAAATTCGCCTTCCGGGAGTCGTCCGATGCCAAAATCGGTCACGACGATCTGCCGATTGGTTCGGACCAGCAAGTTGGAGGGTTTGATATCGTTATGACAGACGTGGTGTTCGTGGGCGTAAGCCAGCGCCATCGCGACCTGCTCACCGATCCCCGCGAATCCTCGCCAGGAATCAAAGTCGAACGGGATATGTTGGGCAATGGCGACGCGACGCTGACGCCTGGCGGTTTTTTTTCGCTGTTGCTGCAGTTCTTGCCGCCTGTTCGGTCATGCCGAGTCGCTTGGCCACCCCGCCGTTGCTGAGGGATTCAAAATGGCGTAAGGCGAGGACTTCGCGATCGACTTCGTTCATCCCCATCAGGACCAAGTCGAGTTGTTCGGATAATTCGGCTCGGGAAGCATTGCTGCTGGGGGATCGCCCCGAATCGGGTAAACGGAAGGCCAGGCAGGACAAGGTCGAACCGAGTCCCCAGCCCTGATCCATCGAGAGTTCACGAGACATCGATTGCTTTTGGGTTCCCGGATGGAAGCGATGCAAATCCAGCAGCGTTTGGGTGACGATGCTGCGAAACCACAGGAATGAGGATTCCCCTTCCACCTCAAAAAAGTGCTGAATCCGATCGACCGCTCGCAACCAGGCATCCTGGAGTACGTCATCTGCGTCCATACGGCCCTGCAGGCTGGGATGCATTCGAAACGTCACCATTCGCCAAGGCCGAGGCCGGTAGAGGGCAAATAATTCTCCGAGCGCGGCGCAATCTCCCTGTGCGATCCGGCGGGCGAGTTCGACCGATTCGGTGGATTCGATCGATTCCGAATGCTCGGATGGGCTGGCAGGTTTTGGAATCTCGTCCGACATTTTTGGAGTCTTTGTGTGCAATAGCTTTGATCATTGGCGTGATTGTAGCAAAAGTGCCGGTTTTTCTCATTGGCTCACTGCGTCTCGACTTCATCGTTTTACCGCGTCTCGAAGAGAAGCGAGTTAAACGGCGTTGCGGACCAGTCTGAGGCGCCATTCCCCATTGAACCCTTACCGGTGACCATTGCCCCTTTCGATTCACTGGTTGCAGCCATCGGAAGCGATGTTCAGCAACGCCCGAGGAGATCGGCTGAACACCGATCGGACGGCGCCGCTGGCTGCGGGTGAAACGGGAAAATAAAAAGTCTAACGCCGTGACTTTGTGGTGTAGCTGTCGGATTCGTCAAATGCGGTCGAAGGGGTTTGTTTGAGTCGCTCGGTCACTGCTCGCGACATCAACTTACGCAGATGCGGATCATTCGGTTGACGCGCCGAGCACCACTGCAAATGATCTGCGGCTTCGGCGGGGCGGTCCACACTGATCAAATCCAACCCCAGCAGGTAGCGCAACGTGTAGCTGTTAGGGACTCGCTGAACACCCTCGTTCAACACTTCCACTGCCGTGACGGTGTCACCCAGTTCCAGGCAAGTATTTCGGATGACCATGATCATTGCTTCAAATTCGTCATCGGACTCGAGCGAACGGGCTCGTTCAATTCCGGTCGTAATCAACAGACGTTTGGTTTGTTGTGCCTCGTCCTCGCGGCCCGCCTTGGTGAAGGCGTGACCAATTACTTCCAGCCCCTTCCAGTCAGGATGAAATTCCGTTTGGAAATACTCCAGTGTCATCTGCGCAGCAAGAAATCCTGCAATCCGTTCACGCATGCGCAGGCTTTGCTCGAAGGCGGGACGCCAATAGTTCAGCGCGGTCTCGATACGTCCCTCTTGCAGTTCGGAAAGGCCGACAAGATACATCATATCGGGGTCGACGGGGCGTAACTTGAGTGCCTGAGTTAAACAGCGCTGGGTCCATTCGGGATTGTCTTTCCGGCTGAGAAAGTTCAGGTCCGCGAGCTGGATATAGGACTTGGATCGAAGCGGGGAATTCATCAGCGAACGCTGAACGGCTCGTCGGGCGAGTTTCAACAGTTTGAGATTGGTTCCAATCGCCCCGTCCAGCCATTCCATCGCCGCTTTGGTGGTTTTAAACTCAGACGCTTTTACCGCATCCCTGAGCATTCCCGCCGACATCGTGTTTTCGGCATGCTGCTGGCGCAAGTCGAATAATTGCAGATAGGCGAAAGAAGCAGACTCTTGCAATTTGGCATCATGCGGATTGGCTTTGGCCGCAAGAATCGCTTCGTTCAATCGCTGCGACTGCACCTCGTCCTGCTCTTCCTCACTCAGATCTTTCACGTCCAATTTGGCCAGTCGGATCGCTTCCATGTGATGCGGTTCGGCCCTTGCAGCCGGGTTTTTCAGCTGGTACATCCAGGCGCCGAGCAAGCTAACTCCGCACAGGGATAAGCTGGTCACCAGTCGAGGGAGTCGAAAACTTGTGAATTTGATCCCTGCCGACTGTCGAGCCATTCGATGCAACCGGGCAGCACACGCGAGTTGTACGGCCAGTAGCAACATGACAGACGGCGTATACCAGAAGAAATCTCCCGCCGCATGTACAACGTTCGCGATCAGGCCTGATAAAATCGTGGCCGCAGCCGAACTGGCTGCCCGATCGGAATTTCTCATGGCGGAAATGCACCACCAGAAACTGGTCCCAATCATCAGGGCACAAACAATCAGTCCTGCGATCCCCGTTTCCGAGGCGACTTGCAGATAACCGCATTCGGCATGGGAATACTCGAGCCCATCGTCTCCATGCGGGGCGATGCGGAGTTGATACGCATCGCTATGCGTTCCAATTCCCGTTCCCAGCCAGGGAAAATCGCGGGCAACCTCGAGGTTTGCCTGCCAGATTTCGCTCCGTCCGGAATTCTGTTCCAATCGTCCGGTGAGAATCGACTCGTATTTGCTAGACGAGAAAAACAGTCCCGTCCCTACCGCAACCAGAACCAGTCCAAGACTGACTTTCGTTGAGGCGATTCCAATTCGGCACATCAGTCCGAGTGCAAAGAGGGTGGTGAGACTCATCGCCACCAGACCACCCCGTGACAGCGTCATCAGGACCGTGAGCGCAAGTCCGGCCAGTGAGGCAAGCAGAAACGCCACCGCGAACAGGTGCATTCCCTGGGGTAGACCACTCTGAGAAACCTGATCCTGTTGCTGCTGCTGGAAGCGACGTAATAACCACCAGATCACCGGTGCCATTCCGAGAGCCAGAAATTGAGCCAGATGATTTCGATTGGTAAAACATCCGAGTGGATAGGTGTCGGTGGTCATGAACGGGTGGTCATAGGTCCAGAAAAACTTGCCGTTTCCGGTCAGAAACTGGAGCTGGGCAAACACCATCATCCCAATCGAGGCGAGGGCGACCAGGCAGAGAGTTTGTTCAATATCACCCAGAGTACGCGTTCGCTGGCAGGCGACAGCGAACAACAGACCATACGCAGTGAAAGTCGCCAACCCTGATGTGGTCTCCCAGGGGGCCAGCGAAAGTTGATGCCAGCCGCCAGCAAATACTTTCGCGGTATCGGGTTCAAACCAGAGTGGAAGAATCGATTGGATTTGGGGTGAAAAATACAGGAGCCATGAGGTGGGTAGGGGGACGATCTGGCAGACGCCAACCAAAATTCCCGCGAGCCATAACCATTCACTTCCCGTCCAGGAATAGCGGCTTTCCGAGGATGTCCATTGTGAAAGGATCCAGCAGCCGGCGGTGATTGAGGCTCCTAACACCAGCGCCAGCTGGCCCCCACCCATACGGCCACCAAATCCCGTCGCAACGAATAGCATGGTCAGCCAGAGGCAAATATCGGTTGCCGTCACCAGCCAGGGCTGTGAGCCACGACTCGACTTGGCGTGAAAATCGTTCCCCGCACTTTTGTACCGTGAAGATTTCGTGTGCTGCGAAGTTGTCGGTTGCTGTGATGCTGTCGCTTGCTGCAAAGGTTTCGACTGCACGGCTGGTTTCACGTGAAGTGCTGGTTTCACGCGTACTGCTGTTTTCGCTTGTTTCGGCCCACTTGACATAGTGTGAGAGACTCGACAAAAACAGGAAGGTGAAAAAGTAAAATCAGACCAGTGCGTAGATTCGCAGCATCGTTAAAGTCTGCAAAGCCCAATTTTCTGGTCTGCGACAAACCCAGTGCGCGGCGGTGAAAACTCGGTTGATCCAATCAAATCGCACTTGGCGAGGTATAGGGGAACAAATTTCCGTTTCAAATGACCCCGCAAACGGGTTTTGTGGTTGAAGAGAACTTCCGATTGGCCTTCGGCACCACGAATCAAACGAATCGCACGAATCAGAGAAATCTAATTGGATCAAGAAGGGAGAATCGGAAAAACGGCGACGTGGCTCGTATGATCGATTTGATCAAGAGGAACACCGGGTTTCTGGTTGAACCGGAAAATGTCCCTTGGGAAATGTCCCGCGACGGTTTAGCATGGACTTTGACGCCGTTTTCTTTTGAAAGTCCCTGAATGGCCCCCGCTAGTCTGGAATTGCCTGTTCTCCAAAATTGGAGTTGTCACAATTGTGGCGGCTGCTGTCGCCAGCATTTAATCGAGGTGACCGAAAAGGAACGCCAGCGAATCCTGACGCAAAACTGGACCGCCGCCGACGGTGTGCATCAGCCGGTCATGACCTGGCATGCCGGTCCCCCGTGGCGAAAGCGGTATCGTTTGACCCATACCGCAGAGGGGGGCTGTGTCTTTCTTGACGATCAAGGGCTCTGCCGGATTCATGCCAAGTTTGGTGAGGCCGCCAAGCCGCTTCCCTGCCGCATTTATCCGTTTGCCTTTCATCCGTCGGGAAAAACGTTTCGCGTGAGTCTCCGGTTCAGCTGTCCCTCGGTCGTCGCCAATCAGGGAAAGCCGACGACACAGCGTGCCCGTGAACTGCGCGGCCTGGCCGAGGAATTGACGCTTCCCGACACTTCGACGCTTGCTCCCCCTTTTTTAACCCGGCGAGATCGCCTCGATTGGGCGGATCTGCTGCCGTTTGTTGAAGCCCTGGATCATACGCTGGCGGATCCGGCCTCACCGCTGGTGGTCAAGCTGTTGCGGGCCATCACCTGGACGACACTGGTCGGCCAGTCCTCGTTTGAAAAGCTGCGAGGTCCGCGAATTCGTGAATTTCTTGGACTGTTGATGGAAGCAGCGCGGATCGAGGTCCCAACATTACCCGTCGCGGTGGATGAGCCAAGTCATCTGGGCCGGTTGTACTTTCGGACACTGGTGGCCCAATATGCTCGAAAAGATACGGTCGCGGATCTCTCGTCGGGATTATGGGGCCGCTGGCGACTATTTCGGGCCATTGTCCAATTCACTCGCGGGAAGGGTAAGATTCCTCCACTGCAAACCGGGCTGAAACCGGTCCCGTTTGCGGCCTTGGAGTCTCCTTTTGGTCCCCTCACGCCAGAAATGGAGTCGATCTTCACGCGCTACTTTCGCGTTAAAATCCAGGGAATGCACTTTTGTGGTTCGGGCTATTATGACATTCCGTTTGTGGAAGGTTTTCACAGTCTGGTATTAATGTTGCCGGTGACCTTATGGTTAGCCCGCTGGATTGCCGTCAGCGGAGGGCGAGACCAATTGTCGGTCGAAGATTTTTCTGCGGCACTGGCGATGGCAGACCACAATCATGGCTATTCCCCTGCGTTTGCCCAATATGCCGCTCGGAGCCGAGTGCGGTGGCTCGCCGAGGCGGGGGACTTGTCCCGATTATGTCTTTGGTATGCGTGCTGACAACTGACAACTGACAACTCCGTTTTCCCATCACTCACTCGTACCGTAACGCCTCGATCGGATCGAGTCGGCTGGCACGTCGTGCGGGGTAATAGCCGAAGAATACCCCGACCGCAGCGGCGAAAAAGAAGGCGACAACACCCGCAGTGATTGAGACTTGATGGGTCCACTTGGTTCCGGAGGTGAACGCGTTGATCAAATTGACGAGTCCGACCGAGGCACCGACACCTAACAAAAATCCAATGATCCCACCCACACTGGACAAGAGCACGGCCTCGACCAGAAACTGGCGTAAAATATCGTTGGCACGAGCACCGACGGCCATGCGAATCCCAATTTCTCGGGTTCGCTCGGTGACCGACACGAGCATGATATTCATAATCCCGACCCCACCCACCACCAGCGAAATGGCGGCGATACTCGCCAGCATCATGGTTAACGTTCCGGTCACGGCGCCGAAAATATTGGCGATTTCGGTCGTGTTCTGTACGACAAAGTCACGCGCTTGTCCCGGCTGAATGCGATGTCGTTCCGAGAGAATCTGATCAATTTCCAATTGGGCTTCGGTCATCACCTGCATCGAGCGGGCGGAAACCATGATCGCCCCGACGTTATCGAATTCGGATCCCTGCAGGCGCTTGCGGACGGTAGTGTAAGGGAGCAGTACGAGATTATCCTGATCCTGGCCCACCATGTTCGCTCCCTTTTTTTCCAGCACCCCCACGACGCGAAAGGGAATATTTTTGATCCGGATCATCTCGCCAATCGGATTTTTTGTCTGGAACAGCTTGGCGACAAGGGTATGCCCGACGACGCAGACTTTGCTGGAACTGCTGACATCCCGTTCGGTAAAAAAGGCTCCCAGGCGGACCGGCCAGTTGCGAACGATCGGGTAATCCTCGTTGACCCCCTGGATTTCCTGTGGACTGAAATTCGAGCTCCCATAGATCACTTGCCCCCCGGAACCGATGACTGGCGTCGCCGCCAGAACCGACGGACAATCACTTTCGATCGCTTTGGCGTCACGTGCCGTCAATGTCACGATCGCTTGACGCAGTCCCTCACGATTTCGCTGTCCTGGAAAGACCAGAATCATATTGGTGCCAAGCGATTGAAATTGGCCCTGTACCAGCGCACTGGCACTTTGGCCGAGCGAAACCATGGTGGTGACGGCGGCAATCCCAATCACCACCCCCAGGACGGTGAGTCCCGCGCGCATGCGGTTCTTGTTCAGGGCGCGCCAGGCAATTCGCAGCGTCAACAGAAAGTTCATCGATCCTCTTCCGATTCTGTGAGACGCGTGATACCCGATGTCGGCAGACAATTCTGTGGTGGTCGGTTACCGATCCTGGTGCACAACCCGTTTTACAACAGCTGACAACGGGTCAGCGAGACTGCCCCGGTTTGGGGGCTTGAATTCCTGTGACCAGCAGATCCCCCACTTGTAAATCGCCTTGCACCAATTCAGTGTGACGACTGTCACCTAATCCGGTCAAAACTTCAACCGCTCTCAGTTTGGTTCCGTCCTGGACCCAGACATGACGCCGGTCACGCTCTTTGCGGAGCTGGGCTCGTTCGATAGCCGACATGGATTTTTCACTCTGCTGGGCATCCTCATTTCCATCCGAGGCTTTTTCGACGCGTCCTTCAAGAATTGGCAGGTCTTCGGAACGAACATGTTTCGCGTCGGGATAAAATCGCAAGGCCGTATTCGGGATTTTCATCACCTGGTCACGATTGGCAACCTGAAAGGAAATACTCGCAGTCATCCCCGGCAGAAGCTTTAAATCGGGATTCGGTGCCGAAACGATGACGGGATAGGTGACCACATTTTGCATCGTGGTCGAATTGAGACGAACTTCAAAAATGTGACCTTCAAACAGTTCGTCGGGATAGGCGTCAACGGTGAACGAAACGGGGTAATGTTCTCGTTGGGCCGACTTGATCAACCCGATGTCCGCTTCATCAACCGAGGCATGGATATACATTTCTTTCCGCATGTCCGGGGCGATTTTGAAAAGCTCGGGTGTCTGAAACGATGCGGCCACAGTTTGCCCGGGATCGATCTTCCGATCGATGATCATGCCATCGAACGTGGCACGAATTTCTGTATAACCGAGATTTGTCTTGGAAGTCTCCAGGGTCGCTTGTGCCTGAGAAACGGCCGTGATCGCCGATTTCAGCTGGGCCTCGAGAGAAAGCCTGGCAAATTTGTATTTGTCCATCTCGGCTTGTGCAATAAAGCTGGGGTCTTCGGCTTTCAGGGCGATCGCTCGTTTTTCGTCATTTTTAGCTTGTTGCAGCAATGCCTGCACCCGATCCACGTCGGCAATCCGGTTTTGTAACGAGGCTTCGTCGCGAGAGACGTTGGCGAGATAAAGTTGAGGGTCGATTTTGGCCAGCAGATCCCCTTTGGTCACTTCCTGATTAAATTCGGCGTGCAATTCGATCACCGGGCCCGAGACGAATGCCCCGACAGCAACGGTCAACTTGGGTTTCACGGATCCGGTCGAGTTGACCATCGATTTGATGTTTCCCAGCGCGACCTTATCCGTTCGCCATACCACCTGATTCCGTTTGGCCAGGTAATTTTGCACAGGAGTGACCGCAGCGTATCCCAGTCCGGATAAAACCAGCAAAACCAGTAACCAGCGGACGAGTCTTTTCATGGGGCCTCACCAAACAACAAGAAAGCAAATCGGCGAATGACCAGGCAATCGATCTCGACTTGCCTTGGTGATATCTTAGGCATTGTACCGCACAAATTGCCAGATGAGCCCCCGAATTGGCGCTCAATGCAGAACTTTTCTGGCAGCAGAAATTTTTCGGGGCTGAAAAAACGACTTTTTCGAATCGAACAATTTTGACTCCCCGGCAAAACTCGCGTGATTCTGTCAGATTGGCAGAATGAGACGGCGATTCGGCTTTGGTCCACAGCAATGGGTGACAGATCCTTTTGGTGAAATAAAGGGACAATCCCAGAAATCATCGCATTCTTCCGTCGAGTTTTGCAAGATTCCGTCGGTTTTTTTTGGCTGGTACGATGTTTGCGGCAGTGGGTTGAATCCGCTGGTGATTGTCCGTTTGAGGGAATCCTCAAAATCCGGTGAGTGATCGGGCAGAACCATGGGCGATTGAGTCAAGCAATCAAGATCGTTGCGAGTTCCAACGGGACTTTCAACATCATGATCAAAGGGCAACACTACGAACAAAGGGGACAAAATGCCTGTCTTTCGTTGGGGACACGCGTGGAATCCAATTCGCGATCTTGAGCGCGAAGTTGATCAATTACTGGCCAAGGTCTCATTATTTCACGGGATCCGGTTTGGTCAGCAATACCCTCCTGTCAATGTTTACGAGCTGGACGAAGAGTTTTTGCTGACCGCAGAACTTCCGGGAACGCGGGCCGAAGAGCTAGAAGTGCTCATATCGAATGGTGTTTTGACGATTAAAGGACGCCGAAATGGTCCTGAAGGGATCGCGGACGATCGTTTTCGTCGACAAGAAAGACCCCGAGGCCCGTGGCAGCGGTCGTTAACGCTCCCTGACCATATTCAGGAAGAAAAGCTGGCGGCAGAATTCACGAATGGGGTACTTTGTATTCGGCTCCCCAAGGCGAGTGCGACACAACCCCGGCAGATTCCCGTCACGAATGGCAACCCTGGGTTAGCGACGGTTGATCGTACGTGAGCGTTGATCATCAGCGGTCACAAGCCGCTGTTGTTGAATCGACTTTATGTTCCCCCCTTCGAGAATTAACGCTATGACCAATCAGATTGTTCCTCGCAGTAACTCGACCGGACCGGTTCCTCCCCTGGAATACCCTGTGGATCAGGTCGTTTTTACCCCGCCGATCGATATTTTCGAAACCGCTGATGGATTGGTCCTGCAGGCGGATCTTCCTGGCGTTTCGTCCGAGTCGTTGGAATTGCAGATCCAGGACAACAAGCTGTCACTGTTTGGCCGAGTTTCGCTCACCATTCCCCCGGAAGCGAGACTGATCCACCAGGAATATCAGGTTGGTCACTTCCTGCGGTCATTTATCCTCAGTGACGAAGTGGATCACGAACGGATCTCGGCCAAATTGAATCAGGGGGTGCTCGAGGTGATTCTGCCTCGACTCTCGAAACCGGAACCCCGGCGAATTCCCATTCAGATCGTTTGAGCGGGGGAATTTCAGCAACAGCCGGCGTTCACGACGGTACTTACGACCGTACTTGAAGTGCGATGCAGTACGTCGAGTGCCGGACAGCAAATCCAGAGCCGGGCGGGCGAGTCAGATTTGCGCGGTGGCACGGAACCGCCACCAACCGGTTGTGAAACAAATCATCGTAAAGACGAGCAACATTCCGCAGCAACTGGCGACCAGCCCCAGTTCCACATGGGGTTGAGTCAGGACGGCATCGAACGCCTTCAACGACCAGGCATGCGGGGTAATCAGGCTGATGGTTCTCATGGTTTTTGGGAAAAATTCCCGTGGGAAAAAGCAACCGCTGATGCTGCTGAACATCAAAATCAATGTTGTTCCGTACGAGGAAACCTGTTGATCGGTTTGGACGAGCGTCGACAGCAGCAGGCCGAGTGATGTCGCGGCGGCCGAGGTGCAGAGAATCACGGGAATCAGGTAGTAGGGCTGGGATCCCCAAGGCATTCCAAACAGCAATCGTCCACAAAGAAACAGCAGCGAACATTGCAGCACAGAGGTCAGATAGAACGGAATTGTCTTACCAAGTAAAACCGAGGCCGATCCAATCGGTGCCATCATCAGTCTTCGCAGCGTTCCCTGGTCACGCTCGATAATGAAGGAACGTGCCATGATGCTAATGACGAAAAAGGCAAACATCACCGTGAATCCAGGAACAACCCATAAATAAACGGCGTTTGGCTTGGTACGGGTGCTTTGTGCCGTCGGGACCTCAGGGGCTGTACTGACCGCAGGAAGAGTGATCGCTAGCTCGTCTTCCAAATCGGACTCTCGAGACCGGACCCAGGCACGGGTGACCGGGTTTTTTGCTGCGGCGATCGGTGCGATAAATCCAATCACCTGCGATCGGATGACCGCTTCGAGTAACCGCCCAACCCCTGCGGCACTGGATTTGGTTTCGAGATGGAGATCCAACGCAGCCAGTCCCGTCGTGACGGGGCCTGATTTCGCGTTGAAAATATCGCTGACACGAACCTCGTCCACCAAGTTTTCAAACTGCGGTCCAATTTTGAGAATCATCGAGGCATCACCACTGCGTAACATCTGCTGGGCGGATGTTTTTGACGGCGCGGGCAACAGCAGAATTTCGGGTTTTTGTGACAATTCGCGGATCAGATTCTGCGAGGTTTCACTCTCGCTATCATCAACGATGATGATTTTGAAGAGATCGCTATTTTCATCCCGGGTCAGCAGTTGACCGGTTGACATACCAATAATGGAAATGAACATCAGTGGTAAAATCAGCAATAGCACGAGCGCCCGTTTATCTCGCGAAAGCAGCAAAAGATCTTTTGCAGTCATGTGCCAGGCAGCCATCATAAATCACCTGTCTTGCTACCAAGAAAACGTGGAATTGGTCCATGTTCACGCCAAAGAAATCTCTCAGCGAAATCTCTCGGCGAAAGGCCTCAGATCGCTTTAACCTCAATCGCGTAATCGCTTTCCCGTCAGTTGTAGAAACAATCGTTCCAGGTTGGATTGCTGGGTCTCGATCCGTTCGACACGAATCCCCATGGTGCCGAGTTTGAATAACACCGTCTGCAATCGCCAGGCGAGATCTGGAACGGATTTTTCCCCATGATCCGATAACGTCCCCAATCCGCATCGAGTCGAGGGAGGAAGCGGAGGGCGTTTTGTGACCGGAACGTTTCCCGCGATGATTATGGCTGGCTGTCCATCACTTCCTGTCCCCAATTGGGCCAGATTGCCCAGTTCTTCAGCGACCCCCTGGGTCCGATTGACGGTCAGATAGAGGTCTGCCGCAGTCCCCCCCACGAGATTTGCGATCGTATCGTTGGCCAGAACGACCCCTTGATCAATAATCGCCACGCGTTGGCAGATCGATTGAACCTCTTCCATGTAATGGCTGGCATAAATGACCGCAACACCCGTTGCGGCAAGGCTGCGCACACAATCGAGCAGGTGCGAGCGTGATTGCGGATCGACACCGACGGTTGGCTCGTCCAGAATCAAGATGGAGGGACGATGCATCAAGGCCACGCCAAAGTTCAATCGTCGCTTCATACCACCCGAATAGGTTTCCGACGGACGGCGGGCACTGTCGACCAGTCCAATTTGTTCGAGAACTTCATCGCAACGCGTTTTCAAACTCGGTCCACTCAGCCCGTACAGTTTTCCAAAAAACATCAGGTTATCGATGGCGCTGAGTTCCTGATAAATCGCGTATTCCTGGGGAACAACTCCTAACAGTCGACGTTGATCATGGTTGCGTCCGTCAAAGTGCTGACCCGCCAGCAAAACCTCACCGTCGGTCGGTGCCAATAATCCCGCCAGCATCATCATCGTGGTGCTTTTACCGGCCCCATTCGGCCCCAGGAGTCCCAGAACTTCCCCCTGACGGATCGAAAAACTGACATCCTTGACCGCCAGATGATTTCCGTAGCTTTTTTTGAGGCTACGGACTTCGGCCGCAGTGATCAGTTTTTCCGAGTTCTTCAAGGCCTTCAATTGGGGATTCTGACCGGGCCGCGAAACCACGGCCATCGGTTTTCTGGCAGGCCGCCCTGTCGACGTGTTAGGGAACTTTGTGGTGAATCCGATGGCCATGGTGACGAAACCTCCTGATTCTCAGCCCGGGCATCAATCCGATGTTTGAGCCGCCGGCCGATCCGTTTGGCAACCGTATCCTGCAATGTTTTCTCA
>JBIKZJ010000196.1:0-11320 GCA_044354755.1 Schlesneria sp. | reverse complement strand
ACACATTGCATCCGCAATGACGGATGACGGGGTCGAAAAAAAAGGTCTTCTCGGCGTGTTGACGCCCTGGAAGAATCTATCGATTGATCCTGTCGAAAGAAAACATGGGAAACGTTTGAATCCGGCGGAAAAAGGACTCAAACGAGAAGCAGAGTCATCGCAACCCCTACTAGCAGAGCAGTCACTCCCACACGGAGATTATCGTTGGATCGAATCGGAAGGGATTCGACGATTCCGGCACAAACTGCGGCAGCAAAACAAATCAGAAATGCGGTTCCGACTGCGATGCCTGGACGGGCTTCACCCCAAAAACTGTAAGTGGCAGCCAGCGAGCCTGCGACGGTGAAGCAGGCGAGTCCGGAAAGGGTTTTATTGCGGTTCCAGGGAAGTCTTGGTCCCCCAATCATCATTCCCCCTAACGTGGCGGACCCGTCTCCGAGAGCCAGAATTTGCAGGGTCATCAGTCCCCATTCCGCGCGGCCTGGAAATGCCAGAAGAGCCCCCACGACGGGAAACATGTATCCCAGCACCGCAAAAATCCAGGTGCGTTCGTTTTTTCGCATCAGGATTGGTCCCAATACGATCGCAACGAGCAGCGTCACCACGGTCATCATCAGCAGAACGCTCATCTGGATCGGTCCCCAGGTATCCTGATGGGGAATGAGCGGCAGGGCAATAGGGAGCAATGCGGGTGACATGTGGAAAAGTCGACGGCGAAATTCCGTCAGCCCAAGACGTTGGACGACTCGCTGAACCCCCGGCAGATTTAGGATCCAGGGTGGCAATTGGTCTTGCGGATGGCGGGAACGAGCCCCGCGAAGATGCTGCTGAATCAGGTGTGGCGAACTTGACAAACGACTCATTCGAGGATCACTCCACACGTACCAGCAGTGGTTAAGGTGGCTTGTTGCAATCCCTTGGGCAAAAAGCAAATGTCAGATTCTGTCAGAAACACGACTGATCAATCGCAGCCATTCGGGATTCCTTTGCCGAATGATGCTCGTAACGTGAGACCTCATACACAGTCCGGTTGTGTATCGGCACCCGGCAATGCCGAAGTTGTGGCTGGAAAGTTCGGTCCGATCAATCGTTGTTTCAACAAGAATCGGAAAGTTCGACAGAATGGATGATAACCATTCCCATCGGGCCCGTTCCTCAATGAAAACCTCTTCCAGACATGAAAGCTCACGAATATGTCCGTATTGTTCAATCGCATTGAGTCCATGGAAGCGATCTGCTGCCATGACAACTCGCTCTTGCATTTGTCACGTTCCGATCCCCTGCACATGGAATCTTTTGCGCTGTGACTCGATCCATTGACCGATCGTAATCAATTTCAAGCTTTGTACGGGGAAATACCACCCCAACGGGGGAAATCTCTCGCTACGTAATCCAGGGCTCAAAGATCCTCGGGAATACGAACTGTATGACACGGCGGATTTGAAATCACTTGAAGATTGAGTTCTCGATCGGCCATTCACCTCCCTCAAAACCGCCTGCGTGCGGTTGCTGAAAACCTTGTCATCGATGAAATTCGGCATTTCACCGCGATCTTGGCGCAATATTTGCTTTTTTAGATTACTTACTTTATCGTAAGGGACGGAGCTCAAGTCTCATCGACAGGATGGTTGTTACTGCCATCCGTGAAAATCACTGAGAAATGAGCCGGAAACTCAAGGAACATACAGGATGGCAACAAAATTCTGGCAATCTGTGACCAACCGTTTGTCGAGCACCTCGGCACTCTCAACATTCTTCAGTAACGCTAAGTATTTGTGCATTTTGCTTGGTTTGTTGGCAGTCGGATTTGCTGGCCATGGGACTCACTGGACCTTCGGAATTACGAAGCATGATGAAAGCGAGCCCCATTCCGGGCATCCCGCTTCGGACGAGTCAACTCCATTGATGGACGAGTCAACTCCATTGATGGAATTGGTCGAATCAACACCTCTTGAGTGGGAAGTTTCTTTTCCCACCGAGAAATCACTGCAGCGCTCGGGTGTGAAGACGATTCTTCTCGAGCAACGATCGATGCGTCAGCAGGTGAAAACCACCGGGGTGATTACGTACGACGAACGGATGCACGCTAGTCTTTCGGCCCGAGTTTCCGGCACGGTCTGGCAGGTGTTAAAACAACCGGGGGAAGCGATTCGCCGCGGGGACGTGCTCGTCATTATTGACGCCGCTGACGTTGGTCGGGCAAAAGCGGGATTTTTCAGCGATCTCGTCGATGCCGAATCCAAAGCAGAAATTCTAGCATCGCTCGAGAAGGCGACAGGAGTCGTCCCAGAGCGACAAGTTCGTGAGGCCCGTGTCGCTGTTCGCGAGGCGAAAATTCGCCTTCAAAATACCGAGCAGACGCTGATCAACATGGGGCTGAGTGTCCGCAAAACGGATTTCGAGGGAATGAACGATGCGCAGCGAGCGGGACAGCTGCATTTTCTGGGATTGCCGGCGTCCATTTCCAAAGAACTTGATCCGCTGCAGACGACCTCGAACTTGCTTCCTCTGACAGCCTCGTTTGATGGTGTGCTTTTGCATCATGATGCGGCTCTGGGGGAAATGGTCGAAGCGGGTAAACCCGTACTGGAAATCGCTGACTTACGGCGAATGTGGTTGAAACTGGATGTCCCGAAAGAAGACGCTGCGAAGCTGGCCACCGGTCAGTCTGTCCGATTTTTACCTGACGGCCTCAGTCAGGAACTGAACAGCACGATTAACTGGATCAGCACAGAAATGAATGAACAAACGCGCACCTTACGAGTTCGCTGCGAGGTGGAAAATCCTCTGGTGACGAACGAATCAGGAATTGCAGGCCAGGAAGTACGGATGCTGCGTGCAAACACATTTGGTATCGGCATGATCACTCTAAAGGAAACTCCCTCAGCCTTTGTAGTTCCTGCTGCAGCGATTTTACACGAAGATCATCAGCCGATGGTCTTCGTCAAAACCGGTGAACTGCGATTTTCCCGACGCGATGTCAAGCTGGGGATTCGTGAGGGGGACTGGGTTCAGATTGAATCCGATTCGCTTCACCCTGGACTCGAAGTTGTGGCGAAAGGGTGTCACATTCTGAAATCGGAATGGGTGTTGAATCACGTGGCTGCTGCAACCCCCTAGCTCACACAATCATTAAGGCCGCTCAAATTTCATGCTTCAATTTATCATCGCTTGGTCACTGCGTCATCGGTTGCTGGTGTTGCTTGGGGCTGCTCTGTTCGCCGGCAGCGGCTACTTAGCGGCAATTTCTCTCAATGTCGACGCGTTTCCGGATACGACACCCGTTCAGGTGCAGATCAATACGGTTGCCACGGCATTGGTTCCTGAAGAGGTCGAGCGTCAGGTGACCTTCCCCGTCGAAATGGCACTCGGGGGGTTACCGGGTCTGGAATCTCTGCGGTCGGTTTCTCAGTTTGGTATTTCCCAAGTGATTGCGACCTTTCGGGACGGCACCAGCATTTACTTTGCTCGGCAACTCATCAACGAAAGGCTGACGGGTGTCGAAGTCCCTGTGGGGATTAGCAGACCCGAGATGGGTCCCGTCTCAACGGGTCTTGGGGAAGTGTTTCATTATGTGATTTCGGCGGACGATGGCGATTTGACCAAAGTCAAAACCTTACACGACTGGGAAATTAAATCGACCATGCGAACCGTACCGGGGACGGCCGAGGTCAATTCCTGGGGAGGGTTAAAAAAACAGTACCAGGTCCGACTTGATCCCGTGCGACTGGTCAAGCATGGGTTAAAGTTTGACCAAGTTCTTGATGCGGTCAAAGAAAATAATCTCAATGTCGGCGGGGGGAGCATTAAGCAGTCCGGCGATTCTGTACTGGTTCAGGGGGTGGGGCGGACGATCAATGTGGATCAGATTTCCGGGATTGTCATCACCGCGATCAACGGTGTCCCGATTCGTGTTCGCGATGTTGCCGACGTGGTAGTCTCGCATGAATTGCGTCGCGGGGTTGTCACGGCGAATGGTAAAGGGGAAGTTGTGCTGGGTCTTGGGTTCATGTTGATGGGTGAGAACAGTTATGCGGTGACGAACCGACTGCGGGCGAAATATGAGGAAGTTCGCCAAACCCTTCCAGCCGGAATCCACATGGATGTGGTTTATGATCGGACTCAATTGGTGAATCGGGTGATCGAAACGGTCAAAAACAACTTGTGTGAAGGAGCCTACCTCGTCGTCGTGCTGTTGTTTCTCTTGCTTGGCAATCTCCGTGCGGGACTGATTGCGGCGGCCGCCATTCCCCTTTCGATGTTGGTTGGATTCTGTGGAATGTGGTCCGCAGGAATTGCCGCCTCGCTGCTCAGTCTGGGGGCGATTGATTTTGGAATCGTCGTCGACAGTTCGGTCGTCGTGATTGAAAATATCATTCGACGATTGGCACATCGAGGCCCCTGTTCGGCTTCCGAGCGATTACAGATCATCAGCGATGCCGCTGCGGAGGTCCGTATTCCCACGGTCTTTGGTCAGTTGATCATCATGATTGTCTATCTGCCGATCCTGACACTCGAAGGAATCGAGGGGAAGATGTTTCGGCCCATGGCCATCACGGTGATCTTCATCCTGATGGGATCGCTAATTCTTTCCCTCACATTGACCCCGGTGCTGGCAAGTCTGTTTTTGCCTCGACACGTCGAAGAGAAAGAGGTCTGGCTGGTTCGTTTCGCACAGCAGCTTTATCGGCCGGTGCTCGGTCTGGCGATTCGATTCCGGATTTTTGTGTTGCTGATCGCGATCGCAGGAATCGGATTGACCGTGAAAACGGCCCTGCAACTGGGGTCAGAATTCGTTCCCCGGCTGTCGGAAGGTGATTTCGTGATTGGTGTGCTTCGTGCACCCGGAACAAGTCTGGAAGAATCGGCTGCGATGAACACCACGATGGAGAAGCTGTTGCTGGAAACGTTTCCCGATGAAATTTCGCATCTTTGGAGTCGAGTTGGCTCACCGGAAGTCGCAACGGATGCGGGAAATGTCGAGGTCACCGATCTGTTCGTGGCACTGAAGCCCCGTTCGAGCTGGAAAAAAGGGAAAACCCAATCCGAGCTTGTTGAAAAGATGGTGCATGAGGTTAACGACCTGAAGGGGCAAATCACCTGGTTCACGCAGCCAATTGAGCAGAGAATTAACGAAATGGTTTCCGGCGTGCGCGCTGACGTGGCCCTGAAACTTTTCGGAGATGATTTTAGCACCTTGATTCCCAAAGCTCAGGAATTGCAAACACTCTTGGGGTCCGTCAGAGGGTGCCGGGATTTAACGATCGAACAAATCACGGGACAGCCAACTTTAAGGATTTCTCTCGAGCAGGATGAGATCGCTCGCTATGGTATTTCGGCGCGGTCCGTGCTGGATGTGGTCGAGTCGATCAGCAGCAAAGTGATTGGCGAAGTGGTGGAAGGTCAATTACGGTTTCCGTTGGTTGCCCGGTTGCCAGATTCGTTCCGCGAAAACCCTGAAGCGATTGGTCGCATCCTGCTGCTCGCTCCCGGTGGTGAACAACTCCCTCTGTCCCGAGTGGCCAAAATTCAACGGCTGAGCGGTCCCAAAATGATTACACGCGAATGGGGCAAACGTCGAATCACGGTCCAATGCAACGTTCGTGGCCGCGATGTCGGCCGTTTCGTCGCCGAGGCACAGCAACGACTGGCCGAAAAAATTGAGCTGCCGAAAGATCAGTTCCGGGTCGAATGGGGTGGCCAGTTTGAGAACATGCAGCGAGCCCAGCGTCGATTGCTGATTGTGGTTCCGTTGGCTCTGGGCCTGATTTTTGGATTGCTGTATCTCACCTACCGCCGCATTCCGGAAACCCTGATCGTCTTTGCCAGCGTACCGTTCGCCTGCGTCGGTGGAATCCTTTTTTTGTCGTCTCGCGAAATGCCCTTATCGATCTCTGCCGCCGTTGGCTTCATCACGCTTTCGGGAGTTTCCGTCTTGAGCAGCATGATTTTGGCCTCTGCGTGGTCTGCAGCCCAACCGGAATCGCATTCCTCATCACCGACTCCTCACGACGAGCCACCGACGATTGAGGATCCGCATGTTCCGCAGCAATCACCGCACAGCGTCATTGACATTTCGGTCCACAGTTTGAGAACCATCCTGATGACCGCGCTGGTCGCCAGTGTCGGATTTATTCCGATGGCCACTAGCGAGGGATCAGGAGCCGAAGTTCAACGGCCACTGGCGACGGTCGTGATTGGCGGGGTCATCAGTAGCATGCTGTTCACCCTGTTTGTGCTGCCAATTCTGTTCGGAATCCTTGAATCCTCTCGTCGTCAACCGAGTGAAACCCGCTGACCAAATCGTGTCCTGCACGGATGGCATGACGACGGGTTTTCCGTTCGTTATGATCACGGGTCAGTCTTTTCACGGAGTTGATCGATGCCTTTCGTTCCTGCAGCAACCGGCCGAAGCACTCGAATCTGGCTGGTCATTCTGCTCGGATTATCGGCCTGTCACCGTGGTGAGCCACTCGTTCCCGTGGATCAAAATCCGGCGACGGTTGTTCCGACAATCAATAGCCCCCAGGTCTCCCCGGACCCTCGAAATCCTGAGCATCCGGCTGAAGACCCACCCCGTGTCACGAATCAGTCCGATCCTGATCCTGTCGAAGTTCCCGTTTATCGTCCCGATGATGGCCGGATTCCCCACGACACGACTCGTCTGGCAGCGGTTGGCATCCAGGTTTTTGAATCCAAGCGGCTGCGTCTGTACACCGACCTGCCTGCTGACAAAGCGGAATCACTTCCGCAGTTGATCGATGAGGTTTATCTCGTTTGGGAAGATTACTTCGGTGCGCTCCCCGAGGATCGTGCCGGTCGTGATTTTCAGATTTCCGGTTATCTGATGCAGGACGAAGCCTTGTTCCGAGGACTGGGATTAGTCCCCGCAGATTTTACGTTCGAGCACGGGGCTCAGCTTCGAAACGAATTCTGGATGCGCGAACAAGAGTTCGATTATTACCGCAGACATCTGCTGATTCATGAAGCAACCCATTGCTATATGACGTTTGTGCCGGGAGTGGATGCGTCAAACTGGTATCTGGAAGGGATGGCCGAGTATTTTGCGGCGCATCGGCGGGTCTCGGGGTCTCCCACTGAATTTCGCACGATGCCCACATCTCCCGAAGAGTTTGCGGGGTTTGGTCGAATTTCGCTGCTTCGCAAGGATGTTGCGGCCAACAAGCTGGCAACCATCCCGACCATTCTGGCGCTGGTTCCCGCACAATTTGTAGAGCCCGATCCCTATGCCTGGTCGTGGGGGCTTTGTCTATTTCTGGATTCACATCCTCGCTATCACGACCGATTCCAAGAGCTCAGTGCTTTTACCCGAGGAAAGCAATTTTCCCGGCAGTTCGAGGCATTGTTTGGGGGGGATCGCCATGATTTGGAGACCGAGTGGTCTTTGTTCGCCAGCAATATGCAGTACGGATATGATCTCCGCCGTGCTGCCATCGATTTCCAGCCAGGGAGTCTGCTCAATCAAGAATCCCTTGCGCGAACGGTCTCGATTACTGCCGATCATGGCTGGCAGTCGAGCGGCGTGAAACTTGAGCAAGGGAAGACTTATGACGTGGTGGCGGTCGGGGAGTTCACGCTCGCCCAAGAGAGTGACCAGGGAAAGGCCTGGCTGAGCGAACCACAAGGGATTTCGTATCGCTATTTTGAGGGAAAACCGATCGGCACACTTTTGGGAGCCCTACACGCCGAATCCGTACCGTCCGGGGGGACAGGCACGACGTTGCGAAATGTAATCCGTCTGGGGAAGGGATGCACCTTCCAGGCCCCCATCACGGGTACGCTTTACCTCCGTATCAATGATGCCTGGAATTCCCTCGACGACAACAGCGGTCAGGTCCAGGTCACCCTTCGCGAGCGTTCTGAGGCCCCTGAATGATGAAATTAAATCGGCACGAGCACACAGGATCCCTGAAAAAAGGTCCCGTGGGGGTCTTCAGCGGTCGTATTTCGTGGTCGGATGTCCCCCATTTCAAACAGCCCCTCGCTGATCGAGGGTTCCCTTACGCTGTGAAGGGGAGTTCATTTGCGTTTGGGGAGTGAGCCGGGGCGTAACACCTTGGTGGTCAGCACGATGCCAACGAGTAATGGCAAAATGATCCGCATGTCGACCCGCTTCCCCGTCAGGACGAGGGCCACGGCGACGGTGAGGACGATCACTCCCCACGACGTATGCCCCCAGCTTCCCTGCCGTTTTAACGAGGGGAGTGCCAGCCAGAGTGCCCCCATGACCAGCCCCACTTTCAGGCAGGCCCCGGTCCAGATATTCTGGCTCCCGAATAGGAACCAGAGCAGTCCCGCGCCGACCAGCATGGTGCAGGCAATGGTCCCGACGAGTTTTTGATTGATTGCCACCGATTGAGACGCGGGTTGATTCATGATTCCCAAAATCCATTTTCTACGACGACCGAGGAAGCCAAAAAACAGATTTCCGCTGATTTCAGTATCCTCCCGCTTGACACCATGCTAAGATTGCCGCATCGGGAAAGTCCTGAGGGTCACGAAAAAACGTTTCCTTCAAACCGATACGTTGTGTTCCTGCCGGTACCAAAACCAAAACACCTTCTTGCAATTCGTTTCGCTTTTGAGGCAATTATGCTCTGGGAGCAACGAATCCGATACGCCGCGCTGACCGATATCGGATTTCGGCGTCAGAATAATCAGGATTCCTGCTCGATCGTTCTGTGTCCAACGAAAGAGGGATGGGAGGCGGGGGGCCATTTGTTCGTCGTTGCCGATGGCATGGGGGGACACGCCGTCGGCGAACTCGCCAGCAAAATTGCGACGGACACGGTTCCTCACATGTTCGCGAAATTGCAGGGACGGCCCCCGGTCGAGTCACTGCGGATTGCGATTGAAGGGGCGAATGATGCGATCAACGAGCGTGGTTCGCAAAATCGTGACTTCTTGCGGATGGGGACCACCTGTTCGTCATTGGTCCTTTGTGCTCAGGGGGCGGTGATCGGACACGTCGGCGACAGTCGCGTCTATCGGATTCGCAACCAGCAGATTGATCAACTGACCTCGGATCACAGTCTGGTCTGGGAAATGATCCAAACTCGAAAAGTGTCTCCCCGAGATGCCGAACGGCTTTGCCCCCGAAATATCATCACCCGGTCACTCGGCCCGGAACCGACAGTTCAGGTCGATATTGAAGGCCCCATTCCCGTACTTCCCGGCGACATCTTTTTGTTATGCTCGGATGGTTTGACCGGTCTGCTCAGCGACGCCGAAATCGGCATGATTGCCGGAACAATTCCCCCGAACGAGGCGTGTCGACTGCTGGTGAATTTGGCCAACATGCGTGGGGGACCCGACAACATTACGGTCGTCATCGTCCAAACGGGCGAAATCCCCGAAGGTCAAGACCTGGTTTATGAACTCCCCCCACCCCCGTCCCGTTTCGAGGGATTGGAGTTGAGCTGGGGCGGGTTCGGATTGATGTGTCTGCTGGCGAGTCAGTTCTTGATTGGACTTTACTTTTTTGAACTCGATACTGAGCGTCGGTTCCTGGGAGGGGCGATTTTGGCTTTCGCTGTCCTGTCGGGGATCGGCCTTTGGGCTTGGCATCGCAGTCGCAATGCAATCCGTGACGAAGTAGGTGATCCTCGTTCAACGGTCGTTTCGCGGCCTTATCGAGTGGCCCCCGCTCGCATTACCGATGAGTTCATCAACGAGTTAACCCGGCTGGAGGCCGAGTTACACAAGGCGGCGACAGAAGATCATTGGCCTGTCGACTGGCCCAGTTATGATCAAGTCAGTCCCCAGGTGAATGACGCGGTGGAAAAGCGACTTTTTGCTCGCGCGTTAATCGAATATGGACGAGTTTTTGAATTGTTGATGACGGCGATCCAATTCCAGCGTAAACAACAGCAGCAGCGTCCGAAAAAGGGAAGCCATCCCGCCATTAACGCCGTAACCGGTCCTGAAACCCCGCCTGGGAAGCCAAAAGCCAATCGATAATCCGGCATCCCCATCCGCAGTTCGCTCGGACACCCCTTAATTCTGCCGATTTGGATTGCTACGCGTCCCTCGCCCCGGAGATGGTCGATACCGTAGACGCAGGATACCAAAGACGCAGGATACCTCTCCCGTGTTTGTTCGCAGATCACAACGCAATCACGGATTCGATCGTCCCACGCTCAAAGATGTGTTCCTGTGTTCCCCCACTCGAACGCCTGAGATACCCGCCGAGATTTTAGCCGAGATGACACCCGCCCTGCGCGCGTTTGTCGAGGGATTGCTGTTGGTAAACATCGCATTGCATGCTCAGATCGAAAAAATGCAGGCGGAAAATGACGAACTCAAGTCGCAAGTGAAGCGACTGACCCCGCAGAATTCTTCCCTTCCTCCATCGACTCAGCATCCGCATGCCAGGCCAACGCCGAAGCCGAAACCAAAGTCGAAGAAAACATGGGGCGGACAATCAGGACACAAGCGTACGATTCGTGAGCTTGTTCCCATTGAACGTTGCGAGCAAGTTGAACGTTGCGATCAAGTTATTACAGCGGTTCCGTGGAAAGAGCCTGGATCCTACGACGACGCTCGCGGCGCAGGGATCGCTTGGCATCACGCTGAACTCGCCAATTCCGAACCAATTTCGAGACGACACCAGCCGAGCAGCCCGTCAACGAATGAATACGCATCAAGAATCTCTTTTCACTGAAAACCACTGAACTGAAGGGAAGCCAAGTTGACCCAAAGGCTCGAAAAACGAAACATCCGCTCGGTCACATACCCCCGCAGATCGGTTAATTCGGGACACAGAACATGCTGTGTCAATCTCAGTTTCCGGCATGCGAACCGGGATTGTGCCGGGAAGACAGGATTCACCACACAGGCACACAGGCTTACAGGCACACAGAAAAACAGGCACAGAGAAAAACAGCGAGGATTTTTGGTCAAAAACAGAGGAGAACAGGCAAATCCATGGAATACTGTAGTCGATTCGTGAATCACACCCTTTTCAAAAATGCGAAGATTTTGAACCACGAATTATACGAATCCTACGAATAAGAAAATAATAAATTTCAAGGCTCTGAAAACTGAAAACTGAAAACTGAATTTGTGTGTGGCAGCAGCTGCACAGATCCGTCTTCACGATCTGATTGGCGTTGTTTTCCTCGCACATTCCGCGGAATTGCCGACTTCCACCAACGGATTGGGTAAGGTGATGACGATCAATCAGGGGGGCCATACAAATGTTACAATCGATATTTGTGGAAACGTCGGCAAAGTTCACTTCAATTCCCCAAACTGTGACAAAAACACCGTTTTTATCACGATCACCGCGGTGACGAGA
>JBIKZJ010000175.1:0-11966 GCA_044354755.1 Schlesneria sp. | reverse complement strand
TCCGGTTCGACTGGAGAAGGGCGATTCGTGGATGTCATGTGGCTTGTGCCCTGCCTGCATTTTTCGGCGCGTAGCATTACACGCGGCAGGGATTGAGGAGCCATCCAACGTTTATCAACATGACCTACTGGATCCAGCCTCTTCCAAACTTGATAAAAAAAAGCTTCGCTTTCTTTTGGCGTACTTGGTTCAAATTGACAGTTGGTCTCAGCTAGACCAAGGACAACTTCCCTTACTCGTAACTCGACATTTGAGAACCACCAACATGTTGCAACCCGGCGAATCGGCTCAGCCATACCTGAATCTGTTTCTTCGCTACAGAAACGAATGGCATCGCCTGATCGAACAAGCACGCGGAAATGGTTGTGGTTGGGCAAGCCGTATCGATCTTCCAGGTCAAGCTGCGTAATCTTAGGAGAAAATCATGCAACTCGATCAACTTGATCCGAGGATTGTGGGGCAACGATTAACCGATGCGCGCAAAGCTCGCGGAATCACTCAGGATGATGCTGCAAAGCGCATCGGATGTAGCCGCCCCACGCTGATCGCGATTGAAAAGGGGACCCGTCCCCCCAAGCCCGAAGAGATCATTGCGCTGGCAAATTTTTATTCAAAGACTGTGAATGAGCTTGTTCGACCCGGTGAGCCTCTTGCCGATCTGCAGCCTCATCTTCGTGCAGTGGCCCAGGGCATGAACGCAGGAGAAGCGGAAACTGCTCAGGCGATTTCTGCTCTTCAAAAGTTTGCCGAGGATTACCATCGACTTGAACGGTTGCTGGGGGTCAAATTGCGACTCAATTATCCCCAAGAAGTTGAATTGGGGGCTCGCGTCGATGTTGTGAGCTTAGCAGAGGACGAAGCGATTAAGGAGCGGCAGCGACTCGGCCTTGGCGATCAGCCGGTAATTCATCTTCGTAGTCTACTCGAAGCAGAAGTCGGATTGCGAATCATCTACGAAGAACTTCCTTCCCGAATTGCGGGAATGTTCGCCTTCTCCAGGGATTTTGGGGGAGTCGTCGCGGTCAATCGGAAGCATCCTCCTGAACGGCAACGAGCAACCCTGTTACATGAATACGGACATTTGATCACGGATCGTTTCAAGCCAGGTATCGACTACATCGCGTTTCCGGGACGAAAGCCGGCAAACGAGCGTTTCGCCGAGGCGTTCTCGATGGCGTTTCTGATGCCCGCAACTTCTGTTCGTCGTCGATTCAACCAAACCGTCAATGATCGGGGGGACTTTAAAATCTCAGATCTCTGTCGATTGGCTCATCTCTATTTTGTGTCCGTGGAAGCGATGGCGATTCGGTTGGAAACTCTGGAACTCATTCCGAAGGGTGTCCGAGACTATTTGAAAGAGTCGCGATTTGAAGTCCGGCGTGCCAAGGAACTCTTGTCATTGCATCCGAATCCCGTCACGAACCAGAGGTTTCCTGATCGTTACGTTTTTCTCGCGGCCCATGCCTTTGATCGCGGCGAATTGAGTGAAGGGGAACTTGCCGCAATTCTACGCTGCGATCGAGTGACTGCTCGAGAGATTGTTGAGAATCGACTCTCGACCACCGGCGATGTGTCAGATGACGGTAGTCCCCGTCCGATGGATTTCGAGTCACACTCGAATGATTCTCTATTGAATTCGTTGGGATAATCAGGGGCGACATGGCAAATCCAATTGTTGATGCCTGCTGCCTGATCAACTTGTACGCATCCGGCAGGATCCAAGCCATCGTTCAGGCATGTGGCGAAGGCGTTTATGTCTCGGAAGAAGTTCGCCGCGAATCTCTGTCGATTCGTAAAGTCGACCCGGCAGACGCGTCGCTGCTCATTCCGTCTCCAATCGACATTTCTTTAGAGATTTCCGCTGGCTTGATCAAAGAATGTCGACTGGAAACCAAAGAAGAGATGGAAAGTTACGTGAACTTCGCCAGCAAGGTCGACGATGGCGAGGCCAGTAGCCTCGCAATTGCCAAGTCGAGGAACTGGACAGTGGCGACGGACGACCGTAAAGCAATACGATTGGCGGACGAATCGGGAATTGCTGTCATTACGACGCCAGAGTTCGTGGAACATTGGGTTATAAACACCACCCCAACGGATGTTGAGATTGTCAAGGTGATCCGTGCCATCGAACGATTCGCCAAATTTCGTCCGCGGCGAGGCGACCCAAGGTACGATTGGTGGGTGTCCATGTTATCGACCGAGTGAAGCAGGATGGCGAGAACGGCCCGGGCAGTAAAAACAATCTCACCAAAAACCAAGTACGCAGGGTCGCATCCAACGGAAACAGGATGTCCGACACCTCGCCAAGTTCGCTTTTGTAGTCTCGACCGAATTTTCACCGCCGCAGACTGGATTGATCATCGAACCGTTTTTCTCCCGGAAATCGAAAGCAGCTCGTGACCAATTGATGGTGACGAGCTGCTTTCGGGGTAATTTTACAAGCGACTGCCTACTGCCACATGAGAAAATCGCCAAGCAGAGCAGGGGACGGCAGCGGTTATTTTGGGGGGGCTTTCTCGGCTCCTTCCGCCTCTTTTGCTACAGCCGCTTCCAGTGCTTTTTTGTACTGGCGTAAACGCTTTTTCAAACCGGAGTCCGCAGCCATTCGGGTCCCTTCCGCCAGCTGGATCACTCGTTCCTGTGTCTTGACCGCATTTTCAAGATTGCCATTATCAAAGTAGGCTTTTGCCAGCGTATCCGCGATCGAGGGGTCTTCTCCTTCGGCGAGCTTGTCGGCTTTGATTGCCACTTTCAGCGCCAGCTTCATCAGTTTGGGGTCCGCTTTGGTTTCGCGGCTGGGATCCACGATGAACCAGGCGATGTTGTTGAGCAGCATCGCATCCTCACCCTTGTCAGATTCGACGATCTTCGTCCCCAGCTCGACCGCCTCATCAGCACTTCCCTTAGCCAGCGAGAGGACCTGAAACCGGAAGAGCTGGAAGATGTCGGTCTTGTCGGGCATCTCGGTTGTCGCGGTATCCAGCTCGGTCAGCAGTTCTTTGGGATCACCATCGTCGCTGAATTGCTTGAATAGCTGTTGCAAGCGACCGAAGGTGGCGCGCATTTTTTTCTCGATCGCCTTGGCATCCGCCAGTTTTTTGGCCTCGGCGACAAGGTCCCATTTTCCCTCAACAATCTTTTCCAGCGGCTCTTCCATCTCGCCCGGATGACCGATCCACGCAATTTTACTCTCGCCATTAATAATGAAAGCGGTCGGAATTCCTTGCTGCTCGGCTGGATTCATCCAGTTCGTGACAATCTTTCCTTCGTTCGGATCGGCATCCTCGGCCACCAGATCGATTGCGACCCGGTAGTTCATTTTATCCCCCATCTCTTCCACAAACTCGGGGACGAGACTCTGATCTTCTTCCATGATCGCCACGCCGATGATCGTGACATCCTTAAACTTTTTCTGCAGTTCGGTCAGATGCGGAATCGTGGTCCGGCAGGGGCCACACCACGTTGCCCAAAGTTCGATGACGTAGATTTTCCCCTTCTCGAAATTTTTGACTTCTTCACCCTTGATGAACTTTTTCAGTTCCAGCTTCGGGGCTTTCGAGCCGAGTGTCAGTTCTTGAGCGGAAACCGCCTGACTGAGCAGGACGGTGATGATGGCACAGGTCGCAATGAGATTCTTGATCATCAGAGTCGAATACCTCCCTTTCCAAGGAATTGGTTGACCACGTGACGGCACAAATCAGCGGTCACTTTGCGGCCTTTTGACAGAGATTAGCGGTCTGACTTCGACCGAACAAGACGAGCTTCAGGCACGCTTGCAGATTGTCAGCGAATCGATCTTGCTACAAAAACCGATCTCCGACTACAAACCCAATCGCTTCCGCTCATCATATCCAATTCCGCTCCCGTCTCGCGCCGGTCGAAAAACCCGCCCAATCATAGGGGGATAGCCACCTTGAAATCGCGAATTGTTCCAGAGTCGACCATGACTCAATGGAGTCGCTGCGGCTGTTTCCACAGGCTGCCGGCGAAGGGGAACCTCCAGGACTTTGCCAGCATCATGCGCTCGGGACTGCTCTGCCTCATCATCCTCGCCTGTGTGGAACTGACTGGCTGCAACGGACTGCAGCAAAAAAAGCACGATAATCCCGTCATGGTACAGGCACCCCGTCGCGTCGAACGAGTCGCCTCGGGAAACTCCGAAACTCAATACGCCGACAATAGCGATACCGATTCAACGCTCAAGGAAAACGACGGATCGGATATCACGCTCGTCCAAGCCTCATTCGAGAAAAATCCCTGGAAAAACTGGATCGATGACACCACCATTTTTAACTCACAAGTCGCCGCCACCGTCAACGGGGCACCGATTCTGAATGGTGATGTCTTGGACCGGTATGCCAGCTACCTGATCAGCGTTCGTGATCAGATGCAGTTATTGGCGAGCGACCCCAAGAAACTTCCCCCCGGCCAACCGATTCCAACCCCTGACAACTTCGTCAAGTTTCGTCAGATGTTGATTCAACGGGACATCGCCACCCACATCCAAAAGAAATTGCTCGTCGAACGGATGAAGGGGAGCCTGAAACCGGATCAAATGAAAATGATGAACGGTCATATCGATCAGCTGTTCGAGAAAGAAACCGAACGGCTGAAAAATGACCTCAACGTCACCAACAAAACCGAACTTGAATTAGAGCTGAACAAAAAGGGAACGACGTTACAAAACGTCAAGGATAACTTCGCCCTGGAACGTCTCTCGATCGAATTCCTTGTCGCCAAATCCGAAAAACCAGACCCGATCGAACGCCCCGATCTGCTCGCCTACTATCACAACCATCCCGACAAGTTTGCTGTCACCCCGAAGGTCAAATGGCAACAGATCCAGGTCGCCATCACCCCCGAAGTGAACAAATCTGCCGCCCGAAACAAACTCGAACAAGCCATCGAGCAACTGAATCAAGGGGCCCCCTTTGACACAGTCGCCCGGAAATACTCAGACGGCCTGACCGCCAAAGAGGGGGGAGCCTGGGACTGGATGGAAGCCGGCAACTTAGCCGACGAAAAACTCGAACGCAAACTCTTCATCATCCCCACCAAACAACTGAGCGAAATCCACGAAGGACGTGAAGCTCTGTCTGTCGTTCGCGTTCTCGATCGCCAAGAGGCAGGTCGCCAACCCTTCGAAGAAGTCCAGGACGAAATCCGCAACCTCCTCACCGAAGAACAAAACAAAAACCGCCCCAAGAAACTCCTCAAAGAACTCTTCACCCAAGCCGTCATCGAAACCCAATACTCCCTACCCCAATTCGTCCCCTCCGATTCTTTTTAATGCGCGATGACGATGGGTTGAGAATGGTGAGTCGCTCGCGCGTTGAGGCACAGCATCGTGTGCGGGTTGGCAAATCCGACTAGTGAGTCGCTCGCCCGTTGGGGCACAGCATCGTGTGCGGGTTGGCGATGCCGACTGGTGAGTCGCTCGCGCGTTGGGGCACAGCATCGTGTGCGGGTTGGCGATGCCGACTGGTGAGTCGCTCGCGCGTTGAGGCATCGCTGGTTACGCGGATTGGCGATTCCGACTTATTGTGATTCTGTCCGCGGCTTGGTCTATTTTTCGAATCGCGCCGATTCGACAAATTTGAGGAACTCATCCCGACGGGAGGTGACAGTCTCTTTGGGGCCGGTCAATTTCACAAAGTAATTGTGTTCAGGATCGATCGGAATGGCGACTCCCAGCAGTTGCCAGTTTTGTTTTGGTCCACCACCACCGAATGAATCCGAAAAGGTTCCATGCACTTCGAGCAGCGTTACGGCTTTTCCTGACGCCGTAATCTGGGTTTCCTGCGGTGCGGGATCGTTGGGACCAGGCTGAAACTGGCCTCGCCAACGATCCATATTGGCCGACGTTCCACCTCCCGCGGTCGAGAGTGTGAGGCGTCCTGGGCCGGCTTCGCCGGGGAGGGTGAACTCACCCAAAATCATGCTACTGGACAAGGTTTTTTCTTCCCAACCGGCGGGGATCTCGAATTTCATGCCACCAATCAGTTTTTCTGTCGGCTGCTGAATCGTCTTCGAGGAGTCTTTGGCCCCGGTTGCTCCGAGTGGCTCGGCCTTCGCAATCGGGATAGGAGCCTCGTCCTTGGTAACGGATGGGGCACACCCGCTGACGACCCAGAAGCTACTCAGAATAAGCCCCAAAAAACCGATTCGCTGAGAAAGATTCAACATGTCATTCACACTTCATCGAAGAAAAACTGAGATTCCAGGAAAAAACGATCTAACCCAAATCACAGCACCACTCCTGTTTTTGCAGGGGTGGTAGTCCGTAATCAGGATGGCCAGCACTGACTTCCACCGTCGACACGTAATGCCTGACCGGTGATAAAATCACCCATCGGTCCGACGAAGAGTTCGACGACACGAGCCACTTCGTCCACCAGGCCGATCCGATCCAGCGTTCCATCGGTCACCAACCGTTCTTCGGCAACGGTTCGTGTTCCGAGGAATCGTCCCGTTCGCGTATCGCCGGGTGCGAGTGAGTTCGCCGTAATATTATACTGACGCAGTCCAGTCGCCAGACAACGGGTATACTCGACCACCGCGGCTTTGGCGGTCGAATAGATGCAGCTGGTTTCCGTTCCTTTGAATGCCGAGATCGAGCTGATTGTCACAATCCGTCCCCACCGCTGTTCCACCATCCCGCGAGCGACATGCTGACAGGTAAAGATGGTGCTGATGAGATTTCGGTCGAGGACGGCCCGGACATCGATTTCCTTGATGTTGACTGCGTCATTCGGATTCGGCTTTCCACCCGCTGCGGCAATATCGCCCCCTGCGTTATGAACCAGAATCGAGATCGGGCCCAAGCCTTGTGTCACTTCACGAACGACTCGTTCGACTTCCTCATTCTTCGTCAGGTCTCCCAACACGCGGATGGTCTTTACCCCGTAAGTTTCGCCGATTTCGCGTGCGGTATCGGTGAGTGTCGTCCCTTCACCAAACTCGGCAGGACCATTTTCTCGCATCCCGTGAATTCCGACCGCGCATCCCATCGCGGCGAGTTTCTCGGCAAACGCCCGCCCCAAACCACGTCCCGCCCCGGTTACCAAGGCGACTTTGCCAGCAAGTACGTCACTCACACTCAGATTCCTTAAAATTCACATTTCTGGTCGGTTCACCTCGGTCTTCGAAGGCACAGCATGAATGGTTACGCACCAGTCTGCAACCGAGACCCCAATTGGGGGGCGTTCCCGGTCGCTGCGGTCGCCTCATTTTTTCCGTTCAGCAGGTCGTACCTGCCATTCTGCACCGGCTTGCTGGGATAGCAGTCTGTTGAAAAAGGGGGACTGGCACCTTACACGACATATCGTTCATGTGGATTTTTGATTTCGGTCGGAGCCAGTCCCCGTTTTTCAACAGGTGAAAAAGGGGGACTGGCACCGCGCACGACGTATCATTCGTGTGGATTTTTGATTTCAGTCGCACCCAGTCCCCGTTTTTCAACAGACTGTATCGGGCCTTACGGGAAAGGTTCGTCTTGCCGGGAAGGGAGGTTCGTTAGTAGAACCCCGCTGCCCGACGATCGTTTTCCCGTCAGATCAGGGCGACAGGCTTCAAATAGAGTTGAAGGGACGTACAGATGGATCCCAATTCCAAGCAACTGCAAACAGTAAAAGAAGCCGAGCTTCAGCCTTATGAATTATTCATCCTGCTCATGTGCGGATACTCGCTGTTCGCCTTGGCATTGCAGACATTTTTGGCCTTACGTCCAGATGACATCGCCATTCTGGACGCCTTTGACAACCTGGTTTGTGGAATTTTTTTAATCGACTTTTTGATCCGGTTGATTCAAGCCCCTCAAAAATGGAACTTCTTCGTCACTTGGGGCTGGATCGATCTGATTTCGAGCATTCCCGCGATTGATATTTTTCGAGCAGGTCGAATCGTGCGCGTGATTCGGATCTTACGCATCCTGCGCGGCATTCGCGTGGCAAGAATCCTGGCCAAATACCTGCGAAATCATCGAGCCGACGGTGCGATTCTCGCCGTGGTATTTGTTTCGCTCTTGCTGTTGGTCCTGTCCAGCGTGGCGATCTTGCAGGTCGAACAACCGTCAGAGGAATCCAACATCAAAACCCCCTCCGACGCCCTGTGGTGGGCTTTGACCACGATGACCACAGTCGGCTACGGAGACAAATTTCCCGTGACCACGATCGGCCGGATTATCGCCAGCTTTTTGATGATTGGTGGCGTGGGCCTCTTCGGAACCCTCAGCGGTTCGGTCACCTCCTGGATTCTAAATCCAACCGAAGAGCGCCAGGAGGTTGATCTCGATCAAATTCAAAACGAACTGAAGGCCATTCATCTTGAGCTAGAAAAAATCACGTCCCCATCGCCGATAGTCACCGATCCGCAGCTGATAAAATTAATGCAAGCCTGGCCCGGGTTGTCGCCAGCCGCTCGAAGCGATGTTGAACGACTGTTGGATCTCAAACCGAATCCATGACCAATACCCCGATCGCCCCCCCTTGGTGCCAACGGAGAGATTGTCGTCTGGCCTGCGTGCTCTATTTCTCAATCTGAAATTCCAGCGTCACGACCCCTTTGACATTCTTTTTGATCGTGGTCGTGTCATAAGAACCGTAATCGGTGACCTGGGTCGAATCGACCGGAGTGATCTGGAAGACCCCTTGCGATGCCGAGCTTAAGGCTCCCACTTTTCCCTTGCTGTTTTGGGCTAAGGTGGTGGCTCGTTCGTAAGCATTCTGAGTCGCCTTGGCGAGCAGATCGAGTTTGATTTTTTCGACCGACAGGCTGATGTACTGAGGTGGAAACGATTCGATTTCAATTCCTTGCTTGATCAGACGGGTAATCGTTTTCGAGATTTGGTCAACTCGCTGGACTTCTTTTGACTCAATTTCAACCGTCTGAGTCAAAATGTACGAATCGATTTCGTTCGTGACCATTCCGTGCGGATCGCGTTTGTTTTCAATTCGCATCGTGACCGAGGAATAAGTACATTCTTCGTCGGGCACCTGGGCCTCTTTCAAAAAATCCTGCACGATTTTCTGGTTGGCTTCCAGTTCGACGTACCCCTGCGCAAGCACCGGATTTCGCACAGTATACATTGCCTTCCAGCGGGCCGAGTCGGATTCGATTGTCGTTTCGGCGATCCCCTTCACCTTGATCGTGTTCTCATGCCGCATCCGCACGACGGCATGAGACAGGATATAAGCGGATAACGTGAAGCCCAAGGCCAGTGTCGCCCCCAGCAAGAACATCGCCAGTCGACTTCCCGCAGCGGTTGTGCTCGGTGAATTCATCGCTGCAGGCTCCCGTTTGGAAAAATCACGCTGTGAGTAATATCGAGTTGAGGGAAAATCGAGATTATTCCCCCAGGAACTGTTCGATCGCATCCAAACCCGCTTTGAGTAGCTCAAGGCTGGTCGCGAAGGAAAGGCGAACATAGCCCGGTGCACCGAAGGCATCCCCTGTCACCAATGCCACATGCCCGTGTTCGAGCAGCGCGTTACAAAACTCGGAAGCATCACTGGCTTGGATCCCCCCCAGCAGCGGACGGTTGAAGCAGGAACTGACATTGAAGAAGGCGTAAAACGCTCCCCCCGGTTCTGCGAAGGTAATCCCGTATCGGGACCGCCATGGCCGCATCCGCTCCATCACATAGTTGCGACGCTTTTCGAATTCGACGCGCATCGCCTCAACGCTCTCTTGCGGGCCATTGAGTGCCTCGACGGCGGCGTACTGGCTGATACTACAGGGATTCGAGGTCTCTTGACTCTGCAAGTTATCCATCGCCTTGATTGCTTCCACCGGACCGATCGTCCAGCCGATCCGCCACCCGGTCATCGCGTAGGCTTTGCTGACGCCACTGACGATGATGGTACGATCGGCGACATCCGGTCCGAAACTGGCAAAACAGCGGAATTCCGAGCCTTGATAAATCAGCTTCTCGTAGATTTCGTCCGAGAGCACCAACAGATTTCGTTCTACGGCCACCCGAGCCAACGCCTCTAATTGCGCGACAGGGTACGTCGAACCGGTTGGATTTGAGGGATTGTTCAGCATCAACATCCGCGTTTTCGGAGTGATGGCATTCTGCAATTGTGCTGCCGACATGCAGAATCCGCTCGCTTCGGTCGTGTCGACCAAAACCGGAATGGCACCAGTCAGTTCAACCAGGGCACCGTAACTGACCCAGTACGGAGCCGGGATGATCACTTCGTCGCCGGGACCACAGAGTGACGCCAGGACATTATGAATCGAATGTTTGGCCCCGTTGGAAATCAAGACCTGATTCGGCTTGAACTGCAGCCCGTAGTCGCGTTGATATGCGGCACAGACCGCTTGCTTCAACTCGAGGATCCCGCCCGAAGGGGTGTAATGGGTATGCCCGGCATTCATCGCGGCAACGGCCGCGTCACGAATATTGGCAGGGGTGATAAAATCAGGCTCACCCAACGTGAAATCCAGGACATTAACTCCCTTGGCTTTAAGCTCTTTCGCCTTGGCAGCGGCTGCCAGTGTGGCCGAGGGCTTCAAGTTTTGCAGGGCAGGTGACAAGGTAATGGGGCTCATACTACACAATTTCCGCAGACTGATAAAAATCGAACGAGTCACGCGACTCAGACGGATTGTTCTGGCAGTGCAACGGGCCGTCAAGGGCTCATCAACGACGGTCCTCCAGACCATATCGGCAATTTCCGTCTTTCGGTCTCGCCGCGCCGTGATCCCCCGGTGCAAACCGGGTAATCCGCGTCCACAACCATTTTTCCTGGCAAGATCGAAAGGAACAGGGCAATCCAGAACTGTGACCGATCCCTCCAGATCGCCGCATCCAGTCCCCCTTTTCAAAAGTCCCTTGCGATAAAAACAGCTCGATCACCACACGATCACTCTCAGTTCTCTCAAATCCCGATTTCTCACAGGAAAACAGCCTGGCGGGAGCCTCTTCCGCTGATTTTTCGCAGAAAAAACACTTTATTCGTCAAAATCCGAGAATTTCACCAAATCGTTCAAGCGGATCCTGCCGATGAAGTGGGTGCCAAATCTTCGATTGAGAATCGATTCGATTTGGATCAGTTACGTCATTGAGCCTCTAAGAAGCCCGGATCAGTTGTGGAAAGATCATTTTCGACAAAGTGTTTTGCTTCAAGAGATTCCGCTTGACGCAATTGACGAAGAGATTTAGGATCGGACTGTCGCGGTCAGCGGTAAGTTTCAAGTACGAAATATCACTCTCTATTAAGAGTGTCGCGGTTTCGAGTTGTCTTTCTCGTTTGGGTGCCAAAGAGAGACAGCAAGTTTTCCGAACAGGTACCTCAAGTTCTTCTCTAAAGGAGCCACGGATTATGGCCACGAAGAAAGCTGCACCAGCCAAGGAAGTTGCCCCCGTCAAGACCACTGCCAAGGCCGCTAAGCCAGCTGCCGCCAAGCCAGCAGTGAAGTCAGCCAAGGCCAAGCCAGCGACCAAGTCGCCAAAGGCGAAACCAGCTGCCAAGCCAGCCGCGAAAGCCGCTGCCAAACCAGCCGCCAAAGCTGCCGCCAAGAAGTAAGCTTCTTGAAGTCGATGCTACAACAATCCCAACAGGCCGGAACATTGTTCCGGCCTGTTGTGTTTTCTTTGGGGGCTTTTTTCTGGTTCAACCACAAATTCAGTCCGCGTTAAATAACACAGTTTTCAGAATCTCGAATCTTTTTCTCTTCCTACTTTTTCTCTTCCTATTTGTGCCTATTTGTGCGAATCGTTTGATTCGTGGTTCACCATCTTCGCATTTTTTGCGAAGGGTGTGATTCACGAATCGACTGCCGCATTCCATAGATTTGCCTGAACACGTCTATGAGCCGGGGACCTTGAAGCCAGTCGAGACCGAACAGTCCGATCGTCATGGCCGTCAAGGTGACGGATCAGGGAACGAAGTCGTCATGCCTGCTGCAACGTAAAGTCTTTGCACCTTGTACACTGGGTTTGTGGTTGAAACGGTTTTTTT
>JBIKZJ010000558.1:0-3624 GCA_044354755.1 Schlesneria sp. | reverse complement strand
GCCCCCCTAACCATTCGGCATAGCAGACCACACCCCGCGCCCGGGCACTCTCCAGCCGTTCCAGGACCAGACAAGCGGCTCCCTCACCGATCACGAACCCGGATCGCTGCCGATCAAACGGCCGACCGGCCCGTGCAGGGTCACTGGTTTCTCGCGAAATAACCCCCAGACGCTGAAACGAACCCAGCAGGGCGGGCTGCAACGAGGCATCCGCACTCCCTGCCAACACTATGTCACAGTCCCCATTCTGGATCAGCTGCGCTCCACGCAAACAGGCCGCCAACCCCGTCGCGCAGGCGACGACCGGGCATAGCACCGGTCCAGTGCTCCCGATCCATTGTCCAATCGCGGCAGCCGCCCGATTGGGAAAAACATCCAGCCATTCCCGAGCATCGTGTGGCCCATTTCCCTGATTGATCTTCCGGTCGTCAGATCGTGACGAAGCCAAAATCCGAGAGAACGTATGTAATCCCCCCTTGCTCGTCCCGAAAACGACCCCAGTTCGCTGCGGTTCCAACGAGCGGACATCGAGGCCGGCATCGGCGAGTGACTCGGCCGCCGTCGTCAAAGCCAGCTCAACCAGCGGTTCAGGGTGCGGAAAGCGGCGCGTTGCCGGGAGACAGACGGTTGCACCCGCCATCTTCCCGTCACCGGTCCAATGCGGTGCCGACAACCAAGTGGTGGCGCTTCGCCCTGATAATAAGCCTTGCCAGGTCGACTCGCGATCCGGGCCAAACGGAGTACACAGGCCAATTCCAGTCAGGACAATTCGACGAGATTCGCTCAAGGAGATCACTCAACTGGTTCAAACTCGTCGACTGGATCGGCAAACTGCATAGCCTGCAGCCGCCATCAGCAATACCACCACGGCACCTTCCACGTAATACGGCCGGGACTGTTTGATCACATTGGACGGTGTGACAATAGGGGGATTTGTGGTCTGTGCACAAAGCTCGGAAGCGTCCCGGCTGCAAAGCGCCGCACAAAACAGAGTCAGCAGCACGCCGCGTCGCCAGTGGAAACACATGATCAACCCCCGCTCATTCTCTGAATGCCACTGAAACCGCCAACGACCCGTCCTGACGACCCGTCCTCATGACCCGCTCAACACCCACCCACAACAGATATCGATCCACTTTTTCTCGGCAGACCGGATGTTACGGGAAACGATTCCCATCTTATCGCGAATTGCCCCGATTCGTCATCGATTCGTCATCGATTCGTCACCGATTTGAAGCGGGAACGGTCCCGAACTGCTGTCATGATAAGACCTGATGCTCAAATCGCAACAGCCAACCCCCACAGAAACTGCGGTAAACGGGTTCCGCCAGCAACAATTAACGATCAAATCGGAGCGGGATACTCGCTTCACTCACCATCAAGGCCTCACCCGGCATGGCCCCCCGAGCACGAAACTTCAATCGCATTTCGGGAGATCGCCGCGCCTCAGGGGCAAATTGGATCTCCATCTCGACCGTCGATTGTTCCGCCGGAATGGTCATTGGTTTCGCCCGAATTCCTGGTTCGGCATCAACAAGCTCTAACTCGACGGGTCCCGAGAATTGAGACGTGCGATCAAACGTCATTCGACACCGGGCGGTCCCATCGGCGGCGACGACCAGTTCGCGTTCGACCGCCTTCAACTTGGCGACCGGAGGCAGCGTCCGAATCATGCAGCGCATCGTAGATACCACCAGCAACGTCTGCTGCTGGCCAAACTTGTCCTGAAACTCGACCGCCCCCTGCGCATAAACATTCGAATGAGCTTGCACATTGATATGCATCGTTTCGGGAAGATAAATCGGCAACATCACTCGTCCCTGTCCGGGTGCGACCGTTGTTTCCTTGATCTCGATCCCGTCCAGATCCTTAATCTGACGATCCGCGACCTGCAAGCGGATGGGACCATCAAACCCATCCAGACGCTCAATCTCCATTAAATAGGGATAAATCGTGCCGCGATGAGCATACTGATAGGCTTCATTGCAATACAGCTTGAAAACCGGTTTGTGCATCACCGTCATCTGCACATGCTCGATCTCGGTCGGCCCCACCCCCACCCCATCTGCGTCATGACCCAGATGAGTTGCCCAGGCGGTTCGCTCGACCATCGCTCCGTTGATTTCGGCTCGTCCCTGAATCGTCAAGGTGACATCCGTTGATCGAGCCTCGGCATCAGCGATCAAGACCAGTTTCGTCGTTGCTTGATTTGCCGCAACTTGATGACCCTCAATGCGGATCCCTTCCGACAGACCCGTCACGCTCAACTCGATCGGTGCCACACATCCACCGCGGCGGTCGATGGCGATCTCGACTTCCGTTCGTCCCCCTTGCACAACGTTGATCACGTCCGATTTCAGACTGAGCGTAAAATCCGGAACCGCTTCCTGAACGCTCAGGCAATACACAAATTCCGGGCCGCCACGAACACCGAATTGCTGGTCGCGTAAACGGAACCAATACTCGCCGTCTGCGGGAGGTTGCCATTCCAGTCGCAGTGAGCCTCGGCCGCTCTGGATGGAGCTTGCTGCCGCTAACACACCACCATCGGCATTCAACACCGTCAGCACGGGTAGCGTCGGAGACGATCGAGGAAACGAAAGACATTCGATCGTCAAAGGGACACCCTTCTTCGCCACAATTCGATACCAGTCTTCGTCGTTGGCCGTCTCAAACTGGCCGTTCAGCATCTGTGGCCAAACCAGTTCCGTCGCGGTCTCCTTCGTCTGATTCCCCTCGGTCTCAATTCCCGCAGGAAGTACACTCGCCAATAACGGAACTTCATTAGACTGCAGCGGCCCTGGCAACCAGAATAATCCGGCGCTCAGCGGAAACTGGACCTCCTGCGTCAGCGTGCGGGGAGTTTCTGTTCCCGACAATGTCAGGAAGCTGAGCGCCCGCGAGCTCCCCACCTGACCTGCCGGTGGGAACACAGATTGAATCAGCGGAGCTTGCGAGATTGTGACCCGGTAGACATAGCTAGGCCCCCCCTTAAAGGTGACATTCGCGATCAGCAGCCGGTATTCACCAGAATCTGCGGCGACGAAAGCGAGGATCGGGTCGGCCCCCATTCGCACTTCTTCGGCAGCCACGCGACGGCCGTCAGGGCCAAGCAACTGGATCAGTGGGTCGAGTGTCGAGCCGAGACGGGCCGCCGCCACATCGACGCGCACCAGATCCCCTTTTGCCATCGCAAACCGAAAATAATCCAGGTCACTTTCACCGGCAATCTGGCCGTTGATCGTCACCGGAAGCTCAACCCGCTCGGCCTGCTGCGGAATGGAATTCGGTTCTGACTCGATGAATTCCGGCAAATCCCCAACGATAAAAGGACGGCCCCCCGTCCCACCCCGCGCGCTGCTTAAACGCCAAAGGTTCACACCCAGCTGGGCCTCCGCAGCAATCTGGACTTGGGAATGCCATTCACGCGGATAATTCATCGGCTGCTCACCCGGCTTCCGGCGTGGCGACGGAGCATACTGACCTGTCGCCGCCTCTCCTAACACCGCCGGGACTGTCAGCCCCTGGCCAAAGCTGCGAAAGCGGGTTCCCGGCGGAAGACACTCACCCCCGACTCGAACCTCGACCGTGGTTCCCCGGCGACCACCCGCAGGAAAGATATGA
>JBIKZJ010000557.1:0-3631 GCA_044354755.1 Schlesneria sp. | reverse complement strand
CGGAAAAACCTTAGGGAATGTTCAATTCCACCAGATCACTCCGTTTTTCCTGCAGATCCTTGGCGATCTCGGCATCCACGAAGTCACTGTGACAGGACGCCTTATCCGCTGCTTCGACGGTCATCACTTTTTTGGTCTTCGCCGCCAAACGATGAATCTCGTCCGGACTGAGCACCCCTCGTTTGGCGAGGATTTCTTGTTGTTCCGGGGTCAAGGCCGCAGTCACCTTGGCTTTTTCCCATTGGTAGTTGGCATCTTTTCCAGACGTGAATTCGACAATTTCCTTGCTGATCCGCACGCTGCACCAATCGTGGCCACACATCGCACAAAAGTCGGTATCGACATCCAGATCTTCGTCGTGATAGGCGCGAGCCGTATCCGGATCGAAGCTGAGGTCAAAATGTTTCTGCCAGTTCAAGGCGGCGCGGGCTTTGGTCAATTCATCATCACGGTCGCGGGAACCGGGAATCCCCAAGGCAATGTCTGCGGCGTGTGCGGCAATTTTGTAGGCGATACAGCCTTGTTTCACATCGTCCTTTTTGGGGAGTCCCAGATGTTCTTTCGGGGTGACGTAACAGAGCATCGCGGCACCGTGATAGCCTGCGGCGGTGGCACCAATGCAACTGGTAATATGGTCATACCCTGGAAAAATATCGGTGACCAGAGGGCCCAGCACGTAGAACGGAGCACCGTGGCACAGCCGACGCTGCAGTTTCATGTTGAATTCAATCTGATCAAACGGGACGTGACCGGGTCCCTCGACCATCACCTGCACACCCTTTCGCCAGGCGCGCTCGGTCAGTTCACCCAGCGTCACCAGTTCGGCCAATTGAGCCTGATCGGTGGCATCTGCGAGTCCCCCAGGACGAAGGCCGTCTCCGATGGAAAAGGTCACATCGTATTCGCGCATGATGTCGCAAATCGCTTCCCAATGCTCGTACATCGGATTTTGTTTACCGTGAACCAACATCCATTTTGCGAGCAGTGATCCACCACGGCTGACGATTCCAATCAGTCGTTTCTGGATGAAGGGGAGGTGCTCACGTTGAACCCCGGCATGAATCGTGAAATAATCGACCCCTTGTGCCGCCTGTTGTTTCAGTGAGGCCATAATCATTTCGGGAGTCAGCTGTTCGATCCGTGTGCCAATGATCATCGAATAGATGGGAACCGTCCCGATCGGCACCGTGCTGTTGCGCACGATCGCTTCACGGCAGGCATTCAGATCCCCGCCGGTAGAAAGATCCATGACCGTGTCGGCACCCCAGCGTTCGGCCCACTTGAGCTTTTCGACTTCTTCATCCATGCTGGACGAAACTGGCGAGGCTCCCATGTTGGCGTTGATTTTGGTCTTGGACGCGCGGCCAATCGCCATCGGGTCGAGTTGATACTTCAGGTGGACCGTGTTAGCGGGAATCACCATTCGCCCGGCAGCGACCTCGTCACGAACCTGCTCGGGAGTCAGGTGAGGCTCACGCACGGAAACGCGATTCATCTCGGGGGTGATGATCCCCAGGCGAGCGTGTTCGAGTTGCGTAATCGGGTGGAATCCAGTCGGGGGTTCCCAGGCAGCGCCCTGTTCATGAGACAGCTCGCCTGCTGCAGTCCCATATCCGGCACGCAGGGTCCAATCGGTCGGCATGAAGTCCCACGCGGTTTTGTCGGACGGAGCTGGCATGCCGGGTGTATCGGGCGAGGCAAACGTCATGGCCCCGGCGCGTCCCGGTTGTAGGACGGGAGGCCGTGCAAAACTGCCGGGTGTTGTTCCCTGGGCGGTTGACGAGGGATTTTGTCCAAGGGGGGGCAGCTGGTATGAACGATCGGTGGTCAAAGTCGGCATCAGTATCTCTCTTGGGCTTGAGCCTATGGGCTTGAACCCATCGGCTTGCCAATTGGTTTTGTCAACATTCGGAACCGGCCAGATCTTCACAGAACAGCAGGAAGCCCGGCCCTTCATTGCATACAATATCGTAGTGGATCAGCCTCGACTTTTCAAAACCGTTCGGGGGGCGGCGAGGGCTCGACCTGTGTGGGTTCGATTTGTGTTGGTTCAATTTCGTGGTCACCCACGATATAATTTCGGAACTGAACGGTGTAGCTGGCGTCAAACCAATCACGGATCGAGGGGATCACGTCGGTGTCGTAATCGGGTGCCGTTTGTATGGTCACACCGCGCGGTGTCTGGCGGATTTCTCCCTGCTCGATCAGGATTTCCCCTGATTTGATGACGTAACGCGGCAATTCAAACATCAGTTCCCGGTTGGCGTTGGGGGTATAGATGGTGATATCCCCGTCGGCCCCAGGTCCGAGGTGCCCTTTTCGGGTCAGCCCCAGCATCCGGGCGGGGGCCGCACGAGTAATGATGGCGATTTCGGCGAGGGTGTATTCCCGCGTGAGTTGACTCAGGACGGTGACTTCGCGAATGCGGGCGGGAAGTCGTCGTAATGTTTCTTCACGCAGGTTACGGTCCATCAGCAGGGCGATGATCTGGGGATAAGCCAGGAACGAAGCGCCGTTGGGATGGTCGGTGGACATGGCAATTTTCCAGGGATCTTCGATCAAAAGATACCATTCCAGCCCGACCGCCCACTGCAGTGCATGCACAAAGCTTTTTTCTTTATAGATGATGGGAACGATACCGCAACCCGCTTCGAGCTCGATATCGCCACTGAACCATTTTCCACCGAGCACCCGATGCAGGTAGTATCCCAGCGGGCCATCTCCGGTCATGGAAACGGTTTTTCCAAACATCACTTGCCCGACATCGACCGTCAGGTTTGCGTGCTGATTAATATAGTCGGCCAACCGGGGAACCTCGGAACAAAAGGTCGACTGATCATCGGGATTGCCACCATAACTGTGAAATTGAATATGGGTCAGGTGGCCCCGATGTCCTTCCAGGGCCTGCATGGTCTGCAGGGTGGTCTCCCAATTTCCCGGCAAACCGAGGTTATTCCCATGAATGTGGACCGGGTGCGGCAACCCCAGTCCGTCAACCGCTGTGGCGATTCCCCGTAAAATGTCCCGGGGGGTAATCCCGAATCCGTCGACCAGATCATCCAGCGTTTTGACATTGCCATTGGCGCGCGACTTCCAGTTTTCGACCCCGCCGGGATTCACGACCTTGATCCCATAGCCCTTGGTGGCCTGCAATAACCAACCCAGATAGGCTTGCACCAACTGCGGTTCGGCCGCTTTCAGCTGTTGCATGACATAGTGATTATTCCCCGCCAAAACGAGGAATCCCTTGTCAATCATCGGTGTATCGTGAAATTCTTCGTGGGCATGTCGAGCGGTCAACGGGGGGATCGCGGCATCGAAGGCGGTGGTGTAGCCAAGTCCGGCATAGAGATATCCGGTGGCGAAGGTACTGGGGACGCTTCCCAGGGTTCCGGAACGGGTCTTTTCCGTTCGGGGCAGGGGAGGAGCCAGGCGCCGGTCTTCCGGTAACATCTTGCGGGCGGCATTGACCTTGGGACCCGCAATATGGCAGTGCATATCGACCCCACCCGGCATGACAACGAGTCCCGTCGCGTCAATGACACGATCAGGACGAACCGCCGGATCGTCTGGTTGCGGGATAATTCGCCCATTGGCAATCCAGAGATCCTGACAGACTCCATTCCGTCCA
>JBIKZJ010000556.1:0-3633 GCA_044354755.1 Schlesneria sp. | reverse complement strand
CAGCTCAAAGTCCCGCCCACATTGCAGATCGACTTCAGACAAGCTGGTCACAAGCCCCGAAAGCTGCAAGCTGCAAAGCATCGGGCAATTGGAGTAATTAAACGACAACAAGACAGGACGCCCCTGACCAAAGAATTGTCGAAGAGAGACCATCCGACCTGTCTCGTCTTGAAACTCGAGGCTCAAGGGAATTGTTTCTCCCAAATGCTCAGTCACGCCCATTCCCGACAATTCCGCAGGAAGTACATTATTATAACTTTCCGCTTTCGCACACGGATTGGAGACAATGATTGCGATCAACATGATTGCAAGACAGAGTGTGACCGAAGAACTAAAGACTCCGTTGTAATGAATTCGCATCATCGGAACTCCTTGTTTTCTGGTGATTTTCTCGAACGACTGTCAGAGACATGGCATCGTCAATGGGGATCCCGACGAGTCGTCGTTCTCGGTCGATCCAGCCGTACGCGTTGAGCCGACTTCGCTGATCGTTGAGTAAAGAATCAGGTCCGACTGTCGGGGCGGTCACCACTTTTCGTTGATATTCCTGTGATTCAAAGCGGTAGTACATGGATTGAAGTCCGATGATGATGACAAATGTTCCCACTGCAGCACAAACACCCATTACTGTGATGTTTTGAGTGCTCACGTCGTCATAAGTTGCCATGGATTGTTCCTGATCTTCCGCAGATTTCACGTGTTTAACTTCGATGTTCCGATCCGATTTCAATTTTCAATGGGCGTCCGAAAGAGATTCGATGAGTCGCGGGTCTCCTACGGGAAGTAGTGGATGTTGACCAGCAATCCAAAGCCACCCTGCAATGTAAACCCCGCCAATCCCCAGAAGGGACAGAATCGGTTGAACGGAAAACACGGGGCCAGAGTGATTCAGGGTTGGAAAAATTAACCAGTAAAGATCGGTCGCATGCATCAACAACAGCAGGACTGACCAGATTGCTAAAATCTGCGGATTCTCTTTCATTCGTCGGGGCATAAGACCAAGAAAAGGCAGAACAAAATGTCCAACAACCAACACAAGAGAAATCATTCCCCATCCTCCCGCTTGCCTGACTTGAAACCACGTTGTCTCTTCCGGAATGTTGGCGTACCAGACCAATAAGTACTGCGAAAATGCAATGTAAGCCCAGAAGCAATTGAATCCGAACAGCAGCTTCCCCAAATCATGGCGGTGCTTGGTGTGCACCATGGGAAGTAGACCAAATCGACGTTGAAGCAGGTCAACGGTCAACACCAGTGCGGCAAGGAACGCGACCATGCTGCCACTGAAGAAGTAAATTCCAAAAATGGAGCTGAACCAATGAGGATCCAGAGACAGCACCCAATCGATGGCCGCGAAGGTGATAGTCAATGCAGACAGCAGCAGTGTCGGGGCACTCAACCGTTCCATGCGAAGCGATGACTCGGTGTCACCGCTCACATCTTGCTGTGACGACTCACGCCAGAGCCTTCGGGCCAGGTAAATCCAGACGGCAAAGTAACCGATGGTCCTCACTACGAAGAACGGAGCGTTCAAATAGGGAACCTTGTTGCGAATGAGTTCGTCAGTTACCGATAACGTGGCATCGTTCCAGATGTACAGTGACGACTGCCCCAACATGAGCCCGACGAGGATGGGTATGAAAGTGATGGAGTTGATCATAATCGAAGACGCAAAGATTTCCGCAATTCGCCGGACTACTACGCTCCACCCCGATCGGGTCAGATGCTGAATCGCAATGAAGAATAATGCACCAAGAGAAACACTGGACCAGAAACAGATCGCAAGCAGGTAGCTGTGCCAGAACTGTCGCATTCCATCGAGGGCGAATAAACCCATCACAATAGCGACAACGAGATTCGCCACCCCAAAAAGAAATGCTGACTGGCGAACACGAAGTGCCGTCACTGTAAGATTCTGATCCCGAAATGAGACCTGAGGGGGAGCTAACTCGTGAATGGATTCACTGGTGATAATCATGATCGTGTTACTCCTTCGGCAAATCCTGTAGAGACGGAATCAATTCTGTCGGAACATCCTGCAGTTCGGCGCGACGTGACTGTTGGAGTGCTCGTAGGTACAGAAGAATTGCCCAGCGATCTTCGACGGGGATCAGATCACCGTATCCCGGCATTTTCCTAACGCCATTCGTGATGGAATGAAAGAGTTGACCCACAGGCTGGGTCCTCACGTTTTCCGCGTGGAATGAAGTGGGCTTGATCCAGGTCCCCTGCTCAAGTTCCAGTGCGCGACGTGTGACAAGACCATCACCATCACCTGCCAGACCGTGGCAACTGGAACAGTAAATGTTGTAGCGTTCCTGCCCACGCTTCATCGTTTTTAACGTGACCGAAATTGGAAACTCTTTCACCCATGGTAAAGAATCTAGGGGATCGGGGGGGGGAACGGCAGGCATGGGATTCTTCTGCACTCCCTCATTGGACTTCACACTCGGCCCCACCTGCGCGGAAATCGGCAAAACATTTAAACGATTAATATCCGTAACTTCTGTAGAACCGTATTCCATCCCCTGATGTAACCGACTATCCAGTTGTAATTCTCCACGCGCAATCGTCCCAGCGGACTGCGGACGCATCCCCCGGCCATCTGCAAAAAGTCGACTCGTGCGCTGCGGCTTAAACTTCGGCTGAAAATCCATGTCCGTAATGGCATGGAAGCGAGGCAGATCCGTCGGATTGGATCTCTTCTGAGCGATCAGTGCTGGCGGCACGAGAGCTAGCACCACTGCCACAACGATGATGGGTGTCACCAATGACGGCCATCGCCCTTCGCGCGCATCAATCGCTGGGCAAGTCTCGATCGCCGTGGCACTGCACTCTTGAAATAATTGCAAGACGCGATCGTGATCGAACTTTGGATCATTTGCAGAAATGACAATAAAGAATCGATCGCTGGTCGCCCTCAAAAATCGTTCGCTGGCAAACAGGGGATTGGAAAACCTAGGCAGCCGATTCAGCAGGATCATCCCTCCGATCGTGGCGATTGCCGCAAATAAAATCATCATTTCGAACGCGATGGGAGCCGCAGCCTCGAGTGCGAAGAAGGGTTTACCGCTAATCCAAAATGGATAATCAACAGCGTTCATCCACCATTGCATCGCAAAAGCAACGACAATTCCCACTATTCCAGCAGTCAGCGTGAACCAGGGAAGCTTCGTTGACCGAATCCGTAGCAGCGGATCGATTCCGTGAACTGGGAATGGGCTATGCACATCCCAATCTGACCAACCCGCTTCGCTCACGCGAGTCGCAGCAGCCAGCACCGAACCCACCGTCGGAAACTCGGCAATCATCGCAGACAGGGCCGGCTGAGAAGAGTCGGGATGAAGTTCTTTCTCCCGCTTTTCGGTGATCGCGTTTGAGGCGGACATATCGGATTGACCTTCTTATTCTCGGAGGGAGCTTCGTTCCTACCAGCTCTTGTCAAGTTGCTTCCAGTTCTTGATGCTCAATACTCTTAACGCTCAATGAAGATTCTGATTTTCAGGAAGTATCGATTTCACTTCGGAAATTGCGACGATCGGCATGTAGCGACAGAAGAGCAGGAACAAAGTGAAAAACAAGCCGAAACTCCCAATCAACATCCCGATATCGACAAACGTCGGCTGATAGTAA
>JBIKZJ010000174.1:0-12020 GCA_044354755.1 Schlesneria sp. | reverse complement strand
GCGTTCCAGCTTTAGAAGGTTCTGAATGTTATGAAAAATTTGCTGTTATTTTCTGTGCTGGCCGTCATGGGTACGATGCTGTTTTCCGAAGAAGCCGAGGCACATGGCCGCCGCCGCCGCTGTTGTCGACCCGCCCACGACCATTGTCGACCCGCTCACGACCATTGTCGGCCCGTCTACGACAATTGTCGACCGACCGTGACGTATTATTATGATTCCGCGCCAGTCAATACTTGCTGTCAAGCGGCTTGGACTGCGCCAACCGCCTGCTGTCAACCAGCCTGGACCACACGAACCGCTTGTTGCGCGCCGGCTCCTGTTCCTGTCTGCGCTGCGGCTTGTACACCGGTTTACATCTCCAGATCGACGCCGACATGCTGTGTCCCAGCCTGTGCCATGATCGAGGTTCAGACCAACGATGCCTCCACTTCGAATCGCTCTGGTCGGCAAATGATTCAGGCTGTTGCCATCCGCTAACCGTATCCTGACGGGATCTGGGGGCTGTTGTTTACGCCCGGCGTGTCAAGCGACGAAAGTCGACTGTGACGCACCGGGCGTGGTTTGTTTCAGGGTGCGAAATTTGACCGCTCGGGCCTGTGAACTGTCGTGGTCTCCATCCGTAGCGCAGCATGACGTCGACACTACCGCTTTCCAGCGGGAATTGTGGTTGTTTCCGCGAGCGTACTGTTGATACCGATTCGTTAATTTGCGAGCGCCTCGGCGAGTTGATCAATGTCCGCTTTGGTACGAGACTCGGTGACAGCAATCAGGAGACATTGGTCTCGATCTGAGCCCGTGATCCAATCCAGTCCGGGGAGACAATTCAGGGCCGGGCCGATATCGATGTTCGCATTGGCTGCGCGTTGGATCGCGGTTTCGGCACCCTTTCGATACTTCAACACGAATTCCTTGAAGAACGGTTTTTGATACGCCAGTTCACAGCCGGGAACTTGGCTCAGTCGATCAGCGGCATAATGGGCTTTGCGGCAACTGAGCTCGGCAACCTCTTTCAGTCCCGTGGGACCGAGGAGCGACAGGTAGACTGTGGCGCGCAATGCCATCAAGCCTTGATTCGTACAGATATTACTCATGGCCCCCGCGCGGCGGATATGTTGTTCACGGGCTTGGAGATTCAGAAAGAAGCACCGTTTTCCCTCGCGGTCGATCGTTTGGCCGATTAATCGGCCGGGCATTTTTCGAACGAACTGCTGGCGGCAGGACAGAATCCCCAGAAACGGTCCGCCGAACTGCAGGGGTGTTCCCAGCGATTGCCCTTCGGCGACGGCAATATCGGCTCCCCAATCCCCCGGTCGTTTGAGGATTCCCATGCTCAGGGGGTCGAACGAGACGACCAAGAGTGCTCCTGCCTCGTGCGTCAGTTTTTCCAGCGCTCCGACATCTTCCAGGCAGCCGAACACGTTTGGCTGTTGAACGACGACGCACGCCGTTTGCTCGTTGACGAGCGGGGCGAGTTGTTCGGGATCAAGCGTACCGTCGATGGTTGGTGCGACCACGATTTCCGTGGATTTATTGGTCAGATAGGTATTCAATGTTTCGGTATACTGCGGGTTAACGGAACCCAGTACCACGATACGTCCCGATCGGCCAGTACAACGGATCGCCATCAGCACAGCTTCGGCAACGCCGCTTCCCCCTTCGTATAAGCTGGAGTTCGCCACATCCATTCCGGTCAATTCTGCGATCATCGACTGAAATTCGAAAAAGGCCTGCAGGGTCCCCTGACTTGCTTCCGCTTGATAGGGGGTATACGCGGTATAAAATTCTCCCCGGGACGTGATTTCATCCACCACACTCGGAATGTAGTGGTCATAGGCGCCACCCCCCATGAAGCAACGCCGATTCCCGGCGCCAAAGTTTTGCGAGGCCAATCGTCGGAATTGCTGTTCGAGCTCGATTTCTGTCAACGGTTGGGGGAGGTCAAGCGGTCGCCGCAGCTGCAGTTCCGAGGGAATCTGGTCAAGCAAAACATCGAGTGAACTGACCCCGATTCGATCCAGCATCAGCTGTTGTTCGTCGGGCGTGTTAAAGAGATAGGACATGGAAACGACCTTTTTGACAAGGGTGGGGTTCGTTCGATGGTTCCTGATTCGATGTCACGGCGCAGTCATCGGATTGTTCACAGTCATCGGATTATTCAGAGGATTGACAATGCGCCAAGTACTGCTGGCGGTTCATGAGCGTATCCATTTCGGCGAGATTGGCGATTCGCACTTTGACGAGCCAGCCTTCTTCGAACGGACTGGAGGTGAGTAGCTCCAGTTGGGGGGCAACGGGTGTACCATCAGTGGCACGATGTTCAGTCAGTCGTTCATTGAACGCAATAATGACACCACTCAGCGGTGCATAAAGGTCGCTCACCGCCTTGACGCTCTCGACTTCACCAAAAGGCTGGCCTTTTGTGATTGTTTTTCCGTTGGGGGGGAGCTCGGCAAATACCAGGTCACTCAACAGATGCACGGCAAAATCGGTAATTCCAACGGTCGCGGTATCGCCATCGATCGCAACCCATTCATGTGTGGTGGAATATTTCAGTTGTTCAACAGGCATGGGGCGGAGACTCCGATTTTCTGGTTTTGGAGGAAATTCCCTGACGTTTAGTCATTTTTATATGGCGACCAGACCCCAAAACAGAGTGACCGCACAACGAATAAACCGCGAATTACTCACAAGGGGCGCAGTAGGGTTGGCTTCCAATCAACTGTTGATCCAAGGCGGCGATTTTGCCAATTCGACGGGCATGGCGGCCCCCCTCAAACTCCGTTCCGAGCCAAATCTCGATCATTCGCGATGTGAGGCGTTCGCCAAGCAGATCCGCAGAAAGGCAGAGGACGTTGGCATCGTTATGGCGGCGGCTCATTTCGGCAGTCAGTTCATCATGGCAAAGTGCCGCACGAACGCCGGGGAATTTGTTGGCAACGATGCTCATTCCGATACCACTCCCACAGATGAGAATGGCTCGATCGGCCATACCCTCCGAAATCAGTCGCGTCCCCTTAGCACCGTAGTCGGGGTAATCGACGACATCTGCCGAATCAGGGCCCATATCGATCGTCTCGTGGCCAAGTTCGACCACTTGCGAAAGAATTCGTTCTTTCACCTGAAAGCCGCGGTGATCACTGGCGACAACAATTTTCATGGGACAAGACTCAGTTTCATGTGACAAGACTCGAGCGAGAAGACAGATTGGAATCAAAACGCTGCTCGCGAGCTGCGGGATTATAGCATCAAAAGTTTTCGGTGAAGGGTCGTTTTCGTGTTTGGGTGACTTTGCTATTCGTCGGGGTCATCGATCAGGGATCATCTCATTGGGGTCTGGAACAGGAGCAAATCCAATTCTGAAAAGCATCGGATTTCACGAATTGCAAAATCGCCACATGGCCGATTTCTGTTCACTCACCCCCTCAGAACCTGTCGTCGGTCAACAACAACTGGTCGATTAAGGCAAGTAAACTCTGTTCAATACTCAATTTGCAAGCGGAATACTCATCGAAGCCTCCACCATACGGATCAGAAATGTCCAAGTGATCAGGGGAAAGCAGGCGAACACGACTGATTAAATCCGGATAGGCGCTCAAAATCGCCTGAAGATGTCCGCGTGTCATCGTCAGTACGTGATCGGCATGGAGCAGAAGTCGTTCCGTAACGGCCTGACTTTCGTGGTTTCGCAGATCAATACCCGCTTCTGACAAAACATTGACCGCTTCATGCGATGCGGGAGAACCGTTCGCTGCCGCCAATCCGGCAGAAATCACATTGAAACCACGATCCATCAACTCTTCATCCTGACATTGCAGGCGTTCGGCCAGCAGTCTGCGAAACAGAGCTTCTGCCATGGGGCTGCGACACGTGTTACCGGTACAGACAAACAGAAAAACTTCGCTGCAAACCCGCTTCAGCGTGCACTCAGAAACCACTCCCGATTCAATCACCTCGTAGCCTCTCTCGTTCACTTTGACAATCGATGAGGGCTCGCCGTAACGACACACTCCATCATCAAGCACCAGTGAAACCTGCTTGCCAAAACGCTCAGCAATCCCTGCTGCATTGCGCGGCATTATGATTCCCGACAGAGTCTCTGAGCAGGCAAGTAACGGATGAGGGCACATTCTCATAATTTCGAGCAGATGGGGTTGTGACGACGATCGAAACGTCACAGTTTTATCCAAGGCAGTGCATGCTTGCTGAGCATCCTGACCCAAATCACGGAATAAACCCGAGGTCATAGACGAATCCAAGGCAATCGATAACGGCCCAGGCCAACCACGGCGGGACAGTTTATCCGCATAAACAGGGAGATTGGGAACATAGTCCCAGAGTTCAAAACAGGATTTCAGCAGCAGCGTTCTTCGGCCATCCGGTTGCAATGCCCGAATTTTTGCGACCCCGGTTGGGCTCAGGGGATTCGCCACGATTACATAAACGGTCTCAGTCGGAACAGCAACAAGTTCGCCTTCTGCCAGTCGCTGGCAGGCGAGGTGTATCGCGTCACGCGGATCATCGCACTGGCGAATATCCACAATCTGCGTCATGAAGGGGTCCAATCATCACGGTGGTTTTCTTGCTGAACGATCTCGCATCATTTCAGGATCGCATCATTTGAGGAACAGACCGATCGATCGGTCTGTTCCTTCGATAAATGAACAAGCTCAGGCCAGTTCTCCTGGTAGGATACGTGAGTGTAATCATCCGCGTCACTCTGATCAACCACGGTAGTCCATATCATCGTAACAAGTTGTTCCCTAGAATTGGGTTACGAGTGGTACTCGGTCGCCGAATTCCGAAAAAAACATCAGACCGTGAATCCAGATGCCTCACCAGACGGAATTCGCGATCGATTCCTTTCCGCGCAAATTTGTTTTTGATGATTTTTATGATCCAGACAGCTTATCAATCCGCTCATTTGGTTGGCGTTTGTGGTGCAGGGATGCGTGCACTGGCCGAGTTATTGCTGGATGAGGGTTGGAGTCTGTCGGGTTCAGATTTGGCCATTCCCACTTCGGGAATCTTGAAACTGATCGATCGGGGGATGGTTTTTCACCAGGGTCATGCTGCCGTACATCTGGCAGATTCCACTCAAAACCTGGTCTACAGTCCCGCGATTCCCCTCCAAAACCCGGAACGAATGTGGGCGATCCAGCAGGCAATACCGCAGTTTTCTTACAGTCAGATGGTTGCCCAACGCATGCGTCGGTCCACAGGTGTCTGCATTGCCGGAACCCATGGAAAGAGTACAACCACTGCGATGGTCGCCTCGATTCTGTCCGCAGCGAATCGCCTGTCTGGGGTTGTTTTGGGTGCGGAATTATGTGGGAGTGGTCGGAGTGGTTGGACCGGATCGGGGGATTTATTTGTGGCGGAAAGCTGTGAGTTTCAGCAAAGCTTTCTCGATTTTGAGCCTCGATACACTGCGATTCTGAGTATTGAGCCAGATCATTTTGACTGCTATCCCGATTTGGAGTCACTCAAGTCGGCGTTTACCACGTTTGCCAGCCAGACCGCTGCCGAGGGGGTTTTGCTGATCAACGAGGATTGTCCCGTTTCACGAGAAGTTTCCACGATGGCCAAAACATCCGCCCGGCGCGTTTCCTTCGGCCGTCGTGCGACGGCGGATTGGCAAGTACGCGAGATCGAACAATCTGCTGGGGGCCTTCGATTTCGCGTCGTGGGCAATGGTCAGGATCACGGTTGGTTTCCCTTGGCCTTACACGGCGAACATAATGCATTCAATGGACTCGCCGCCGCCGCACTGTGCGCCGAGGCGGGGGTCTCACTCGACATCCTTCGCAAGACACTGGCCGAATTTCAAGGAATCCGCCGGCGATTCGAGTTTCTCGGCGAACGAAAGGGATCCCTGTTTTTTGATGACTATGCGCACCATCCCACTGCGGTCAAAGCGACCCTCAAAACCCTACGGAATGTGGTTGGTTCGCAGGCCATCCGTTGTATTTTCCAGCCACATCAAATCCTGCGGACAACGACCTTGATGACGGAGTTCTCACAAAGTTTTGCCGAGGCGAACGAAGTCTGGGTCGCCCCCGTATTTGCCGCACGAGAATCTGTCTCGATCGAACCATGGCGGGTCTCACAAGAATTAACCAGGCAGCTGCAGGCCGAGGGAATTTCAGCTCGTTTTTTTTCATCGCTTGACCAGATCGTAAGCACTTTAGACGATGCAATGCGCCCCGGAGACGTCACGGTGACGATGGGGGCTGGCGACATCGACCGGATATATCATGAGCTCACTCAGCGCATTCAATGACATTCTGCAGCAGGACGAGCCGTTGGCTCCCTACACCTGGTTACGATTAGGGGGTCCCGCACAGTACCTGGCGACTCCGCGGTCGATCGAGGAATTAACGCGACTCGTGACCGCTTGCCACGAACTGCAGCTCCCGATTCACATTCTGGGTGGTGGTTCGAATATCCTCGTGAAAGACGAAGGGGTCAGCGGAGTCGTCATTCGGCTCAACTCGTCGGTTTTTGCTCAGGTCGAAATCGAAGGAAATCGTGTTCGTGCCGGGGCAGGTGCGTTACTCTCGCACGTCATCTCGGAAACCGTCCGGGTTGGTCTGGCGGGATTCGAAAATCTGGCGGGAATACCAGGGACCATTGGTGGTGCGGTCTGCGGAAATTCGGGAGGTCGGCTCGGCGAAGCCTCGCAATTGGTCACCAGCGTAACAGGGCTCACCAGCTTGGGTGAGCGAGTCGTGCGGGGGAAAGACGAATTGTCGTTTGATTATCGACAAAGTAATTTGAACGACCTGCTGATCATCGAAGTTGAGTTCTCGCTGCAACCGGGTGACCCTGAGGCGATTGCGCTCATGCTGAAGCAGAACTGGATTTCCAAGAAATCGGTGCAGCCACTCAGCTCACAATCCGCCGGTTGTGTTTTTAAAAATCCACGCGGGCTGCGCGCGGGTCAAATGATTGAACAGGCTGGCTTGAAAGGGACCCGAGTCGGTGGTGCAGAAATCAGCGAACGACATGCGAACTTTATCGTGACCCATGCAGGCGCCAAATCCAGCGATGTGCTGCGACTCATCGATCTCATTCGCTCCAAAATCGCGGAACAGTTCGGAGTTCATCTGGAGTCCGAAATCAAAATCTGGTAGGTTTCTGTCGATGGCGGGAGCAAGAAAGATGCATGATCGCAGTGGTCAACGCTGCCGCTGGCATCTTGTCCCCAGCGGCTATCCGAGTTTCATTCCGTTCGATCGCAAGGAAGCGGTCCCTTATGTTCAGTCCAAAAAATCTGTCTGCGTTACGTGTGGCCGTCCTTGCGGGTGGTGATTCCGATGAGCGGGATGTCAGCCTGAAAAGTGGAATGGCTGTTGCGGCCGCGTTGTCGGCGGCGGGGCACGAGGTGCTTCATCTGGACCCGGCGATTGTCGAATTATCCGGTATCGACTGGAGTCAGTTTGACGTGGCGTTTATCGCGCTGCATGGTCGTTTTGGCGAAGATGGTCAGGTCCAACAGATTCTGGAACAGGCGCAGGTCGACTACACTGGAAGCGATGCCATCGCCTCGCGCCTTGCCTTCAGCAAGTCGGCTGCCAAAGAGCGGTTTCGCCTCTTCGGCGTCCCCACACCGCGATATTCACTGATTCACTATAACGATGATTTGGAATGGATCGCACAAAAAGCAGCCGAGATCGGCTATCCATTGGTCGTCAAACCCGATACGCAGGGTTCGAGTTTGGGAATCACGATTGTCCATACACCCGATCGCTTGGCCGAGGGACTCAAACTCTGCTTCCAGTTTGACGTGTTTGGGGTCTTGGAAACGATGGTGGAAGGGACCGAATGGACCGTCGGGTTGATCGGCCGAGAGACGCTTCCCGCCATCAAAATCGAAACGGATCGTGAATTTTTTGATTGGCAGGCAAAATACGAAGATGATGCGACGCGTTATCTTTTCGAGACCAACCTGCCCGAAAAGCTGATGCAACAGATTGAACTCGTCGCGAAAAATGCCTGTTCCGCATTGGGGACCAGCGGCCTGGCACGCGTTGATCTTCGGCTGGACCATTCCAATGAGCCGTGGGTGCTCGAAGTGAATACCATTCCTGGCTTTACCGACCATAGCCTGTTGCCCAAGGCCGCAGCTCGGCAGGGGATCGATTTCGTCACCTTGTGCGACCGGATCGTTCGCGGTTGCCAGCATCGATCCATCGCGCATCCCCCCAGCGAAACTCCTTTGGCTCCGCACATATTTGCTCAAACTGCCGATCCCGCAAAATCGGGTCGCAGACCACACCGTGACTGAACAATAACGGTGTGGGTAAATCCTGGTGTTTTGGCGAAATTCCGCTGATGATGCGGCGTTGCGTCGCGATTCAAGCTGCCTGGGATGGCAGCGACGGGGCAACGTTTTCTGCGTCACCGGAACTCGGGTGACGCGCTGCCGGTTGAATCTCTTGAATCAGTCGCAGCACCAGGTAGCCACTCACCCCCACGCACACCAGCGGTGAAATCCAGATCGCACTCGGTCGGGGGGTCACCAGGACAGCCAATTCATAATTCGCGACCGTCAGCACCACCGCCGCGATCAACCATCCGGTGGCTCGCCGATTCCGTTGATGAAATGCCGCTTCAGCCAGCAGCGCCCCATACACGGGGCCAATCATCGTGTACGTGTTTCCCTCGGTGCGGGAGTTAAACAGCATCAGGTAACAGGAAGCCAGGGCAAACAGATAAAACGCCGCTCGTGGGGAAGGGAGTTTACGGACCCCTTGCCAGCAGGCCAGCAATGTACCGATGGCGGCCACGAGTCGGGTTGCTGTCCGAGCCGTCGAGGGAATTTCGATACCGGCGACTTGTAACATGCCGAACAATTGAGCCCAATGACCGGTCTCGCCGACTTCAAAGGTGATTTTCAGATTTTCCTGACAAGCCACGTACTGTGACAGTACGTATTCAGGTCGTTGTGTCAGGAACGGCAGAACGGCGACAAAGGCCATGCCAAGCGCCAACCGCCATGACATGGGCGGATAGAGCACCGCCGCCAATAAAATGAGAACGATGACCAGCGGTTTGAAGGCAAAGGCGAGTGTCAGCAGCAGCGTCGCTCGCCACCAGCGCTGCTCGCTCAAGTCCGCGACTGCAAGGATCATCATCCCCGTAATCAGCAGCGTCGACTGTCCGTTTCTCGCACAGCCCCACGCCAGGACTGTGGTCACGGCAGAGACGGCAAAAAACCAGCGACCATCCCGATTTAACAGCCAGGTCAGCCTGACAACGCTGGCCGCGAGTACCGCGATCATGGACCACCGCCAGACCAGTTCGCTCGCAGTATGCGGCAGCATCGCCCAGGGGGCAAACACCAGTGCGGCTTGAGGGAGATACAGAAAACCATGCCCCTGCATGTTGTACAGCGGCTCGCCCGCGAACCAATTCCAGACGGCGGAACGATACGAGGGGGTCACCGATCGTTCTTCGCCGATGGCAATCGACCGGGCGACGACCAATGTCACCACGACAGTCAAAGCGGCCCAAGTCAGCCAGCCAGCCTTCTGGTATCGGATCGATAACGAAGATTCAACGGACATCCTGTCCTTCCTCAAAATAAAGATTCGCGATCCTCAGCGATCACAATCCTGTGTGGTTCATCCTGACCAACAGTATCACGACAGAGAATATGTTCACCGTTCGTACTCGGTCAATGGCATTCAATTCGGCACCATCCGCCACATCACCGAAGCGTCCGTTGATTTGTTGCGGCAAAACGATCGCGGCAAAACCGTTTTCTGCGGTCGGATTCGCAGTTCCGTTCAAAAGTCTCGGTCTGCGAAAACGGTTCAATAGGTGGCAGAGGTAGGTCTTGATTACGCCAGGATGGCATTGGTCACCGTACCATGCACATCCGTCAGGCGGAAATCCCGGCCGCTATACCGGTATGTCAGCTTGGTATGGTCGAGTCCCATGAGATGCAAAATCGTCGCGTGCAGGTCATGCACATCCATCCGATTCTCGACGGCATGTACGCCGACATCATCGGTGGCTCCGTAAGTCAGCCCCCCTTTGACTCCACCCCCGGCCATCCAGACCGTAAAACCCGTATGGTGATGATCGCGCCCTTTGGCCCCCTGAGCCGCCGGGGTCCGACCAAATTCTCCACCCCAGAGAATCAGGGTTTCTTCAAGCATTCCGCGGGACTTCAGGTCCTGTAGCAAGGCCGCAATCGCCTGATCGCTCTTGAGAGCGTCTCGTTTGTGGTCCATGATGTCACCATGCGCATCCCAGGGTTGGCCCGCACCGTAATAGAGCTGCACCATCCGCACCCCGCGTTCCACCAGTCTGCGGGCAATTAAGCAGCCATTCGCGAATTCCCCCTCGCCGTACAAAGTTCGCGTTGACTCCTCTTCACGGCTGACATCAAACGCTTCCTGGGCTTCAAACTGCATCCGATACGCCATTTCCAAAGAGGCGATGCGGGCCTCGAGTTCGACATCTTGACCTCGGTCTGCCAAGTGACGGTCATTCATGGCCTGTAGCAGATCCAGCAACTGGCGCTGATCACCAGCATTCAAGTGCTTATTGTTCAAGTGGCCGATGACCTGCCGGGGATCAATCTTCGAATTGTTGATGTGGGTTCCCTGGTAGATTCCGGGAAGGAAACTGTTGCCCCACAGGGCAGGGCCCACCACCGGTTTACCGGGGCATAGCACCACAAAACCGGGCAGATTCTGATTTTCGCTCCCCAAGCCATACGTCAACCAAGAGCCCAAACTGGGCCGAATCGGTTGCTGCGAACCGCTGTTCATCATGAATAAGCCGGGTTCATGGTTTGGCGTCGTCGTATGCATCGACCGAATCACACACAAATCATCGGCATGCCGCGATAAATGGGGATACAGTTCGCTGATCTCCATGCCACTCTGACCGTATTTGGCAAACTGGAACGGTGAGGGCATGAATTTTCCCCCAGGCCCTGATTTTCCTTCTTGCTCTTTCAATGCGGGTTTATAGTCAAAGGTATCGACGTGAGAGGGGCCGCCATTCATAAACAGAAAAATGACCCGTTTGGCGCGCGGCGGAAAATGTGCTGGCCGCGGTGCCAGCGGATTGTTGGATGCGGCCGATAGGGGAATTTTGTCGAGCGTGGTGGGTGACTCGGCAGCCAGCAGACTCCGCAGGCCGAGCATGCCAAAGCCGGCACCCGCGCGCGTCAGGACCTGCCGACGCGAACAAGCCCCAGGAAGGTACGGATCGACGTGAGTTGCGAACAGAGGTTTGAGATTCATATCGGTTCTTTTTACTCGTTGTTGATGGAAACCCGAGTCAGTCGATAAAGGAAAATTCGTTTGTTCCCAGTAATGCTAATGCGTAACGTTCCCAAGGGGAAAGCCCCGCAGCGGGCGATCCGCTTGCGGTGGCGAGAAACGCCTCGCCTAACCGTAATTCCTTTTCGGTTGGCTGTCGGCCGTAGGTCCAGCCAAACAGGATTCGGATCTGCTCGGCCACTGCGGTCGTCGGCACCGCTGTCGTCGGCACCGCAGCCGTCAACGCGGTCGACGGCTGCGCAGTCGTCGCATTCAGTCGGGCGATGAGTGCCTTGGCCCGCTGTGTCATAAAGTCGCTATTCAGCACAAACAGTTGTTGCAGAGGAACCGTCGTCACGCTCCGCTTATCGCTGGTAATATTCGGGTCGGGGAAATCAAACAGCCTGAGTAAATCATCCAGTTGATGGCGACTAATAAAGGCATAGAGTGTCCGGCGACGGTTGTGACTGGCCGCCAGATCCACCGAGGGGCCACCCATCGTCCGATCAAGTTCGCCAGTCACTGCCAGCATCGCATCGCGCCAAGGCTCGACTTCCAGTCTGCGCCGATTCATCCGCCACAGCAGCAGATTTTCAGGGTCAATCTCGGCCGCATCCCGGCGAAAATCACTCTGCTGCTGGTAGGTGGCCGACAATAGAATTTCGCGATGTAGCGTTTTTAACGACCAGCCCGCATCCATAAAACGGACCGCCAGGTTGTCCAATAGTTCCGGATGGG
>JBIKZJ010000555.1:0-3652 GCA_044354755.1 Schlesneria sp. | reverse complement strand
AATCGTTGCTGATACCGACCGGTCAGTAAGCCCGCACGTGTCGGACTGCAATACGGGCCGGAAACATAACCGTTGGTGAAGCGTGCCCCGTTGGCTACGAGGGAATTGATGTGCGGGGTGGGGATATCAGTCCCTCCCTGAAATCCCAGGTCCGAGTATCCCAGGTCGTCCGCGACGATCACCACGATATTGGGGCGCTTGGGTGCATCCGCTGCGGAAAGCAGGGATCCAACTAAGGTCAAATGGATTACTGTCATTCGACGGATCACGTTCATGATTCGATGCATGTGAGAACTTTCTCGCGAAGAAACCGATTAAACGCCTGTGTTAAAAATACCAATTGAATCACGACGCCGTCGATCCCCGTGGGAATGGTTTACGATGACTTTGCATGGAATGGCACCTGAGACTGGTACCCTGTGTTATACTGATTGCGAAGCTTTGCGACGACATCGGGAGGTGCCGTTGCCAGGAATCGCTGTAACCGTTCATCGTTCGGGGACTGGCTCATTTTTCCCGCGACCAAGTGACGATCCGCCAAATCGCTCAAACCATTCACTCCACGTTTTGCCGGGAAAACTGTGCCCGTCCCCCTCACTTCGCTTGAACGGTTATGGAATCGCTTCCGCTGGCGTGTTATTGAAATCCGCTTTAAATCCGCTTTAACCTCGTTCCTGAAACTCGGAATCCCCGCTTCAACACGGGGCTCGTTTTCGGGGTCTCTCGTAGATCGACGCACTTTCGGGCGTGTTTGATACATCAGAAAATTTCCAAGGAAGCCGGTTCGTAATATGCGTCCGTTCATAGTGTGCATTGGGATCGTTTCGATTTTCCTCGCCTCGTTTGCGTCCACCCACCTCGCCGCCGACGAGCCGAAAGCCTCAGCCCCAGCCCCAGCCCGAGCCCCGGCTACGGTCAAGGGACTGTGGGCTGACTTTGATCCTAGGCAAGAGCCCCTCGATACCAAGGTCGTTCGGGAGTGGGAGCAGGGCGGGATCGTTTATCGCGACCTTACCTTCCACATCGGCACGTTCAAGGAAAAACCGGCACGCATGGCAGCGTTCTTCGGCTTCCCAAAGGGAGCCAAGCAGTTGCCGAGCCTGCTGCATCTCCACGGCGGCGGTCAGCGAGCCGTTCTGCACGAGGTCGAGTTCTCTGCCAAGCGTGGCTACGCCTGCCTGTCGATCAATTGGGGCGGTCGTGAAATGGAGAACGCCAAAGCAGGGGATCCCAACACCGATTGGGGAGCGATCGATCCCACGCAGAAGAACGTGCCGGGTTACTTCAACCTTAAGCCCGGCGAACAGTACCTTGATCCGTTCGAGTCCCCCCGGAATAACAACTGGTACTGGCTCACGCTAGGGGCCCGACGTGGCCTGACGTTTCTGGAGCAACAGCCGGAAGTCGATGCCGAACGCCTGGGGGTTTACGGTCACTCGATGGGGGGCAATCTGACGGTCTACGTTGCTGGCAGCGACGATCGGGTGAAGGCCGCGGCACCGTCCGTGGGTGGATCAGGGTTTCGCACCGAACCGTGGCCGTTGTTGCCACAGGTGACGCTGGAGCGGCCGAACGGTGACGTGAAACTGTTCAAGGGGACCATCGGCTTCGAGTCGTATGCTCCGCACATCAAAGCCCCGCTGCTCTGGCTGGGATCGACCAACGACTTCCACGGGATCATGGACGACACCTACCGCACCAGCGAGTTGATCCCGCATCAAAACGTTCGGTACTCGTTCACCCCGCACATGAACCATCGGTTCACACCGGATTTCGCGGTAACGAGGCCCCTCTGGTTTGACCAATACCTCAAGGGGAGTTTTCACTTTCCGCAGACTCCGGACTCGAAGCTGGTTCTTGCCACGGAAGACCATGTTCCCGAATTGCAGGTCACGCCCGATTCGTCGCAGCCGGTGGCCGATGTTCACATCTACTATGCGGTCGATCCCGACGCGCGAGCGAGATTCTGGCGGTCCGCCGAGGCGAAGAAATCCGGTGATACCTGGACGGCCAAGCTGCCGATCCTGGCCATCGATCAACCTCTTTTCGCCTTTGCCAACGTCACTTATCCTTTGAAGAAGGCCGAGTCGGAACCTTATGCCCGACCGACCGAACAGTATGCAATCAGTTCCCTACTGCACACGGCGATCCCGCAAGACCTTCAGCGGAATGATGTGAACGCGACGGATTCACCCGATCTGCTGATCGACGATTTCTCGCACGGTTTGCGTGATTGGTATCAGTTGGAGGCGGCCAATCCACATCATTGGGAATTCTCGACCCGCAAACTTGCCGATCCCAAGTGGCAGGGACCTGTGGGGCAGGGGCTTACGCTCGACATCGAGGCCGAGAAACCGAATGATCTGGTGATCGTGCTGACGGAGAACTTTTTCCGGTCCTACCGTGGCAAGTCGCAAGAGTTCGTGGCGGTTGTGAGGCTCAACGGCGGCAATGAGACACAAACCGTGTCGCTGGCGCCAAAGGATTTCAAGACCAACGACGGCGCGGCTCTGTCGTCTTGGACGAACATCGATCTTCTCAGTTTGAGGGCGTATTACGAGAAGGATGGCAAATTGCTCGGCAGCAAAAGTTGGGCGGGGGGCCAGCCGAAGTTTAGGAAACTGTGGTGGCAAGGAAGCTGAATTCGCGTGAGCGATCAAAATTTTTGTAGGTCAACTTTTCAGCCCTTCACATACAGCTGCAGCGACCGATCGGCCCACCTGCGTCAAAGATGACGCGAGATGCCCGATTGCGGCAACGACGAGTCTGCCTCGAAACGATGAGACCAGCCCAGTCAAAACGGGCACGACCGAGGGAGTTGCGATTGCGATTCAGGTATGGCGCAACAGGATTCGCATTGAGATTCGAGTCCGGCACCCGACAGACGAGGGTTTTTCCTTCAGGCAATGTTTTACCTGTGAGGAATGGAGTTCTCATCAAACTCTCGGATATGATTGTGCGAGCGATCAAAACTTTGATTCCTCGGTGAAATACAGGAAGATTCCGTATGTCCACATTTCGGAAAGCATCAACGCTGCAGGAAGTTGCTGGGGAGACCGAAGTCAAACCATTGGCACAAGGGGACGTGCGCTATGTGGATCTTTCGGCTGGCCGCGATACGCGCGAACTCAGTCGATTGCGGATTAAGCTGGAGGACTGTGCCAAAAGAGGAGACTTCGCCAAGATCGCGTTCACCGGTCATCGTGGTTGTGGGAAATCTACTGAACTTTACCGCATGGAGTACGCGCTGGCCCAAGAATTTTATTCCGTACATTTGTTTGTTGACGACAGCCTCTTGCACGCCATGGAGTATCCGGATCTGTTTCTCTGGATTGTCGAATCGGTGGCCAAACGTTTTTATGAAGCGTCCATTCCCGTCGATGATTCCGTCATCGACCGCGTCAGAGCTTGGTTCGAGCAAAAGGTTCAAATCACGGATGATGTTTCAAAAGCGGAAATGGAATTGGAAGCGGGCGTCGAGTCGAAAGCGGGTCTCTTCGGCCTTTGGTCATTGACTGCAAAATTGAAATCCTCGTTCATGGGAAGCACCGAGCGGCGGACAGAGATTCGTCGGTCACTCAAAAATTATGCTAACGATTTGATCGATCGTATGAACGAGTTGTTTGACGCCGCACGGGCTGGACTGAAATCC
>JBIKZJ010000553.1:0-3670 GCA_044354755.1 Schlesneria sp. | reverse complement strand
TCTCCTACGGCCCAATCCGCGTGAATAATCGTAAAAAGGGACTGAAACGGGTGTTTGCCACGGCGCCCTCTGCCGGAATCTGCGAAACAATCGTCACAATCATTGACTTAATTCCTGCCAGGAATATAATCTCCTCAATTGAGCGATTTTATTTTTCGATGTATTCCACGATGGCATACAGTTATGTGGTCGCTTCGCCCGTTGCCAGGTTTTGCTCAACGTCTTGACAAATTCAAGAAGAAGTGGGAGCACGAACTGATGAATGTTCTTGACAATCGAGATACCTGCTTCAAATCCCTTCAGGCAGGAACGAAGCCCATGCAGATTAAACAACTGGGATTCGCGCAACCGGAGCCGTTCGGCTTGATTGCGATCAATCAAAAGGGAAAAGGGAAGGGGTCGAAGCTCAAGCCATTCAGGGCGTATGTCTATCCCGATGAAGCATCGCAAATCTTGCATATCATCACTCTGGGAGACAAGGACTCGCAGCACGAAGATATCAAAGAGAGCGTCAAATACGTACAGGGTCTTTTGCGAAGCACGAAGGCTGACGCGATCGAGAACATCAAGGATGATGAACTGACGAAGGAATGAGTTCCATGAATGAAACATACAATAGCGTAAGTAAAATGATGGATGCGCTGGCTGGTGGCGAGCCTCTCGCTGATAAGGTGAAAGAGCGAATCAAACAACGCAAGGTTGTGAAAACTCTTCAGGCGATGAGAATGGCAAAAGAGATTCCGCAGTCGCGAGTGGCTGAGGAATTGCAGTGTGGTCAAAGCCGGATTTCGAAGATTGAACATGGAAGCGACAATCAAATGTCGTTGGGTGAAGTCGAGGCTTACGCTCGTGTTCTCAATTGCGATGTCAATCTTGTGTTTTCACCACGAGGCGAAACTGCCGTGGAGCGAGTCAAGAGACATGCGATGGCGATAAAACGTGAACTGGACGAACTCGCCACTTGTGCACATCAAGACGAAGAGATTGCACATGGGGTTGCCTGTTTCATGGGAGAAGCGTTTTTTAATTTGATTCGCATGGTCGAAAAGTCATGTGACAAACTGCCATTGCGTCAAGACCCATTGCATCCCGACAATAGCTTGCCATACATCAAGATTGTTTCGTCCATGAATGACTTCGAACAAGAAACTTCAAACGACACGATCCCTGCAAACGAGACGATCGATGGTACAGTGATGCCGTCCGATGATACCGCATGTCAGATAGCGACCGTCTTGTGAATCGGAGATTTCGCTAAAGAATAACAACTTCTCCAAACAACTTCTCCAGATAATGCTCATCGACGGAAAATGGACATGACAACACCTGTATTCGCCGCCCAACCCTACTCGGGAATTGCCTCGTTCGGTCGAGTTCCCATCGCCCGTTCCGCCGAGGGCTACGATGTTTCGATTGTCGGTGTTCCCTATGACGGATCGGTTTCTTACCGCAGTGGGGCTCGCTTCGGTCCACGGGCGATTCGTGAGCAATCGCTGCTGTTGTGGGGTTACAACAACGCTCAAAAAATTGCCCCCTTCAAAGTTTTGAAAGTGGCCGACCTCGGTGACCTGGATGTCATCCCCCCGGATATCGTGGCGACACATCACGAGATCGAACAGGGGGCGTCCCGTATTTTAACGGCGGGTTCGATGCTGATTTCTCTCGGCGGTGATCATTCGGTGTCGCTCCCGTTGCTGCGGGCACACGCCAAAAAACATGGGCCACTGGCGTTGATTCACTTTGATGCGCATCCTGATACGTGGGATTCCGAGTATCCTGGCCAGCGTTATAGTCATGGTACGCCGTTTCGTCGTGCGATCGAAGAATCGCTGATCGATCCCTTGGCCTATGTCCAGATTGGAATTCGTGGCCCCACGAATGGCCCGGAAGACTATCTCGATGCGATCGGTCTGGGGGCGCGCATGATCACGTTTGACGAGTTTCGACAGATCGGTCTCGAAAACGTGCTGCACGAAATTCGCCGGCGTGTCGGCGGTCGGCCGGCGTATGTGACTCTGGATATTGATGCGGTCGATCCTGCATTTGCACCCGGAACCGGGACGCCCGAAGTGGGTGGGTTTTCCAGCTATGAAATGCTGCAACTCGTCCGTGGTCTGACAGGGATGAACCTCGTCGGATTTGATCTGGTCGAAGTCGCGCCCCCTTTTGATCCCGCGAATATCACGGCCATCCTGGCTGCAAACCTGGTGTTTGAATTTTTGTCACTGATTGCGTTACGGAAGTCGATTGGAGTTTGAGGGGCAGAGGGGCAGAGGGGCAGAGGGGCAGAGGGGCAGAGGGGCAGAGGGGCAGAGGGGCAGAGGGGCAGAGTTTTGGGGACACCCGTAAATGGTTTGGAGGGATTGGGGGTTTGGCTACTTGCGGTCTACGAGTCGTAGCAAGAGGGGTAAGAGGATGAGGTTGCCGAGTAATCCGCCCAGCATCGCCACACTGACGAGAATCCCGAAGTAAATCAGCGGGATGAAGTGGGACATTGCCAGGACGGAAAAGCCGGCGACCAGGGCAATATTCGCAAATACCAGCGCGAGACCGACCCCTTGGTGGGTCTCTTTTAAGGCGGCGGAAAAACTGAGGCCGCGTCTTCTGCGGGCGTCGATGTAACCGGCGAGATAGTGAATACTCGAATCGACGGTGAGTCCCATCGAGACCGAAGCAATCATCGCGGTGGCAATGTTGATGGGTAGACCGATCCAGCCCATGGCTCCAATCACCAGCACGATTGGGAAGAGATTCGGTATCAGCAGGATCGAACCGAGTGCCAGACTGCGATAGGCAATCGTCATTAGTACCACGATCGCCACCGCAGCGATCACGAAACTGCTCACTTGATCCCCCATCAGACTTTCGATCAGATAAGTCAGCAGCACAAACAGGCCCGTGGCTCGGGCTGCGGGAAATCGTTTTTGTGCGGCTCGCTCGACATCGGCGATCAGTTGCAGTTTTGTTTCCGAAGGTTGTCGCTCGCGGGCGCGGAGCATGATTCGCATGCGACCTTGCTGCGGATTATACAGGCTGGTGATAAAGTCAGGCTGCATCCGTTCGAGTGCCGAGATCTGCCAACGCAATGGCAGCATCCCCAGCACATCCAGGCCGTCGGTGACGGCGATCACTTTGGTTAACCGTCCCGGAGATTTCTGATCTTCGAGCTCGCGTAATTCGGCGGCAAACTCCCGCACCTGTTTGAGAAATGCGGCATCGAGTTCTTTAGGGGCTGGAAAATTCACTTCCCAGGTTCCGGCTCCACCCAGACGGGTTTCAAATAAATCGAGCGATTTGACAATCGGACTGTTGGCGCGAAAATTTTTACTGAAGTCGGTCTCGACCTGCAGGCGAAACAGGCCGGCAGCACAGATGGCGGTGAAGAGTGCCATCACCCCACCGACGATCAGGGGTCGATGTTCGACCCAGACAGTCAGGTGTCCCAGTGCTCGCGTCACCTGGGCTTCCGCCGGGGCTCGGCCCGGAATCCCTCGCGATTCCCCAAGCAGAATCGCACCGGGCAGGACGAGCCCGCAGGTGACTAGCACGATCAAGGTTGCCAGCGTCATCATGATGCCGAAGCTGGCGACGGGGGCGATGCTGCTGGTCAATACTGCCGCGAAGCCTGCTGCGGTGGTGGCGATAGTCCAGAAGATCGGTACGGTCAGTT
>JBIKZJ010000173.1:0-12211 GCA_044354755.1 Schlesneria sp. | reverse complement strand
CAATGGTCCGGGAATTAATGGTCGCGGAACCAAATTCGCTCATGGGGCCCCTTCGCCCACCCGTACCAAACGGAATCCGCTCCCAGAAGAGACGATCCAGCTCATCAAATGCCGATTGTTCAATCAATTCCAGTAACTGCGTTCGGTAACGGACATAGTAAGACTCGGTCAACCAGCGATTGATATTCTGTCCGGAAGCAGCCGTCAGTTTTCCCGCTTGCACAGCCGCGACAATGGCCTGTTTTGCCGTTTCATTGCGGGAATTCTTGTCAATCGACATCCGTCATTACCTCAAATTCATGCTGTCTGCTGGTGGGAAAAACTCTTGCGTACGCCGCGTCGGATCGAACAGATCGAGGCCGGATTGTAACAACCAGGAATCAGGATCGCACTTGATCCCGGTTGGTGATCGACCGCAAGAATCTCGCCGTGAGAATCCCCAATTGTTTCTGTTTCGAGTATCATTCGCGGGCGCTAGGTCGAAACTATTCACGAGATTTAATCAGGGGCGGAATCGGAATGTTGCAGGCAGTCATCATGGCGGGTGGTTCGGGAACCCGATTTTGGCCTCAAAGTCGACGTCATTTGCCAAAACAGTTTTTGCAAATGACAGGAAATCAGACGCTGATTCAGCAGGCCTCGGATCGGTCTCAGCCTGCAATACCGGTCGATCGGACTTGGATTGTGACCGGTGCCGCGCACGCGGTCGAAACAGCCAGGCAGCTGCCTGATGTCCCTGCAAACCAGATTCTGGTAGAACCGTGCGGTCGGAATACCGCTCCCTGCGTCGGGTTGGCCGCGATCCAATTGCTCGCCAACGACCCCGACGCCATGATGCTGGTGATGCCCGCCGATCACGTCATCAGCCCGACAAGCAAATTTCAGGAAGCGATTGCTGAGGCGACTCGAGTCATTGGCGAAGACCCCTCGACGCTGGTCCTGTTTGGGATCGAACCCGAATATCCCTCGACCGGATTCGGTTATATTCAGCGTGGTGAGCGGATCGAGTCGAAGTTGTGCCCGGTTTATCGCGTATCGAGTTTCCGAGAAAAGCCAGACCTGACGAAAGCGACCGAATTCGTGAACTCGGGCGAATTCTATTGGAATTGCGGTATTTTCGTCTGGCGGGCGCAAACCATTTTGGATGCCTTAAAAGAATTTTCGCCCGAAATTACCGACTGCCTGGAACGAATTCGTCCCACGATCGGTACGGATCGCTGGCAGGAAACTCTCGAAGTCGAATTTCCCAAAATGCCGTCGATTTCGATTGACTGTGCCGTGCTGGAACGAGCCTCGAAGCAGGTCCGCGTGCTGGAAGCCCCGTTTGAGTGGGACGATGTCGGTAGCTGGCAAGCCCTTCCCCGACTCTTCCCTGCAGATCGGCAGGGGAACACGACCAACGGCCTGTGTTGCGTCGTCGACACCACCGATTGCATTATCCGAACGCGCGAGGATCATTTGATTGCCACAATCGGTGTCAACGATTTGATTATCGTGCATACCCCGACTGCCACGCTGGTGGCAGATAAACAGGATGAAAATGCCCTGAAAAAATTGATTGCCGCCATCGAGGCACAGGGACTGACTCCCTATCTGTAGGCCGTCGCCAAAGCAGCAGCCAAAGTAGCAAAAACAGCGATTCTGACAGGTCCCCTATCTTCGGCAGCCTGTGTTCCGTAAAGTCATTGTTCGCGGAGTGAGCCAGACGATCGCTGTGAGTGGAAGTTCGCTTCCATTCAGGGAGGAAAGTCCGGGCTTCACAGGACACGGTGGTGGGTAATACCCACCGTTCGCAAGGACCGGGAAAGTGCCACAGAAAGTAGACCGCCAAACGTCAAAGTCCCCCTCGGGGCTTGCCTTGAAAAGGCTTTGACGAGGTAAGGGTGAAACGGTGCGGTAAGAGCGCACCAGCGGATCGGGTGACCGGTTCGGCTCGGTAAACCCCGCCGGAAGCAAGACCAAGCAGGGCGTAGATCGTCATGTGGGAAACCGCATGGCGGCGCGAGGCTGTCCGTCTCGTACACCGTCCGGGTAGGTTGCTTGAGCCGTCGAGTAATCGGCGGCCTAGAGAAATGATCGTTCACGACAAAACCCGGCTTATCGGCTCGCTCCGCGTTTTTTCCCCTGAATGGAATTGATTTGATTTGAAGGAATCCCCCTGAATCGGGAGCTGCCCATGTCGTTTCCTGTTTTCGCTCGTCCAATACTGGTTCTGATCAGTCTTTACCCGCTTTCCGTAGCGATCACGTTCACGCTGTTTGCCGACGACGCACCTCCTGAAGCGAACCGCTCGGCAGCGATCTCGGCACTTCACGAGTTTCAAACGCTGGTGGGTGGCTGGCGTGGGGTGGGACAACCCAAACGAGGGTCACAGATCGGGGCGTGGCAGGAGCGGGCGGAGTCGCTGTGGGAGCTGAAACCCAAAAGCCGCGGCATTCGCTGGAACGTTGACGCCGGGAAATACTGGAAGTCGGCGTTACTGGGCTTCGACGAAGCGGAGAAACATTATACGCTGGCCGTAACCCTGGCGGATGATTCCACACGACTGCACTACGGCAAGATCGAAGAAAAACGACTCGTGCTCGAATCCGCGACCAAGGACCAGACGGAAGTCCATCGAGTCACTTTGACGATCTTAAATGAAAATCGGGTCACAGTGCTGCTCGAAAAACGTCCCGAGCAACAGTCGTTTTATAACCGTGTCGCCGAAATCGGCTATCAGCGAAACGGAACACGGCTGGCCGTTGCAGGAAATTCGGGGCCGGAATGTGTCGTCACGGGTGGCCTTGGTACCATTTCGGTAACATACAAAGGGAAGATTTACTACGTCTGCTGCACAGGTTGCCGGGACGCATTTCAAGATGACCCCGAGGGGATCCTTGCTGACTATCAAAAGCGGAAAAAGGAGGAAAAGCCAGCAAAATAGTTTCGACGCAACGTGCGCAGGATCGCAATGAGGCAAAGTGAAAAGATCACAGCTTGTTGCAGCCCCTGATTCGCACCTGCTTCGATTCTTCATCAAGCAACGTTCTCGGAGTTCTTCGCAATCAGAACTGGCTTGCGGATCACGATGGTATCCGCAACCATGTCTCCTAACCGTTGGCGGAAACTGCTGAATGCAATTGCCAACGTGACAGGTAACAGAGTCATCCCGAACAGGGTGTCCGCAACGATCAACAGTTCACGCAGCAAAGCTCGAAAAAAGCCGCAAGGACGGAGTGTAGTACGTACCGTGCGTATGCCGCAGATCCATTTCCCCAGCGTGATCCCCCACCATCCTTGCAGGAAACTGTTGACGAACAAATACAGCATTCCCGTAAGAATGAGGGTGACAAATAACCAGACCATGTTGAGCATCATTCCCTCGGGGCCGGAATCAAACATCTTATCCATGTTCTGAGTCACCTGTTCTTGTGAAGCCATTCCCAGGTAATAGGTGGTTGCATAATTCGGTATCCAGACGACGAGCATATCGATCACACGTGCAATCCCTCGACGGGTGATCGAGGCCATCTCGACGGTGGTCAAACCAAATTGATAGCGGGAATTGAGGTAGGCGGACATTAGCCGACTAAGCGCCAGCGCCAGTACCAGCAGGCCTGGCCAATAGACCCATTGATAAATTCTCGCCCATCGAACAAGCGGCTCCTGAAACCCGGTCTCGGGAGCTTTCAGTACGACCCCCGTGGGGAGAATTTCGGTAGGGGTGACCCGATGTATTCGCAGTGTTTGCGTGAGCGACTGCCCGGCAATATAAACCCGCTCGCCATCTGAGGCCGCCAATAAATTGAAGATCGCGGGTGTTGCTTTTTCCGCGATCTTCACCCATTCCCCCTCTTGTCTCCGATAGACCAACAGCGAATTTCCTTGAAACGGATTCGCCCCTCCCGCAACCGCAGAAGTGGCAATCACAATTGGCTCTTGATTCAGGATCCCCGCCTTCCAACCCATCCGGCCTGTTTTTCCCATAATCGAGGTGACAGAACAGACCGCTTCCCACTCCGAAAGATCGCTGAGATCGACAAATCCCTGCACGTTTTGAGGAGCGATCGCACTCACCGGAGCCAACTGGAGACCGGCCCGGTAGGCGACCACGGATCCCTCAGAGACGAAAACATGCAATGTCCCCCCATGATTGACGACTTTGATGTCCATCATGGATGGCCCCGTTGACGATTGACTCGGCACCGAGATCAATTTGCGTTTCCCCTCAATCATGGCGTTGGCAAAACCGAAGGGGATGACAATCCCCCCAAGATCATCCCATTCACCATTCTTGAGGACCAGCAATGCCGGTTGAGGACGTGCCATCAAATCGATCACCGCGAGCCCGTCCTCGTAGAGGAAGGGCTCACTGAAACGGGTCAAAAGTCGTTTTGGCCTGATTTCTACCGGGCTTTCCCCTTCAATCAACGTCACCGAGTTCGCCGAGACCATCCAGAGACGATCTCCCTGCGCCAGCATCCCATTCGCGGGAAATGGGACCTGAAATTTTGATTCGGTTACATCCCCCTTGTCCGGGTCAAACGACGCCAAGGTCCCTTTTCCAGCGAGATTACTTGGGCTGGCTCGCATGGTTTCATACCAGATGCGTCCTCTCCAAAAGACCCCGTTGGAATACTCGATGACGGGAATCGAAAACAAGTTATTGATATTTGGAAGACCATAGATGAGGCGATAAATCCCCGCAGGGATCCCCCACTGAAGCAGGCTGACCGCCGCGACAACCATCAGCACCCAGACCACGTACATCGGCTGTTCGGCAACGCTTTTACGTTCGGTTGATACGGACATGAGGTCACTCCCCGCAGACTTGATTGCTGATCACACAATGTTTGTTTCCCCAACGATATCGAGAATCGCAGTCAAATTACCACTCGCTTCTTCCAATCAGGGCGCTGATACCGCTCACAGCAAGCGATAACGAGAGAGATCTGTCCCGAATCATCGCAGTAAGCGACCATCGCAGTACACGGCATACCCGATTCTCAAGAAAAATCGATCGCAGGTTTTCGACTCTTTTCCGAGATGAGGGATCTGCACGAACAACAGTATGCAAAAAAACTGCGACTGCAAATCTTGGCGTCATAACTATGATTGTTCGCGAACCACAAAGCCAATCTTCGAGCGGCGGTGATAGGGGGCATTCGCTGTCAGTACCCCACCGCAGCACCATCTTTGCGTGGATCAGAGCCCCCTTGCAGGACCCCGTGCTCCCAATCGATCCAGATCCCCTGATAGCCGCCAAAACCACCCTTATCTTCCGCCAACTGATGCCCCATTCCCCGCAGTTGCTCGCGAGTCGCCGCAGGAAAACCACTTTCGAGGTACACCGTGCCACCCCCTGGTGATTCCGCAATTCCCGTAGGTGTGGCACTGCCGCCGTGACGAATTCGGGCCGAATCCCCTGCAGCCTGCACATTCATGCCGAAATCGAGCATGTTCACCAGCAGGCTGACGTGCCCTTGTGCCTGCATATCGCCCCCCATCACGCCAAACGAAAAACAGGGTCGCCCCTCTTTCGTGACCATCGCGGGAATGATCGTATGAAAAGGACGTTTCCCCGGTTCCAAACGATTGAGATGATCGTCGGTCAGCGAAAACAACTGACCACGATTCTGCAAGGCAAATCCGACATTTCCGGGGACGACGTTCGATCCGAATCCGTAATACAAGCTTTGAATCAGCGAACAGCAATTCCGATCCTGATCCACAACCGTCAGATAGACGGTATCGACGTGTTCCAGTTTCGGATCCCCTGCTGGAATATCCGTCGCCGCCCGGTCACGCTGAATTCGTTGCCGACGACGATCGGCATATTCCTTCGAAATCAGTTCCGCTGTCGGCAATTTCGCAAATGCCGGATCCGCATAAAAACGGGCTCGATCTGCAAAAGCCAGCTTTTTTGCTTCAACAAACAAATGGACATACTCGGCACTCTTCGGACCCATCGATTTCAAGTCGAATGGTTCCAGCAAATTCAACATTTGGAGTGCCGCAATCCCCTGCCCGTTCGGGGGAAGCTCCCAGACAGAATAGCCTCGGTAAGTGGTCGAGACCGGCTCAACCCACTCGCTGGTATGCTCGGCCAGATCCGCACCCGTCAGATACCCCCCGTTCGCTTGACTGAATCGGTCAATTTCGGCTGCAATCGAACCACGATAAAACGCGTCTCTCCCCTGTGCGGCAATCAAGCGATAGCTGGCGGCCAGTTCCGGCAATCGGACAATTTCCCCCGTCCGTGGCGCCCGCCCGTCCGGAAGATAGACCCTGGTCGAGTCGGGCCATTTTTTCAGTTCCTGCTGCGACCCACCCCAACCTGCCGCAATCAATTCGGAAACCGGATAGCCTTCTTCTGCCGCAGTAATCGAAGCCTGCAGCAGTTCCGACAACGCCTTGGTGCCGAATCGTTTGTTCAGTTCGTGCCAGCCATCGACGCAACCGGGAACCGACCACGACAACGGTCCCCTGATCGGGATTTCAGTCATTTGTTTGTCGTGAAAAACTTGTCGTGTGAGTGTTTTCGGGCTTCGCCCCGAGGCATTCAGTCCATAAAGTCGCCCCGTTTTTGCCTCGTAGACAATCGCGAACAGATCGCCACCAATCCCGCAACTCATCGGCTCAACCACACCGAGCATCGCATTTGTCGCGAGCGCCGCATCAACGGCATTCCCACCATTTCGCAACACATCCAGACCGACTTGGGCCGCAGCAGGATGGCTGGTAGCAACCATCCCCTGACGAGCCAAGACCATCGAGCGACTTTGAGCGGGCATCCCGGCAGGGCGATCATACTCAGCGGCGAAACCCGTCATCGTCAACGCTCCACAACAAACAAGAGCCCAACAACCGAACAAATCCCAATAACCGAACGAACTCAGTACGAAAGCTCGGCCGCACCGGTGGCAATGAACATGGGGGGAAATACCATGGGGGCAAAAGTGCTTCATGAGATGAGGCGGTTCCAAGTGGAAGGGAAATCGGGAATTGCCATGGGTCATACACGTTTCAAAATTTCGGTAATCACTCGCGATTCTTCAACACCCGTCAGCCGGGCATCGAGCCCTTGAAATTTGTGCGAGAAGCGTTCGTGGTCAATCCCCAGCAGATGCAAGAGCGTCGCGTGAAAATCACGAACTTTCACTTCGTCTTTCACGACGTTGTATCCGAACGGACACGTCTCTCCGTGGACGGTTCCCCCTTTGATCCCCCCCCCCGCCATCCACATACTGAAGCAGCGCGGATGGTGATCTCGGCCATAGTCCGTGGCGGTTAACTTCCCCTGGGAATAATTCGTCCGGCCAAATTCGCCACCCCAGATGACCAGGGTCTCGTCGAGCAGGCCGCGTTGTTTGAGATCGGTGAGCAGGGCTGCGGCAGGCTGATCTGTCTCGCGGCACTGCGTCTTGATCCCGTTGGGCAACCCGCCATGTTGATCCCATCCCTGATGATAAAGCTGAATGAACTTCACCCCTCGCTCGGCCAGTCGACGGGCCAGCAGGCAATTCGCGGCAAAGGTTCCCGGCTGCCGGGAATCGGGACCATACAGGTCAAAAATATGAGCCGGTTCTGTCGCGAGATCGGTCACCTCGGGGACACTCGCCTGCATCCGAAACGCCATCTCGTACTGAGCGATTCTCGTCGCGATTTCGGCGTCACCGGTCGAAGTGAGCTCAAGCTCGTGCAGGTCCTGCAATCGGTCCAACATCTGGCGGCGGCTGTTGCGATCAACTCCGGCAGGATTGTTCAGATAGAGCACTTGCTCTTTCCCCGACCGGAATTGCACACCTTGGTAGTTTGACGGCAAAAAGCCGGTCCCCCAAAGTCGTGAATACAGCGGTTGGTCCGCTTTTCCTTTGGTAATCAGCACGACGAAAGCCGGGAGATTCTCGTTGTCGCTCCCCAAACCATAAGACAGCCAGGCTCCGATGCTCGGTCGGCCCGAAAGCTGATTGCCCGTTTGCAGAAACGTAATTGCGGGATCGTGATTAATCGCTTCGGTCGTCATCGAGCGGATAATGGCAAGTTCATCAGCAACCTTGGCCGTATACGGCAAAAGTTCACTGAGCCAAGCACCCGATTGGCCATGCTGGGCAAACTTGAAGAGCGAACCGGCTAACGGAAGAGAAGACTGATTCCCCGACATCCCCGTCAGTCGCTGGCCCTGTCGAACAGAATCGGGCAATGGTTCTCCCTGACGCTCGTTCAAGATCGGCTTATAATCAAATGTTTCCAGCTGCGATGGTCCACCACTCTGAAAGAGGTAAATCACCCGCTTGGCAGTCGGTGCATGATGAAAATCCGGAAGTGCTTTTCCGCTCGACGCAAGAGCCTGGCCGGATCCGAGCAGATCCGCCAGGGCGATGCCGCCGAATCCCATGCCAACACGAGACAGGAGGTCACGGCGCGAGATCGGTGCGGAAAGCGGAGTGGCACAAAACAATCGCGATGGATCAGAAGGGGTGATGCTCATGAATTTCACTGGCTTTCATTGACCGGCCTGCACAGATTGTCGAGTCAATCTGAAGGGGAAGCAACGTTCGGCATACGATCTCGATTATGCCGAAAACCACTCACGGCGTCGATCATGCGAACAATTCTGATTTGAGGATTTGTCGGCGTAACGATTCCTCAATTCGAAAAAAAACGCACGCCGCCCCCCTGGCGAAACTGACCGTGGCCATCGGATTCGGTATACTCAGTCGTACTATGGCAGGAAATTCATTTGGTCAGGCATTTCGAGTCACAACCGCAGGCGAAAGCCACGGGCCGGCGAACGTAGTCATTATTGACGGGGTTCCACCAGGGATTCCGCTGTCAGTGGAAGAACTGCAATTCGATCTGAACCGTCGCCGTCCGGGGCAAAGCCATATTGTGACCCAACGTGACGAGTCGGACACACCGGAAATCCTTTCGGGTTTGTTTGAGGGGCGTACGACCGGAACCAGCCTGGCGATCCTGATTCGTAACCAGGACCAGCGGAGCAAGGATTATGGCAATATCCAGCATATCTACCGCCCCGGTCACGCCGACCACAGTTTTGATGCCAAGTATGGATTCCGAGATTACCGCGGTGGTGGTCGATCCAGTGCACGTGAGACCACGGTTCGCGTTGCGGCAGGCGTCGTCGCCAAAAAGATCCTGCAACAGGCATTCGATGGTCGTGTCGTCGGTTATGTTACTCAAGTTGGTCCCATCAAGGCCCAAATCGACAAACCCGCCAGTATAACCTTGGCACAGGTCGAAACACTGCCAAATGGTGAGCCGAATATCATTCGCTGCCCCGATTTGCCTGCAGCCGCAAAAATGATTGAACTGATCGAACAGATCCGCAAAGAAGGGGATTCGATTGGTGGTGCAGCGGAAATTGTGGCGACCAATATTCCCGCAGGCCTTGGTGAACCGGTCTTCGACAAAATTAAAGCCGATCTCGCCAAAGCTTTATTCAGTCTCCCCGCAGTGATGGGTGTCGAATACGGTATTGGTTTTGGCTGCGTCGCGATGCGCGGCAGCGAAAATAACGACCATTTCATCCCCGCTTCAAACCCGCAAAACCAGAAGGCTGGAATCACCACCAAGTCGAATCGGCACGGAGGAATGCTCGGCGGAATCACGTCAGGACTGCCGATCGTGCTGAGAGTTGCAGTCAAACCGACCAGCAGTCTGCCGATTGAACAACCAACGGTGACGGATCTCGTAGAACCCACGACGATCCGTACCAAGGGTCGTCATGACCCCTGTCTACTCCCACGATTCATTCCGATGGCCGAAGCCATGGTGGCAATCGTACTGGCCGATCACTGGCTGCGGTGGCGCGGTCAAGTCGCCTGGTTGACCCAGAATTGACAGGAAATCAGGCGAGGCCAGTTTCGCTGCTCGTGTTTGCGGGCACACAAAAAACCTTTGCTTCATCCCTGCGAAACCAAAGTGGGTTTGGGGTCACTGTCCCAATTGTGCTTCGCTCCGCAGATGCCTTGCCCGAGAACGCAATTCTTCATCAGGAATCATCTGACGAGGCTGCAGATTAAAATTGAAGATCCGCCGATCGGTGACTCGCGTCGGTGAAAAATTATCCGCAAAAAACTCGATCACCGGCCACTGATACCAAGGTGCAGAAACCGTGACCATATCGGTTTTGGTTTCAAAACCATCCTTGATCAGCGTTACCTGACGAGTTCCGTACCATAGAAAATCGGCAGAAGCGGGCGTATAGCCGATCTCTTTTCCATCGAGCAACGCCATGGCTCCAGGGGGATTGGAAACAATCGTCATCCGACGACTGACACAACCCGTCATGCTCAACGACTGAGCGATCACGAGGATCGTCAGAGTTGATCCCAGCCAAAATCGAGTCAACGGTCGCGATTTCTCCGGATTCATCATGAACAGGCCTCAATGGAACTCCAAAAATGCTTTCGCTCTTTGGCAGCGAGAAAATCAAAACAGAAAACACGGTCTTCGATGACGTGAACTTCGCGTGGCTTCAGTATAGATTCACTGGCCAATCTATCCTAGATCAGTTGCAACGCGTTTTATCGTAGGATGTTGAGTCGATTGAAGGCAACACAATCGACTCGGGGCTCGATCAGAACCATTCCCACTACGCAAACAATTCAAAAATCGGCTTCGTTCCAGAATCCGCCAGTGGAAAAGGGCGTCCTGCCGGGCCCGGCAAGTGATCTTCGATCTGAAAGCCAAGACTATGAAAAATCGTGGCCACCACATCCGGCGGTGTGACGGGTCGCTCAGCCGGGTAGCCTCCGATCGCATCGCTCCGACCAATCACACGTCCCCCCTTGACCCCGCCCCCGGCAAAATAAACCGTCCAGCATTGTGGCCAATGATCCCGTCCACCAGCAGGATTCACTCGAGGTGTTCGGCCAAACTCGGCCAGATTGCAAACGAGGGTATCTTCCAGTAACCCTCGTTGAACGAGGTCTTCAATCAGTGCGCTGTACCCTTGATCGTACATGGGGGCAACAATGTTTTTCATCCCCTCAATGGATGTAAATGGAAGCGTGCCGTGAATATCCCAAGTGACTTCATTAAAGACCGTCAGGAAGGTGTTAATGGTCACAAACCGGACTCCCCCCTCAACCAGACGTCGAGCCAGCAGACAACATTGCCCAAAGCGATTCATGCCATACCGCTCACGCACAGACTGGGGTTCCTGCGTGAGGTCAAATGCCTGACGAGCCTTGGGGCTGGAAATGATCCGGAAAGCAGACTGAAAACTGCTATCCAGCAAATGGGCGTTTTCACTCTTTTCAAAGCCAGAAACGGTTTGATCGACAACCTCGCGCAATCGCCGACGCCGATCCAGTCGCGCCTCGCCGATTTGCTTCGGGGGCAATAAGTCTGGTACGGAAAAGTCCGTTTTGGCTGGATCCGCGTTGAGCGCGAAGGGATCGTACGCTTTGCCAATAAATCCCCCCGCCTGACCATTCGGTAAATTGCCTCCTCCAGACCCCATCAGTTCGGGAAGTACGACAAAGGGGGGCAAGTCCGTTTTACGCCCCATCAGATAAGCGGTCACGCTGCCAACATGCGGAGTATTGACTCCACCCGTGAAGAATCGACCCGTCTGCATCATCTGCCAGCCAGCATCATGAACTGCCGGAGCATTATGATTGCAACTGCGAACGAACGAAATATGATTCGCCAGCTCTGCATGCCGAGGGAAAATTTCACTCAACTGAATTTCTGGAGATTTTGTCGCGATTGGCTGGAAAGGTCCGCGAATTTCCCGTGGGGCATCAGGCTTCGGATCGAATGTGTCCAGTTGGCTGGGAGCGCCCAAATTGAAGATCATGATGCATGATCGATTATTGTTCCCTTTTCTGGTACTGGACGAGCCTCCTTCGGCAGCACGAGCCTCGAGGGCTGCGAGGTCCGCCATCGAAAGGCCAATCGCCCCCAGCGTGCCAACTTGCATAAAATCACGACGGCTCATTCCGTCGCATGTCGAAGTTGACCCAATCCCTGTGAGGTTCAGCATTGTGGAATCTTTCGGCACCAAGGAAATCGAGATACGTGGGATGTCTCGAGAAGCAACCGATCTGCGACTCGCACCCTACGAAGGAAACTATAGCATTCTTTGCCTGGGATGCGATCTGAGAGCCCACGACGAATTTTGTCATGGAACAATTGCATTCGGGGCCATTCCCTTCATCCATTCCCCTCATCCATTCCCCTCATCCATTCCCCTCAT
>JBIKZJ010000552.1:0-3696 GCA_044354755.1 Schlesneria sp. | reverse complement strand
GCAGTGGGAATTCAAGCCCCGCGGGGAATCGGGCAAGATGATCTCGGACCTGTTGCCGAACTTGGCGGGGATGGCCGATGAGATGTGCTTCATCCATTCGATGACTGCCAAAAGCAACACGCACGGTCCCGCCGAAAATCAGATGAGTACCGGCTATACGTTGGACGGTTTCCCCAGCGTCGGAGCGTGGGTCAGCTATGCACTAGGGAGCGAATCTGCAGACCTCCCCAGCTTTGTGGCGATTCCCGATCCACGGGGAGTTCCCCAGGCCGCGTCCAACAACTGGAACAGTGCCTTTCTGCCGGCGGTCTTTCAAGGGACACCCTTTAATGCGGATAAACCGATTGCGAACTTGTCGCGCCCACCGGAAATCTCGGCGGCGACGGAAGCCGCCACACTGAACTATCTCAAGCAGCTCAACCGGCGACATCTCGAACACCACGCCCGTGACTCGAATCTGGCGGCACGGATTGCCAGTTATGAACTAGCTGCTCGGCTGCAATTGCGGGCGGCCGAGGTTTCGAACTTGTCTGGGGAAAGCCAGGAAACCCAATCACTTTATGGGATGCTCGACACCAATCCGATCAAGGCAGGGTTTGCACGAAACTGCCTGCTGGCGCGGCGACTGTTGGAACGGGGTGTGCGCTTTGTCCAGCTGTTTAATGGGTCCTATGCGATGGGCGAGGGGGTCGGAAACTGGGACGGTCACAAGACATTAAAGTCGCAGTACGAAGTCCATGCCCCGATTCTCGATCAACCTGCCGCAGCGTTATTGAAAGACTTGAAACGGACCGGGTTACTCGATGATACACTGGTGGTGTGGGTGACCGAATTTGGCCGGATGCCGACGTTTCAGAAAGGGGCCAGCGGTCGCGATCACAATCCGAAAGGGTTTACGAGCTGGATGGCGGGTGCCGGGGTGAAGCGAGGGTACAGTTATGGAGCGACCGATGATTTCGGGCACACGGCCGTCGATCGTCCAGCAACGATCTACGATCTGCATGCCACGATTCTGCATCTGCTCGGATTGGATCACGAACGACTGTCAGTCTATCACAACGGAATTGAACGCCGTTTGACCGATGTGCATGGCAGTGTTTTGCGCGAGATCCTGTCGTAAGCTCGAATCAGTGCGGCGTCGAAATTTGGGCGATCGATTTTGCCTGAAATGGCGGATAGGCCATCCAGAATCTCCCAGGGCCGCGAAAGTCAGGAAACCCTGAATCGACATCCCTGCGGGCCCCCGCTTCGATCAGCAGCGCCGCGCAGTTCGCTTGGCCACCGCAGAGGTTGCCAGACGAATCTCCAGATCGCTCGATGCATCAATTGCGGCCCTACCGGTTCCATGTTGTCGGTTCGTTTAAAACCGTCCGTTAAAGTTTGTGATCGAAAAAAAGCTCGCCTGCCGGAATTAGCTTGGCCCAGCGCTGCAAAATCTCAAAATGAGGATAATTATTAGCTATTGGTCGAGTTTGAATTTCTGTTCTATTGATTTTTGACTAAGAAAAAAACCGCGACAAACGTTGATTCAACTTGATAGCAAGCAAAATCGACGTTTGCCATCGAATCATGACTCAATGCTTCTTCAGCGGTAAAGGCAGAACTATGGGATAGACATGACTCACGTTCGTGGTGTTGGTTCGATGGCACGAAAAACAGTTATTTCCTGTTTGTTGTTGAAAGGTTTCCATGGTGCTATTGGCAAGTTGGCTTGTGCCGATTACGTTCCCCTGGGGATACGCCCCCGTCGGTGCTTGGCCACCTTCCGTCCAAGTCGAACCCACGAAGAAATAATTCGCCCTGACATCCCCTTTTACGAGTTGCGACCGAACGCTGTTGTTGAGGGAAATCATTTGAGTATTTGACTCTGCGTACGTCGCATCAGCATTAGGGTTAACTCCGAATGCGGCCCCAAATGCGTTAACCAAGCTTGCATCGTTTGGGGCAATTGCGGTTTGACCCGTAACTGCGGTGATGGTCAAGGGATTCGTGTTGGAGACATTTTGGAGCAACGTGTTAAAACTTCCTTGTGCATTCGACTTGCAAAACAACCAATTCCCCTGCGTATTCTGTGAGACTGTTTTGGGGTTCGCCCCCGTTATCGCATTATATTGATAAGTACCAACGGGAGTATTGCCGATGTGCTCGAATGTTGACCAAACCATTTCAGGATGCCCGTTCGTACTACCGACAAAATGCAAACCGACCATAGCCAGTTTCGTCTTTTTCTCGCCATTGGGAATCTCGATCCAATTCTTAGGATTGCTTTTATTAAACGTGGGGACGAATGCATCGATTGTAATATATTCTTCAATATTCTTGAGACTTGCAGCCTCAACCCATGATGCCTTGACTTCGACGGTCAGCGCGTTGGCGTCTGGTAAGACGGCATCTTGCGTCTTGGCGAAGGCCACAATTTGATCCAACTCCGCTTGAGTTGTCGGGAATTGGGATGCCGGGGATGTCGTATTGCTGTTCAGCGTCCGAAAATATGCCATGACGTCATTGAACAAAGTGTTGTAGTAGACGACCGAACCATTTTGAGCCAGCAAAACGCCCCCCCCACCCGCCTGGCCGACGCCGACATCCAGCACTTCGCCGGAATCATCAATGAAGAGACTGTCCGTGTTTGTCTTGTGGAGTTTGACGAATCGACCACCCTTAAGTTTGTCTGGAAAGCTTGGCCGCGCCTTCACAATCTCTTTTCCACCAGCGTCGAGAAAAATCGCCTTTCGCTGGTCATTCAATACGAGCTTCTCAAAAGAGACACTTTTCCCCTCTGCGTTCAGGACTAGCTTCTTTTCGATCTCCTCTTTTGTCTGGGGAAGGATCTCAAACATTTTTCCCGCCTTATTGAAGATCACGGGGAAACCATGCGGACCCGCTTGGGCGGTTCGCGTGGCGAATCGTTGTACCTCGCCGATGTTTTGACGCTTCAATTTACGTTTTCCAGCATCCGTTGAATCCGCTTCCATCACCAGGAAGAATGTTGGCGATGACATGACGCGAGCGGTGTGACCCTCCCCGGTGGGCGAGGTGACCCAGAGAAACATTTGCTCAGACCAATGATAAAAGTCGATGTTGCTCGAATGCGCAAATGTGACACTGTTCGCAGGTTTCACCAGACCATTGAGAGTGGGCTTGCCACTGGCAAACCAGCTTGCGAAATTCTCTGGTGGAACGGCGGCCGTTGGCTGGGCATCAGGCGGCAGAGTCTGAGCCGTCGCAGCCGGTCGCATGTGGAAAATCCCCGAAGTACAAACCAAACCAAGCAACAGGTTTCGAAATCGCACAATCTTCTCCTCGTTTGGGTACACACAATACTCCCATACAGCATGGGACGTTCACCGAATCTCTTTTTTGATCGCAGACTGAAGGGACTTCATGTCGTTTCATTTTTCCAAAGTTTGCGACATCATTCAATGTGCAGGGTCGGCGGTAATGTCACGCAACGCGTTTATTCATGGGAGGATACCAGTTCTCTTGCGTTGCATAAATTGCGGTCTTACCGAACAGCAAGGGTAATCGAGTTTTTCATGAGGCAAAAATTTACCAAGCGAAATGGTAAGTGAAACCTTCCTCGGAGGCGTTTCCAAGAGCCAACACAAGATCAGCTCGTTTTTTCTTGAGAGAGGTCTCGGGTCACAGGCACGTCGTTCGCCTCTGGCAGCAGCGTTCACGCAAACCTGTTGAATG
>JBIKZJ010000172.1:0-12283 GCA_044354755.1 Schlesneria sp. | reverse complement strand
CATTGGTGAAATTGCTCCCGGTAATGGTGATCGGTGTCCCCCCGGACAGGGTCGCGGTTCCGGGTGAGACACCGGTAACCGTTGGCAATCCGGTTGGTACTTGAAACGTGTATTGATTATTGGGTGAACGACTGGAACTCCCCAGCATGGTGACCACCGTCACATCGACGGTTCCGGCCGCATGGGCGGGCGTGATGACCGTGATCGACGACGAGGAATTGACGGTGTAGGACTTGAGCAAGGTGGTATCAAACATCACGGCCGAGACAGAATGGAAACCAGAACCGGTGATGGTCATCGGATGACCACCGAGAGTCGAGCCAGCATGAGTCGACAAACCAGTGATCTGTGGCGGCATCGCCATCATCTGAGCGGTTTGAGCCGCAAGGAGTTGCCGCGATTCAAGCGACTCAACCAGCATCGCCGGCGAGCGATGTTGGAAACGTTCCCTCGAGCGATCAGCACGTCGACTGGACGCAGAAACGCGAGCCAACTTTCGAGAAAACCAAGCACGACATTCCAAAGCAGACAACCAGTTAGGGATTACCATGAGTGGCTTTCCGAGGTGGTGTGTGAATCGAACGCAACTTAACAGTGATGGTGAATGACAGAGTTCGTCAACCCACACAGGTCCGTGATGAGGCGCCGGGAAAAATTCTGCACTCGCTGGCAGCAATTGTCAAGATTCCGATCCCAGAACAAAAACCGTTTCCATCAAAACCGCCGACAGACAAATTTTGCCGGGTGTCGGTTGCCAGAGCCGGTTGTCGGTTGCCAGTGCTTCGGAGTCCTCGAAGAAGCTGTACTCTTCGTTTTTCACGCATTGTCCGGCGACACACAATCGTCGAGCAGGGGCCGTCGAAATTGTGGTATAGACCACAGTGACGTTTGGCACTGCGTTCTATAACGCTCATTCCTTTGTCCTGTCGTCCCTCTAAAAATCCCCTTTTTCAATCCACAGATTCTGGCGAATAGCCTTTGGTAAATCCCCGGCTTCGATCCTCTTCAAACGCTGAGGTCATTCGCTGCGCTGACCCTTATGATTCTGGACATCGTCTCGAAGTAACTTGGCCACGTGAGGGCGTTCGCGTTCGAGGACGACCAGTGCGCCGGGGGGAATGATCTTTCACGTAATCAACCGTGGAAATGCCCAGGATCGGATTTTCGACGACGACGCTGAGTACGCCGCGTTCGAAATGGTTCTGCATCCCCAGGGTTCTGACGCCACCGTCGGGACACCAGATCAGACAAGATGGAAAAGACGAAGAGCATTGCTTCTCCGAGGACTCCGAAGCAATGGCATCCGGCGACTTCCTGCTTATCCCGATTCCCATAAGCGTATCCACAGTCCCAAAGGGACGTCAGTAAATAGCCAGGGTGCGTAAGCCCTTGGAAACCGTCAAGATAACGTTTCAGAACCCCAAGGGGTGATCGTCGTGTGGATCCGCAATCAATCCCAGACGAGAGTCAAATGGGGATCTCTGGAATTCCACTTTCGCCGCGTTGCGGCTATGGTGGGTGAGATGGGCGAGTTCCAGGGGTTTACACCCCTGGCTATTCACTGACGTCCCGTTGGGACTAAGACGGGGAGACATCCAAGACGCAAGGCAGATAGTCGTATTCTTCGTGGTTCTCTCGTTGAGACTAAGAGCGTCCTGTTGGAAGTTACAGCGTTCTTTTCACAGATCGTGTTTCTTATTCCCAACCTCCGTCATCAACGAATCCCATTCCCAGGATGCTGGACACTCAAACAGTCCGTAATTCTCGGCCCTACAGGCCTTGGCGTTTTTTCTTTCGCGCGATCCCAGTCCGTTGGACTGGGCTATTTGAACTGCTGGCTCTTTGGGCCGGAAGACGAGAAAACCCCGTGAGAAAGACCGGGAAGTCCGTGCCAATTGTGGCGGCGTGACAATATCCAGGACTCACCCATGTTAAGACTCGACAACGCGATGACTTAGTCAGAACTAAGACTGACTCCATGCAGACAGAATTGATTCGGCGGTTCGGCGACCGCTGATCATTGCGCCTTGGATTGATGCCGATTCGCAATAATCGCCACAGTGATACAAGCCCTCCGCTAATTGACTTTGGGGAACCCCCGCATCGCGAAAATGGGCTGGTTGGGCGGGTAATGCGTGGCGGATGTGATAGCTCGGCAAACTCTCCCACTGATCGACTGTCGAACCATACCACGTGCGCAATTGTTTGCGAACCTCACGTTCCAGTTCGACCACGGTCTGTGTGGGATTGCCGATCACCGAGACACTCACCAACGCTTGGCCAGCGGGGGCATACGCAGGACTGATGTTGCTGGGGACACAAAGATTGTTAATCGGCCCGGTTCGATCTCCGTTCAGCACTAACAGCGATTCTGTGAACGGAGGCTGTGGGGTTCCGAAGTACAGGGTGGTCGTTGACCGTGACTCGGGGGCGGGGATCCGTCCGTTGGTCAGACGGGACCCCTCGGGGCCTTCGACTGCCAGCACCACCGCGCGACTGTCGAGGATTTCGCCGGTGGTTAGTCGGACGCGCAGTCCTTCGATTGCAGCCACTCTTGTCGACAGCCGCAGGGCGGAGGCGGGGATTTCTTCGGCGATCTGTGTGGTGATGGCGCCCATCCCTTGTTCCGGCAGTGCCGCATCACCGAGGGCAAACATTCGGAAAATGAATTTGAAAAATCGACTGGACGTCGCGAGGTCCCGTTCAAAGAAGACCCCTGAAAACCAGGGTTGCAGGAACCGTTCGATCATATCGGTGGAAAATCCACAATCCGTTTGCAGGTATTCGAGCGTCGTCGAGTCGGGTTCGGCCCATAACTGTTCGATCGAGTTAGCGCTGACATGCCAGCGCAGGCGGGCTAACCGCAAGCGGTCAAGCAGGTTTCCGATCGGATTGAATGCGGTCGAAAAAAGTTGCTGGGGTCGCCGCCACGGGTCACTCATCCGGACCGTTTTTCCTTGCGTCAAAATCAGGGCACCGGGCTCAAAGTTTTTGAGCTGCAAGCGGGAATAGTCGAGCTGCTGACTCGCCTCGGGGTATGCGGTTTGCAGTACTTGAAAGCCTCGATCGAGCCGAAATCCTTCGACGAGATCGGTCCGAACTCGCCCCCCCACGTCGCTTTCGGCTTCGAGCAACAGCACGTCCACCTTGTTTCGCACCAGTTGACGTGTGCAGCACAGTCCCGCTAACCCCGCTCCAATCACGACAACAGGCTTTCGACTCACGAATTGGCTCCCACGGATCCTTCGGACAATTGCGGCATGGCCAGCTTACGCACGGGCGAGTCTGGCTGTTTTTTTTCGTCGTTGGTTTTCGCCGCTCGGGCGATGTTTCGCAACATCCCCGCAAAGACAAATTCATGCAGCGGGGAAATTCCGTACCAATAGACCAGTCCGAACAAGCCCAGCGGATCGAAAATGGCCGTTTGACGAATCTGACTTCCCCCTTCACAGGGGGTCACCTCAAACTCTAACCAGGCTCGACCGGGGAGTTTCATTTCGGCAGACAGACGCAAGCGATGGGAGGGTTCGTACAGTTCGACTCGCCAGAAATCGAGTGCGTCACCCACCTGGAGCTGCTCGGGATCACGACGGCCTCGCCGGACCCCGACTCCGCCGACGAGCAGGTCCAGAAAACCACGCAGGGTCCAGAGCCAATTTCCATAATACCAGCCGGTCTGGCCACCAATCCGCCGGATCGGAGCAAAGGCTTCCTCGGGTGTTGCACTGAGGGTAATCGTGCGGGAATCGACCAGTCGCGAACCAAACCGGGTCCCCCCCCAGCTGCGAGCCGTTCCCCCGGCAGAAATCGCATCGGACCAGCGTGTTTCCGCGAATTCGCGATCTTCATTCACCAAAGCGCGGGCAATCGCATCGCGGACCGAACGAGGATGAACGGAGAATGTGGTCGCGGCGAGATTGTTGGAAATCAACGTCGGATTCCGCAGGCTTTCGACCAGCTTCCGTCCGACGCGGGCATACAGCGGTGTCACCAGTCCCAGCCACAGGCTCGAGAGATAGGGAGTTAAAAAGGGGACGGGAATCATGAACCGGATCAGGCCGCGCTGACGGGCATATTCCTGCATGATCTCGCCGTACGAGACCTGATCGGGACCTCCAATTTCGTAAACTTGTGAGGCATCGATCGGGATTTCTAACGTCTCGAGCAAGTAGGCGAGCAGATCTTCAATCGCGATCGGCTGGGCTCGAATCCGGACCCAGCGAGGACAAATCATGACCGGAAGTCGTTCGACGAGTGCCCGGATCATCTCGAAAGAAAGGCTTCCTGAGCCGATCACGATCGAAGCGCGTAGCTCGATGATCTGTGGATGATATTGACGAAGCACGTCACCTGTCTCTTGGCGGCTACGAAGATGTTTCGAGAGTTCGTGATCCGGGTTCCCCAGTCCGCCGAGATAGATGATTCGCCGGACACCCGCGAGCGACGCGGCTTCGGCAAAATTGCGTGCGGCGAGTCGGTCCTGTTCTTCGAAGTCGCGATCGGCACCCATCGAGTGGACAAAGTAAAAAGCGGTTTCGACCCCCTCGAAGGCATTCGAGAGGGACTCGCGATCGAGCAGGTCACCGCCGACCACCTGGATGGTCGACGAAACCCGTGCGGCGAGCGCACCCGGTCGACGCGTCAGGCAACGAACTGACTTACCCTGCTGCTCTAACAAGGAAAGCAGGCGTCCGCCGATATACCCAGTGGCGCCTGTCAATAAGATCAAACCCGACATGATGTTTTTCCGTTCGGACAATACTCAGATTCCGCAGTACGGAAAGATTGTAGTCCTATGTCAAACTCATGGTGACGGTTTTCAGTTCCGTGTAGTTGGAAAGTGCGATTTCGCCACACTCACGCCCCATACCACTCATTTTAAATCCACCAAAAGGAGCGGCTGCGTCAAAAACGTCATAGCAGTTGATCCAGACGGTCCCCGCCCGGACACTGGCGGCAAATTTGTGGGCTTTGGCCACGTCACGGGTCCAGACGGCTGCTGCCAGACCGTAATAGGTGCTGTTGGCACGTTCGATGATCTCGTTGGCATCCTTGAAGGGGAGGATACTGAGGACCGGTCCGAAGATTTCGTCGCGGGCGATCGACATACTGTCGGTGACATTGCCAAAAACGGTCGGTTCGATGAAGAAGCCTTTCTCGCCAAATCGACGACCACCGGTCAAACACTGGGCCCCTTCGGACTTTCCTTTGTCGATGTAGCTCATGATCTTCGTAAACTGATCATGGTCGACTTGCGGCCCCTGAGTCGTCTGGGTGTCGAAGGGGTCACCCAGGTGGCGGGTCTTGGCTCGGGCGACCACTTTTTCGACGAATTTTTCGTAGATCGATTGTTCGACAAACAGTCGCGAGCCGGCACAGCAGCACTGCCCTTGATTGAAGAAGAGGCCAAACTCGGCACCGGCCACCGCCGCGTCAATGTCGGCATCGGCGAAGACCACGTTGGGGCTTTTGCCCCCTAATTCGAAGGTGAGCCGCTTCAAGGTTCCGGCGGCGTCGACCATGATTTTTTGTGCGGTTTCGTAATGACCGGTAAAGGCGATCTTGTCGACTCCCGGATGCTTCACGATCGCAGCTCCGGTCTTGCCATCACCGGTCACGACATTGATGACTCCGTCAGGGAAGCCCGCTTCCTGAGCCAGTTCCGCCATCCGCAGACAGCTGAGCGGCGTTTGTTCTGCCGGTTTCATGACGACCGTACAGCCTGCGGCGAGTGCCGGACCCCACTTCCAGGCGGCCATCAGGATTGGAAAGTTCCAGGGGATGATCTGACCTGCGACTCCCACCGGTTCCCGGCGGGTGTAGCAGAAGTAATTGCCTCGGACCGGGATGGTGTCACCGGTGAGCTTATCCGCCCAACCGGCATAATACCGCAGGCAATCAATCGCGAGCGGCAGGTCGGCGGCTTTGGAGTCACTGATCGGCTTGCCGTTGTCGAGCGTTTCCAGTCCGGCGAGTTCATCGAGATTCGATTCCATGAGGTCGGCGAGTTTATTCATTAACCGGCCCCGATCGCGGGCATCCATCGTGTGCCAGGGACCGGATTCAAACGCGGTTCGAGCCGCTTTGACTGCAGCATCGACATCGGCAGCGTTGCCGTCGGGAACTTGGGCAATCACGGTTTCGTTGACCGGATTGATGGTGGCGAAGCTTTTCCCGCCCTGGGATTCTTGCCACTGACCACCGATCAGCATCTTGGTTTGACGAACTTTGGGTGGAGCGATTGTTGTGGAGGTCATGAAAGTTCTCCGAATGAGTCAGGTGAGAGGACACAGGTGAAGGGTCGGCCAACGGACAAGTACAAGTACACGGGAACAAGGACGGGAAAACAATCCCCCAAGAACCGCGACAACGGGTCCGGGTGCTCTTGGTCTGGTTCTTGTCATGATTCCCACCGCCGAGGCAACCCCCCGGCGGTAGGAACGAATGCTGATTGCGGCCGAGGCCGGATATGAGTTATTTACGCGGAGTTTGAATCCGATAAAGGCTTTTGTCGGTCCTGAGAAACAGCGATTCGTCTGCTGCCGCAATTGTGGCCTGCGTGCGGCCAGGAAGTTCGTTGACCGCGAGTTCCTGATATTCGTCGTGGGTTGGGGCGATGACATAAGTCTTCCCCGCTTCATCCAGCAAATAAATCCGGTTTTCGGCAAACAGCGGTGACGCGGTAAAATTGCCACCGACTCGTTTTTTCCAGTGTTGTTTGCCGGACTTGGCGTCGAGACATGTGGCAACGCCACTGTCATCGACCAGATAAAGATCGGCTCCGACGAGCAGAGGTGACGGATTCAAGGGAGCTCCCCGATCGAGTTTCCAGGCGAGATGTGATTCGGTGACATCACCGGTTCCGTCGGGGCGAACCGCATAAATCCAGGGGTTGTCATAGCCCGAACAGACAAACACCAGCCCTTGACCGTAAACCGGACGAGGGACATTCGAATAACCGAGCGGATAACGGAACCGCCACAGTTCTTCACCCGTTTTTGGTGCGTAGCTGATCGCCCATTCACCACCAGTGCTTAAGAGTTGTGGTTTTCCATCGACCTGAATGATCAGGGGGGTGGAATAGGCCATTTTTCCATCACGCGAGGTTTTCCAGACTTCTTCGCCGGTTTTTTTATTGAGTGCCGTCACGTACTGGACATCGGTTCCGTCACAGGCCAGGATCAGCAGGTCCTCGAAGACGACAGGGCTTCCTCCAGGTCCATGGCGATGATTGTATTTCAGTTCGGTCTTCCAGATGAGCTTCGCTTGACGGTCCAGGCAGGCGGTTCCCAGCTTGCCAAAATGGACGAAGAGTCGATCACCATCGATGACGACCGAAGGGGAAGCATAGCTGTTCTTGCCATGGATCGGACCAGGTTCCTCATGGTGGAAGATTTCCACGTCATGACGTACCGCACCGGTCTCTTTTTCCAGGCAGATCAGCCGCAGCGATTTTCCTGCGTCGAGTGCCGTGGTGAGCCAGACCTCGTTGCCACTGATCGAGGGGGTCGACCAGCCCAGTCCTTCGATGTCCGCTTTCCAGCGAATGTTTTCCGCTTCATTCCACGTCAAAGGGAGATGAATTTCGTTGGAATGTCCATCGCCATCGGGACCACGAAATTGGGGCGAGTCGCCCGCCAGCAGCAAGCTCGAAACGTTCAGGCAGAATGTCAGCAGCAGCAGTTGACGCATCAAAAAATCCCTCCAGGAAAATGGTTCCCTTAGAGTAGAAAGCAGTCGCGACCAGACTGCAAGCGAATCGCCGGAGTTGCACCGAGTTCATGCAGGAATTTCGGCACGAATTTTTGATCCTTGGGCGACGGCGACCATGATCAACCCTCTGTCATTCGAACTGAAAGGGTTCACCCGCCACTTCATAGCCTGGCCGGGCACCGACGTTCAGCAGCAGGCCGAGACTGATCGCTGTCATCAGCAGGCTGGAACCACCGTAGCTCATGAGTGGCAGTGTAATCCCGATCACGGGGAGCAAGCCGACCGTCATTCCGGTGTTGATAATGGTCTGGGTTCCCCACAACGTGACGATCCCGACTGCGATCAACCGCCCGAATGGCTCGTCCGTTCGGGCGGCGATTTGCAGTCCCAGGGCGAAGAACACGAGGTACAGCAGCAGACTCAGGGAGGCACCAATAAATCCCCAGCGCTCGCCGATCAGGCAAAAGACAAAGTCGGTCTGGGCCGCAAACAACCGATAGGCGTCCGGGTCATCAATTTTGGCTCCTGAGAATTCACTCCCCTGCAGTCCCCCGAGGGCGATCACGACCTTGGACTGATGCTGATGCCAGCGGTCACCACCCGGATTAGGGCCACGGTCGACCTGCGAGAACAGGGCGGTAATCCGCGACTTCTGTTCGGCACTCATTTTGACCCAGAAGAAGGGCGAGATCATCAGCCCCAATAGTGCCACGCAAACCAGATGTCGCCAACGGGCTCCGGCGGCGAAGAGCATCGCAAACAGAACGGGAATAAACAGCAGTGCCGAACCAAGATCGGGTTCGAGCAGAATCAGTCCCAACGGAACCAGCGTCAACACGAACGGCGCCAATATTCCGGTGAATCGGACGAGGTTATCTCGATACATCAGGTATTGAGCCAGCGCCAGAATGAAGGTAAGTTTCACGATTTCTGAGGGCTGTAGATCGAAAAATCCGAGTTGAATCCAGCAGCGAGCTCCCCCTCGCTTTTCCATGAACAGCACAACGATCAGTAGGGGGAGCGAAGCAAAAAATAGCAGGTGTCCGATCGGTTTCCAGGTCCGATAAGGGATGAACAGGGCCAGAGCCAACGCCGGCAGGGCGGCGATCGCCCAAGTGATTTGTTTGGAAAAGAGATCGGGTCCGTCGTTGAGTTGATCTGCGCGGGCAATCCCGGTCAAGCCGATCACGAGCAGTGCCACAGCGCAGCCGAAGACGTGCCAGGGGATCCGCCGCAGTAATTCCACAATCGGCACGAGGTTATCTTCCTGATCCTCAAAGCCACCAACAATCAAGCCACCCGGAACACGATCCCAGATCAGCGTTATAACATGCCATTTTATGCACGCTGGTCGAAATCGATGCAAGACCAATGTTGATCCCCTGGCACGTCAAAGGTCTTGTCCCGGTACGTCGCCTTGGTTCACCCCCCTACCCTTTGTTCGTTACCCCAGCGGACCTATTTGATTCGTAGCGACAATCTTTGAATACTAGAGGGCGAGACAACCAACCGGATACCAAGTGTCCGAATACCAAGAATACCGAGGAGTTGAATTTGATGCTGCGTCATTCCCTGCTTGCGATTATGCTCTTGCTGGCGAGTGGCCTCGTGAGCAGCGTCCCCGCCGCCGACCCGGATGCCGAATCCATTGCCAAGGCCACTGCCAAGGCCGGTTGGCCGAATTGGATGGGTCCCCATCGAGATGGCATTTCGCGGGAAACCGGCTGGAAATCGACGTGGCCCGCAGACGGCTTGCCGGTGGCGTGGTCGCGACAAATCGGCATCGGTTTTAGTTCGATTTCGATTTCTCGAGGTAGACTGCTGACGATGGGGCACGTCGACGGAGAAGAAATTGTCTGGTGCCTCGATTCCCAGACAGGCAAGGAAATCTGGACGCATCGCTATCCCTGCGAACTCAACGATAATCTGCACGAAGGGGGACCTGGGACAACTCCTACGATTGATGGGGATTCGGTCTTCACTCTCGGCAAAACCGGCCAGCTCTACTCGTTGAATCTGGAAACGGGAAAAGTCCAATGGGAAGTCCTGCTGCAACAAGACTTAGATGTGGGATGTCCCGAATGGGGCTTTTCCAGTTCCCCCGTCATTGCGGGTGATCAATTGATTCTAGAAGCGGGACGGGTCGTTTCGTACAACAAACAGACCGGAAAAAAGAACTGGCAGACCGAGAAACACCAAGCGGGCTACGGCTCGGCCGCGATCTTTCCGGCAGGCCCCGCAGCAAAATATGCAGCGACACTCGACTGTGAAGGCTTACGAATCACGACATTGGAAACCGGAACGGAAGTCGCGTTTCAGCCTTGGCCATCTCCCTTCCGTACGAATGCCACAACACCGATTATTGAGGGAAACCAGATTTTCATCTCGTCCGCCTACAACGTCGGTTGTGGACTTTTTGAATTCGACGGCAAGTCATTCTCACAGATCTATGCCAATCGCGAGCTGCGCAACCATTTCAGTAACAGCATTTTGTTTGAGGGATACCTGTACGGGGTCGATGGCAATTCGAATCTGGGTCGTGTGGTTCAGTTGACCTGCCTGAATTTCCAGACGGGGAACGTCGCTTGGAAACAACGGGGCCTGGGATGTGGGTCGCTGATCATCGCGGATGGAAAATTGCTGAACCTCAGCGAGAACGGCAATCTGGTGCTGGCCAAAGCGACTCCCGACGGCTTTGAAGAGCTTGCCCGTTCACCCTTTCTGACCGGTCGCTGCTGGACTGTCCCCGTCCTGTTCGAGAAACGAGTTTATGGTCGCAACGCCAGCGGGAAACTGGTTTGTGTCGACTTGCCGCACGAATAGCCGACCAGCGGGGGCTGGAGGGGGACACAGGGAGTCGCTGGGGCGCCAGAGGAATCTTGGTTGCGGTCCCCGATCGGCAATAATGTCATCTCAGGACGGGTCTCATCAGATCAGTTCCGGGATTGGCCGTCCCCCCTCAACCACGATCGGTGTCGGGCGACCCTGAGGACTGACCCAGTGTGCATTCAGATCAATATCCAGATGGCGGAATACGGTTGCGGCCAGATCCTGTGGTCGCACCAACCCGTCTTTGACATCATAGCCTTTTTCGTCGGTGCTCCCGACCGCCTGGCCATGCCGTAATCCTCCGCCGGCAACCACCATCGACATCACATTCGTCCAGTGATCGCGTCCCGCATCCTTGTTGATGACCGGGGATCGTCCAAATTCCCCCATCATCAGAATCAGTGTGGAATCCAGCAATCCCCGTCGTTCCAGATCGGTGACCAATCCGAACAAGGCACGGTCCACCTGAGGCAACAAAGGTGTCAGACCTTTGACAATGCCGCCCCACTGCACCGAGTCACCATGATGATCAAAGTATCCCCAAGCTCCGCTCACCAATGTAAACGTGACACCGGCTTCGACCAATCGGCGTGCGAGGATCGCTTTTTCACCGATCCCGTTTCGCCCATACAAATCGCGGGTCGCATCGGTTTCGCCCGCCAGATCAAAGGCGCGCTGCACATGTCCACCCGAGACCATTTCAAAAGCTTGAGCGTGATATCGGTCCAGGTTTTCCAGCGTATGATTGTTATCCAGATCCCCACGCAGGCGATCAAACGACTGTCGTAGCCGATCCCGATCCTGCAGCCGATCGAGCTGGATCCCTTGCGGGAGCCCAAACTTACCGACAAGGTCCAGTCCCTTGACCGGTTTGTAGGCGGATCCGAGATGACCAGATTCCCAGACATCGGCATTCCAAGCGGGGGCCAGTCCCACAAACGGGGGAAGGTCGGGGTGGTTCGCTCCACGAAATCGAGCAACAACCGAACCCATCGAGGGATATCCCCCTCCGTCCTTATTATCGTCGGTGCGTCGTGCGAGGGGATTTCCCGCCTGCATGGTAATCGGCGTGTGATTACTCGTCTTGCAATCGACCGCTCGCAGAAACGAGAGCTTATCGGAAATGCTCGCCTGCAGCGGCAGATGCTCGCTGAGAAAAACCCCGGGTGTTTTCGAGGCGATGGTCGAATAGGGGCCACGAATTTCTGCCGGGGCGGCAGGTTTCGGATCCCACATATCCAGATGACTGGGACCACCGGAAAGCCAGAAGAGGATCACCGACTTTTTGTCTCGCGTCGGTCTTGGCCCCGGCTCTGCTGCCGACAGATTTTGGAGCTTCAGGATCTGGGGGAGCGACAGTCCGGCCACTCCGGCTAACCCGGTCTGCAAAAACCAACGTCGCGAACGATCGACCTGAATCAGGTCTCGATCGGCTGGAACAAAGGGAGACCACCCCGTCTGCACCACATGCTCTTGTTCGTGAGACCGGATATCCGCTTGATGAATCGCCATAACCACACTCCACGACAGCCCACACGACAGCAGCGTCAGCCCACAGCTTCAATCACTCGCACGGAAATCAGTATAACCTGAGGTCGGCAATTCGAAAGCGCATTCTGCAGCCTTATCGAGAGAACGTCCGATTGATTTTGGGGATCTCGACCCGATTCATCCATCGTTTATTGATCGTGTGGTGAATCACATTCACCGATCGAGCCCGGATTTTGAGGTCGGGCATCCC
>JBIKZJ010000551.1:0-3731 GCA_044354755.1 Schlesneria sp. | reverse complement strand
GGTTAGGGTGAGGGGTTCTTCGAACGTCATTCAAAACGCGAACCAACCTTTCCCGCAACGTCCAGATTGAGCCGAGCGTTCAAGGTCACGGGGGCGTCATCGCCTCGCGTTAACCCAATTAATATGTCATTTTACTAACTTAGTTCCGATGTATTTTCCTTGGTTGATTTTTAGTTCAGGCAGCGAATTTGTCAACGTAGCCATCATCGCTCCGCGTGATGAGGCTCGCTCACGAGACGATGATCGTTTCGAGTTCGCGTCCAACAAATTCCGATCCTCTTTCTTTTATAGATTCGGACAGAAAATTCATCAGAAAAATCCGGCTTGATGGGAACCGCGAACGGTCTCGTTTTGCCAGGTTGATCGCTTGGATTGACACGCATTGATGGTGAAATCGGCGATTTTGAAAGATTGTTTGGATCACGACGGAGCCACATCACGCTGAGTGATGATGGCTACGTTGGGGAAGCGGCTTGCGGCTGTCCCCTTTCCGCCACCCCCCGGAACTAGGCAGTGATCTGACCCGCCAGCACTTCCGTCGGAGTGAAGACACGGATTGCCGTGAATCGCGTGAAATCAGGCTTATTAAAGCTGAGCATCTCGGTCACGCCGTGGCGCTGCATGGCGGCGACCAGTCGCGCATCGTGGGCATTCTTGCCCTTGACGTCGTTTCCAACAACCAAGTCGCGCCAATTGGCGAACACGCTCCGTTCGTCGAGAAGCAAGCGAAATATTACGGTCCACTTTGAGATCGCAAGATCGGTATTGGCGGTCGTCATCCCGAGGCCGTTATTTTCGGTAGGCCGCGTGGCGACGACCCAATACTCGTAAAGCACTCGCGGAACGATCACGCATTCGTGACCATTGGCATTCAACCAGTCGACTGCAGCCACTGCGTCCGCATGCATGCGGTGACCTTTGTCTGCCAATCGCAGGACGATGTTCGTATCAACAAGAATCCTCATTCACCACATCCCGCGTAAATCGACTCGCGACTGTCATCATTTGTCCAGCGAGGGAGCCGTCAATTTGCCTCGGTCCATTTTTCTCGGATCGATGCTACTCAGAAGATGGAGCAAATGCCGTGATGAACTTCGCAAGCCGTTCGGCTTCGTCCGGCCGTAGGTCTGCAGGAAGTTGAATTTCGACCGAGACATCGGGCCGTAGGTAGAACGCGTGGGTGAGGAACTCCTGCGAGGTTCCCTCGTCGTCGGTTTGCTGTTCGAGTTGTTCGATTGGTTCGATTTGCTGGTCTTCTCCCGCAGCGACGCGGCCGACAACGATCATTTCCGTGCCCCAAACGAACCGCGACGGCCGGCCTCGACGCCCCGTCATGAACTCTCTGCAACGGAGTTCCGCGAGAGATTTGAAGACGCGGACGACATCTGCGCGAACGAATGCCCCGCCATCGTGGTTGAGATTAGCAAGCGCGCGATCGACGGTGGTCTCCGTTTGGTTACGTTGACGCTGCGCGCAATGATCGAGGAACTCGCGCGCCGCACGGTCGGACTGGTACAACTGGCGAAGTTGGTCAACGTTGGGTCCGTCTGGTATGTTCTCTCCTGAAAGGTTTGAGTTGCCCGGAACGTTAAAGTTCAGCCGGTGTACTCACTCGGCTGGACCGCCTTGTTCGGCGATCCGATGTTGCGCGGTGGGCGCTTCGGCAATTGCACGACTCGTCGGCCCGACGCAGCTTGCCGCCGACGCAAGTCGTCCCCTATCCGATCGACGTTGTTGTCGAATCGTGCAGCGAGGCGACGTCGAATCGCGCGAATTTCTTCGGTGATGAAATCATAAACCATCATCGGCCCCCATCAGTTCCTCAGGTGTGCAAATAATCGGCGGTTCAAATCCCGCATCGCGACAGATCCCTTCGATTCGCTCTCGAAGCGATGCGTTGGCAATGTGCTTGAAATTCCATGTCAACATGTATTGTATACCGTTCACCGCCGTAATGGCGATGTGGAATGCGTCCCGCGGCGCCGATGCAGGGACCGCATTTCCCGCAATCAAGGCATCGGCCAGCAAATCAACTTCAGCCGAAGCCGCCAGTAGATCGATCGTCTCGATCTCCTTCAGCCGTTCTGCGGCTGCAGAAGGGTCACCATCACCACATTCGTCCAGAACCAGTTGTGAGATGTAGAGCTGAAATCGTAGAGAATCGTTTTGCCACCAAGAACGCGTCGTCATCTGCCGCGCCGCGACGATCGGGTCGCGGTACACACGCCCCGCCAAATGCCCAACAACGGTGGTTTCAATGTAAACTGAGTCCATCGAGACAGTTTATCGAAATGATCGGAACATGTCAGCTCGCGGTACAACACTCGCGTCGGTCGTTATGTTCGGCAATTTTATTACCCGAATGCGAGTTCTGGAAACGAGATCGTGGGTTCAACATGTTTCTTGGCCGTTAATGCAACGTATCCCCTTCATGTTCCATGCCCCCTTTGCATTCATAACCGAACACAACAAAACGCCAGACCATGGGTTTCTCCCCGCGCTACGTTGGGCATTCGACCAGTAACGGCCCTTCTGGAACGAAACCACGCGTAAAACCCCGGCGATTTCCAAGCCCGCAGAACTTTTCGATTCGGATTCGGTCCTTCGGCGGGAGTTCTCGCAACAATTCAACCTCCCAAAATACCGCCCAAAAGCCATCGTTGTCGTTTGCGTATTGGCGCGTAGAAGGGGGTCGATAGCGCATACCCGCAGGATGCGCACCACCGATGCTTTCGACATGCCCCGCATAGCTGGCCTGCCAAGTTGCCTCGAACGTAAAGGGGTCATCGGCGTGAGAGGCGTAGATATCGACATTTACGGGTTCGCCCTTCCGAATGGCATCCAAATCTCGGAACACTTGCCATGCTCGGCTTCCGAACGCGACTTTTCCCTCGGCTGAGCAGACATCGCGACCGTCAATGAGATGCTCCAGAGGCACCGATGTGAGAAGCGCAGCGGATGGGATCGTTGGAGTCATCTTCCCTCTCCGAACGTACAGGTTAAGCCGCACGGACGAGCAGCGCGAGTAACGACAGACGATCAACGAAGCCAAAGACCTTCGCACGCCGAAAACCCGCCGCTTGTCCGTGTCGGCTTGAATCGCTTGTTGGGCGATGCGGAGTGCGTGCGGTCGCAAGCACGATCTCAACCATGTTTGTCCCCCTTCGGGATTTTGTCGCGGACTTGGGCGGCGGCGAAACCTTTGGACTGAGCCTTGAGATCCGCCTCAATTCGGGCGAGCCGCTTGCCGTGCTCGGCAAGGAGGCGTTCCAATTCCTTGATTTTTCGATTCAGTTCGTCGCAGCACTTGGGCTGAGGTGGCACTGGTCGCCGAATGGGCGTGGCCCGAATATGGCCAAATAACTCCCAGTCCCCTTCGTTGTCCCACCTCCGGCTGAAGGGGATGGATACGCCACCTGAGTCTTCCAGTTGTTTGTGGGAAAACTTGAACAAAGCGCTTCCGACCTGGTCGTCCATGTTGCCGAAGCCGACAATCCAATCCCAGACGGACACGCCGTGGCCCACCGCGCTTTCCACGGCCTTGCCAATCTGGTCCGTGAGGGCCGCGATGTCCCCGTCGGACGGCTCGGACTTGCTGATGCTTAGCGTTCCCAGGACTTCCGCCAATTTGTCGCGAACGGTTCTGTCGAGTGCTTCGTGACCGCGGGCGATGGCGGAGTTGTCGGTATTGTCCTCCTCCATCAGCACCACAATGCAACCTATCATCCCCC
>JBIKZJ010000550.1:0-3739 GCA_044354755.1 Schlesneria sp. | reverse complement strand
CGCGAGCCCGCTCGGAATCCCCTTGTTCGATTGCCGACTGCTCTTCCGCCCGAAACTGCAATTCTTCCTGTTCCAATTCGGCTTTGGAGGGTAGGTCACTCCGATAAGCGAGCGAAATTGTTTTGCGGTGCGTGATCCATTTCGCGGCCTGAGCGATTCGAGCCACGGATTCCGGAACGTAGCCCCAAGTCCCAATCGTGGCTCCAGAAACGACCGGCCCCAGGTAGACAAACTCGTTTCCCACCGGGGGAAGTGCCTCGAACGCCGCCAAAGCGGCATAGCCCAACTGACGCCCATTCCGGTCAGCCACCTCGACATCCCCGACAAATCCCTCACGCGGGCCGACATCACCCGAAGCCCCCTGAATGAACAGACAGGGAACGTGTGTCACCGCTTCCACGACCTCACGCATCGCCCCCGGATAGTCCGGACTGATCAGGGTATTGTCCCAGGCGAGTGTCGTCGGATGGCAGGCATAATTAACCAAGGTTGCCAGTAGCTCACCCGACTCGGCAGTAATTCGGCCCACCACCACCGTGGTGTCAACCTCACCCGACGGGTTGTAACCACAAACGTAGTAGCCACGATCGAAATCATAGAAATCTCGATGCGTCGCCAGGGAGCATAATCCCCGACCATAAACAATACGGGCCACGACCGGCTGACGCTGGGCTTCGTTCACCAGTTCTGCAATTTTTATTGAGAGTTCTGCGAGATACGGTTCGATCAGTTCGCCCCCCGGCAAATCTTTTCGCTCCAGTCCCATCAGCCCAGCCGCGTGTGTATGGGAAAAGAAAACCACCAGCGAATCACGACCGAGCCCGGTCGCCTGACTGACCGAATCGAGCAACTGATTCATTTCCGTCGGCCACAACAAACAGTGATCCACTGCAATCATCACCTGTGCCGGTGGACCATCCTCGTTCAGACTCTTTAAGTACAGGGCCGTCGCGGTCAAGGGCCGATGAACGCCCGTCGATCGGTCGTGAACGGCGGCTCCCCACATCCGATGATAAATCCCTACCAGTGGAGTAATCTCACCACGAGCGACTCCCGCATGGCATCGACTTTGGTGTGTGGCAATGGGTTTCATGATTCAGGGTGTCCTCAAAGGATTGTCCGCCAGTTTAGAATCAGATCGGCTCGTGTCTACCGGAAGAACCAGCACATTCCCAGCGTACAGACCACCAGCAGCGCTGCCCAGAGTCGGTCATCGAACCACCAGGCCCGCCGCAGGTCGGCAGCGGTTTTTGGTTCTGGTTGAAAACGACCCCAGGTAAATTGTTCTCGTTCGGCATCTCGTTCACGCTGCGTGACAGTGCTGACCAGCAGCACCATGACAACGCAGGCGAGCGTCACCAGTCCTGCCCGATGAAACGCCTGCAGGGCATGCCCAAATCCGAATTGTGCCACACGATCAAACAGAATGGAAAAGAGGGGCCCAGCCAGAATACAAAGGAACGCCGCCGTTCGCGTCACATACGGCAGCAGCATCCCGGCCATATACGCGACAATCACACCGGGAACCAGATACGCGTTATAATCCGCCATCCGATTGAAGATCCCCCCTTTGGTTTGACCAAAGTACAGGGACAACCAGATGGCCACACTCACCATCAACATCATCGCCGCACGACCGACCCAAATCAGCCGCTTTTCCGCAGCCTTGGGCTGGATGTACTTCTTGTAAATATCAAAAGTGAACAGCGTCGCGGTCGAGTTCATCATCGAATCGATCGTCGAAAGAATCCCAGCGACCAGTCCCGCCATGACCAGTCCCACTAACCCATACCCCGCCGGCAACAGGGCCCGCGTCAGGCCAGCAAATGCAGTGTCACTTTCCGTCGCGGGATCAATCGCCAGAATGTAGCCCGCAGCCATCCCCGGCACGATACAGAGAAACGGAATCAACAATTTGAAAAATCCGGCCGCGACGGTCCCCATGCGTGCATCCCAATCGCTGCGTGCCCCCAGCGTTCGCTGCACGATAAACTGATTCGTTCCCCAGTAGTACAGGTGGAGCACCATCAGTCCACTCATGACGCCACTCCAGGGGAGTTCGGGGTGACTCGCCTCGAAAAAGACGTGAAACTTTTCCGGCTGTTTTTCGAGCAGTCCCGACAATCCCCCAACGTTGGGATGCCAGATGGCCAGCACTGCCAGCAATCCGCTCCCAATCAGCAGCAGCACGCTTTGCACGACATCATTAAAAATATCCGCTTTCAGCCCGCCATAGAAAGTGTACGCGGCCGAGACGGCCGCCAGCAGACAAATCGCCATTTCATAGCTGACGGCATAAGGGGAATCGGCGGTCAGAGTCGCGATGGTGAGCGCCCCCAGAATCATGGTGCCGACCATCTGAATCAAGAGGAACGCCATATTGGTGATCGAATAGACCAGGCGGCTGCGGTCATCGAATCGGCGACCGAGATACTCGGACAGTGTGTAGAGCCCCATTCGCCGATAGAACGGCAGAAAGAAGTAGCAGAGCATGAGCAGGCCAAAGATGGCTCCAAACTCGTAGTTCGCTTGTGCGAATCCTTCTTTCAGCCCGGCCCCCATCATCCCCACCATGTGATGCGAGCTGATATTCGTGCCAAAGATGGAACCCGCCACCGCCCACCAGGCGACGGTTTTTCCGGCGAGATAATAGTCGGTGGTGTCTTCTTCCTTGCGTCCAATCCACATTCCAAAGCCGGTTACACCGACAATGCTGACGACGAGGATTAGCACATCCAACCACTGAAGTGGCACACTGGAAGATTGAGCGAGCAGGATCATGAATGACTTTGCGCAAAGTAAGCATGGTTCAGGGGACAAATCGTGCCCCGAATTCTGCCGGTTTACGCCACAGACCACAACTTCCACGGCAACTTCGTTTGTCGCAAATTGAAAAATGCTCGTTTTGGCGAACTGCCACGAGCACGTGATCGCGGTGTCCACGTGATCGCGGTGTCCGAAGTCGCCAGACGGAATCCGAGCGGAAAGAGAGCGAAACGGATCAAAATCGATTTCTGTTCGCGTTTCACACCATCCCATCACGACCAAACATCATACGTTGCCTGTTTTGGCGGGATGCCGTGTCGTCATGGAGTTCGCTCACCGTCCGACCGGTTCCAATCCCATATCATTCGTTCGCGCGATCAGTGAATGAAGAGTTCTTTCCGTACGAGTAGATGCCAGAATCTTTTCTAGTAATAGCATAAACTCGTCTTGAGATGATGCGACGACCCGGACCGTATCAGCCATCGGACCAGACGGTACCTCGACCGGAGGGTGATCCAACTCAAAATACGTATTGACAAATGGATTATACGTTTCAAGATTGGTTACCAACAAATTCGAATAGTCTCCCTCTCGCAAGTCATTAAACAAACCATCACAAGATACGTCAACGGGATAGAGATCAGAATATCGGTGCGCGATCTTAAACAGCTCAAAACGATAGCGATTAAGTGCCGGTGCGATAATCCAAAATGAGGTTATTGTCCAGGGATCGCCTTTTACAACCGCGACCTCTACTTCGAGAATTCCTTGAGTTGCCTCTCGCAAATACGTCGCTTGTTGCCGGAGAATCGCAATGGGCGAGAGTACGTTAATCTTCGTGGCTGGGCAAAGATTGCGGGTTGGTTCTGACATGGTATACGTCCTATTCCAAATTTAAACGAAAAACCAAAGGCAAATGATCCGAACCGACGTTTTTGTCGGGAAGGCCATTGATAGTAAGCAGGTTCGTCTC
>JBIKZJ010000548.1:0-3742 GCA_044354755.1 Schlesneria sp. | reverse complement strand
GTATTGCTGCTCGAGGACGAGCCGAGCCACTGCCTGCGTGAGGGCCAAGTCTGGAAGCTCAAACAAGTCGACCTGCAGCAGAATCAGGGGATGATCGTGGCCCGTCTCGGACCGAAGGCCGGGGGGGAGGGCAAGGAGAGCGAGCAAACGATGACCTTCGATCCCGCCATCCGAATCTGGCGCGGCCGCGAATGCCTCGGGCTCGAAGACTTGATCGCTGAGGGGATCTGGCCTGCCAGTGGCAAGAAATCTCTCGACGACCAGGCGGTCCTGCTGGGACTCAACTGGCAACCGACCCCGGACGGCGTGTTCATTCGGTTCCACATTTCGGATATCTGGCTGGATGAGACCGCCATGCAGCGTGCCGGTCAAAACCAGTCCGAGGTCCACAAGGCCCTGATCAAGAGTCGCTGGATGCCCGCTTGGGTCGATACTGTCGAATATGGCAAGTTTGGCCGGGCGAAGGTGACGGCGACCTTATTCGGCGGGATGAACGATTCCCTGTACGCCGATTTCCAAAAGGGTGTCCCCGCGATGATGAATGCGGTCGAGAACACGTTGAAACATAACCACGGTGCCTACGGACCAAACCACATGGCTTCGATGGGATCCCTCTTGGAGGTCACCAAGTCCGACGGAGCTGTCCCGTTAGGGAGCAGTGGCATCCAGATCCGTTTTGAGACCGACCTCATCATTGAAGGGATCCGCCCCGGCCGAGTTGTCCGTGTCCGCCCTGCAAGCTGGCCACTGGTGGAAGTGCCACGCGAAGAATACCTCAACGAGGGGTCCCCCAATCTGGAAGAACGCTTTCCGACTCCGGCTATCTTCCCCAAATACTAGCTGGACGAATGGCCTGCGAAAGCGATCTTCTCGCCTCGCAAGTCCCCTCCTCTCAATTCTCGGTCGGTTTTGTCAAATGAAGGTCCTTGTCAGCCGATTTCAGGGGCTGAAACCAACGTGCGTAAACCCAACGGCCGAGCGCAATGGACTGGGGTTCAACGGTGAATGAACCGATCCAGGCCAGTCCCAGTGACACAGCGATCGTGGCCAGCGATGCTGCGATAAATCCCGAATTGTGAGAAAAGCCCGCATCGCGAACGACCCAAAGGTACACGCGGCAACCGAGCGAGCATTCCACAAGTAAGTGAATCAGGTACAGAGGAAATGACATCCGCCCCAGCAGAAGTAAGGGACCAGTGGAAAGTTGCCGCTGTAGAAAGGGGGACCACAGAACCCCTAAAATCACCAATAGGGCACTGAGCATCGGAATATAATTCCACATCCAATCGGGAATCAGAGGATCTCCGATCGTCGAAATCAACCAGGCTGGGCTGGTTCCGGCGAGCAGCACTCCGAATGCGGCGAGCCCTAGTCCAATCGGTGACGGTATCCACAATCGCTGCGAGTGAAACAGGTCGCAAATCGCTGCGCCCGCCAGGAAGTCAATCATCCAAAGTTGTCGTTGCCGCTGAAACACGATGCAAAGTAAGAGAAAAATCAGGGGGCGACACCGTAACCCGCGCGTCAATCCCTGGAATGCGAAAATGAAAAATGACCCGAGAAATTCGGTTTGCATCGTCCAAAGGCTGGAATTATAAGTTTGACTCACTTCATAATGAAAAAATGCGCCATAAAAGGCTTCTGCAATGGCACCCATCCATGAGGGGGGAAATGCGAACCATCGGTTGAGCCATGAGGAATCCTCCTGATGCATGAACCTCGCAGCGTCCCGATTTGCATACGTACCCGCAATAAATAGTAAGTAGGAAATCAGGATCGACACCGCAACGGGCAAGAACAATCGCCAATATCGTTTTACGGCAGCGGCACGTAAAACGTCCATGTTTCCACTCTTCACAAACGAGTAGGAAAGCACAAAACCACTCAACACAAAAAATACGTGAACCGCGAAATCGCCATGATACCAAACGCGAATCCATGGGGGTGTCGCCAACGAGAGGTCGAATTTCCAGTTCGGTTGAAATCCTAAAACGAGGTGGTGCCACATCACAACAAAAGCTCCGATGCCTCGAACGGCATCCAGCGATTCCATTTTCTGACCATTTTCCCGCATCAACCCGCTCCCAAAAAACTCGGTTTCAAGTTTGTGTAGCAGGAACAGGAAAGGCCTGTAAAGGCTGCAATCTGGCCGACCGTAACCGTTCACAGCGATGTGAGGGGGACAGGGACAGTTTTCCCGGCAAAACGATGAGTGAATGGTTTGAGCGATTTGGCGGATCTTCACTTTGTCGCGGGAAAAATGAGCCAGTCCCCGAACTGGAGGGGGACAGGTTTTTCGGTTGACGCGGGTCATTCCGGATGGAATTGAGCTCTGATTCATTCGGTTCTTCTGCATTCCCATCACAAATCGCAACGTGATCTGAATTGCGAAAGCAATCGACTTTGGCTTAAGCTGCTGAAAAGCTGCGATTGGAACCGCTCCCATTTCCTCTTATTTCCACCTGCAAATTTTTGGAGAACATCATGCACCGGTGTTTCACAGGTCTGAGAACCTCGTTTTTTTTCGCAAACGTCTTCGCATTCTTCGCGGCAGTCGTTATCGCCGACGAGGGAGTCACTCGGATTGAGGATGTGGTCTATGGACGCAAATACGGCACCGCCTTGACCCTGGATATTTTTCAACCAAAGTCGGTTGAGGGAAAGTCAGGAGCAGGGGCTGCGGTGGTGTTTTGTGTGAGCGGCGGTTGGTTCTCGTCGCACGACGCGATCAATCAAGGTTTTCTGGAGGAATACTTGAAACGAGGCTATACCGTGTTCGCGGTGGTCCACGGGAGTCAGCCCAAGTTTACCATCCCGGAAGTGGTGGAAGACATGCATCGTGCAATTCGGTTCATTCGCAGTCGTGCGAAACAATATCAAATTGATCCAAACCGGATCGGGATTTGTGGCGGGTCGGCAGGAGGCCATCTGTCGCTGATGCAGGGAACCGCAGGAACTTTGGGTGACCCCAAGGCCAAAGACCCCATCGACCGCGAATCCAGTCGCGTGCAAGCGGTCGCCTGTTTTTTTCCGCCAACAGACTTTCTGAATTATGGCAAAACGGGTGAGATTGCCCTTGGTCGCGGAGTACTCAAAAACTTTCGTGCCCCATTTGACTTCCACGAACTGAATACCACAAACAATTCGTTTGTTCCGATTACCGAAGAATCTCGTTTGCTGGAAATCGGCCGGAAGATCTCTCCCGTGACGCACGCCTCGAATGATGACCCGCCAACATTGATCATTCATGGGGATGCGGACACACTCGTTCCGATTCAGCAGGCCGAGATCATGATCGAAAAGCTGAAAGAGGCTAACGTCCCCTGCGAACTGGTGGTCAGAAAAGGGCAGGGACATGGCTGGCTCGAACTTGGTAAGGATCTCATCCTCTTTGCCGACTGGTTTGATCGATACCTCGCCAAGCCCTGAGTCGCATATTCCGTTTTCAGTTTTCTCGAATTTTTTCTTTTCTCATTCGTGCGATTCGTTTGATTCGTGGTCCACAATCTTCACATTTTTTGAAAAAAGTGTGATTCACGGATCGATTGCCGTCTTCCAGGAATTTGCTTGAACGCTTCTGCGAGCAGGGGGCCACGAAGGCAGTCGAGACCCGGACTGTCTGATCATCCTGGCCTTCAAGGGGAACGGATCAGGGACCGAAACTCGTCAACGTCCCCACTTTCCCTTTCCGTCATTTCCGCCATTTCCGTCATTTCCTTTCAGCCATCTGCGTGAACCTGAA
>JBIKZJ010000009.1:0-39516 GCA_044354755.1 Schlesneria sp. | reverse complement strand
CATGGAGGTCTTTTCATTTGATAATCATGAATAATCCGGGTTAGGCAAGTCGAAACAGTCGCCGGGCATTAGCGGTTGTGGCACCAGCAATCTCTTCCTTACTCACTCCGTCCAGCTCTGCCAGGCAGGCTGCCGTCAGGCGGACGTGGGCCGGTTCGTTCCGTTTGCCCCGAAAGGGGGTGGGAGCCAGATAGGGGGCATCGGTTTCCACCAGCAACCGATCGAGCGGAATTGTCGCGGCCACTTGACGGAGTGCTTCGTTCTTTTTGAACGTGACCATCCCACCAATCGACAAATACATCCCCAGTTCCAGACACGCCGCCGCCGTTTCTGCAGAACCACAAAAGGCGTGCATCACCCCATTCAGCGGCGAGCGCGATGCCTGTCGACGCAGCTGTGTCACCACTTGTTCCTCGGCATTGCGGCAATGCACGATAAATGGCAAACCCGTCTGCTGCGATAATTCCAGATGACGATCAAAATAGTCTACCTGCAACTCCAGCGGAGAATGATCCCAATACTGATCCAGACCCGTTTCGCCCAAACCGATGACCTTGGGAGACTTCGCCAATTCCACAATCTGGTTCCAGTCGTCAGGCTGGGCGGCCGAAACATAATTGGGATGCAGCCCGACTGCGGCATACACCTGCGGAAAGCGTTGTGTGAGTTCGAGCACGCGCCGACAGCTGTCGAGGGTAATCCCGATCGCCACCATCGCGACCACGCCCGCATCCACCGCTCGTTGCACGGCATCCGCACAATCCTGCGTGAACGCGTCTTCGTCGAGATGGCAATGGGTATCAATCCACTCCACAAGAATTCTCCTTTTCACAGGGGGATCAAAGACTCTCGGGCGATGGACGAAGCCGAACTTTGATGTGTTCGTTGTGGGCTGGCCATGACGGGCCTGTTCGAGCGGCACAATCCTGACAACGCGAGCATCGCTCAGGCTGCTGTACCGGATGCTGCACTGGTTAATTCCTGCAAGCGCGCGGTCAGCTGTCGCTCGGAACTCAACACCTCGGCAACCAGTGTTGCCCCCTCAGCATCATCAGCAAGCTCGTGTTGTACCTGCTCAAGGTGCCCAATGATCGCTTGCTGATTTTTGAGGATGAGTTTGGAAAGATAGCTCAGCGAGAGAAAATGCAGGTCCGTATAGGTTGCGGGAAAACCGCCAAAATCGACGGGCCAGCGACGCTCGGTCAATAAGGCGGACAGTTGTGCAACGTGTTCCTGCTGAATCGCCACCAGCTTGGGAAACTCTTGTTCCAGGGCGGCTTGAGTCCGGCTGGACCAGGATGAACAATGTCCGACGTACTGAAGCAGGCTACGACCCAGTTCGATCAGAATCTGATTCAATTTGGCGTTTTGTTGCACGAGCGACATGAGTAATCCAGCAATGTGAGAATGAAACGCGGCCAACGGGGAGATCATCAAGTTACAGAGTCGGACATCCCAGCTGCCCACTTCATTATCCGAATTCCCACATCTTAAACTCTAAAAGAAGGCGTGTGCAGCGTTCCGGGCAACGACGGACAGCGGATTGATCACGATCCCCAAAAATACGACCATTCCGGCAACCAGCATCACATACAGGGCCGGTGACGAACTGGCAGGCATACTAATCTCGGCCGCCCCGGTCGGTCGCAGGTCGATGCACATCGTTTTTGCCACACGCAGGTAGTAAAACAAGCTGATGACCGTATTCAGTCCCCCCGCCCCCAGCACCAGCCACATGAACCAATGAACATTGGTGGCTTCGTAGACCGAGGCAAAAATAAAGGCTTTTCCGTAGAATCCGCCTAAAGGGGGAATTCCGACCAGACTGAACATACAAATTGCCATACAGATCGCCAGGATTGGGGCCTGCTGAGCGACCCCCCGGTAATCATCAATCTCTTCGGAAAAGGTCTGATTCCGAATTAAGGCGACGATCGAGAACGCGCCCAGATTCATAAACAGATAAACGCAGAGATAATACAGCAGACCTTCCATCGCCCGCGGCGCACCTTCGGGATGCGCCAACTGGAACGGGGCATCCGATTGGACGCTCTGTAAGACCAACAGGGCAGAAACGGCCATCAGCATGTATCCTGCGTGGGCAATTGTCGAATAGGCCAGCATTCGTTTGATGTTCTGTTGCGAGTACGCCGCCAGATTTCCAAACGTCGTCGTGGCGATCGCCAAAATCCCTAATCCCAAACCGACCGACAGCGACAACGAGTTTAATGTACCGGTCCCGTGTAACCCACTCCCGTATCCCCCAAGACTCATGGTCAAGCGAACCAGCAAGGCAAACGCCGCCGCCTTTGAGCCAATCGAAAGAAATCCGCCGACTTCCGCAGGTGCCCCGTGAAAGGCATCCGGACACCAGAAATGGAAGGGGACAAGTGACAACTTAAACGCAAAGCCGACAGCGATCATTAATAATGCCAAGACCACGTAGCGGACGGTCGGATCCTGCATCCCGGATCGCCCCTCAAAGACCGCATCGAACCGAAGAGCTAATTCCGAAAATTCGGCCGTTCCCAACAGACCTGCCAACAGACTGATCCCGAAGAGCATCACCCCTGCTGAACCCGCACCATAGACCACAAACTTTAATGCGGCTTCGCTGCTCTGGCGACGACCCTTGAGAAAACCCGTCAACGCGTAGCTAGGAACGCTCGCCATCTCGATACCGATAAACAACATCAACAGATGATTGGCACTCGCCATCAACATCATGCCAATGACCGCACCAATCAATAACGAATAAAAATCCGGGGCATCTTCGTCGTCAGGAATCCCCGTTAAGACCGTGAGCGCAACCACGAAAACCAGGAAAAACGCCAGGAAACCACGAAAAAAGATCGAGAATTCATCATGAACTGCCAGTCCGGTAAAAATCTTCGTCGCGACCGCCTCGTTCATCGACAGTTTCCAGAACTGTTGCAGCACGAAAATAAACGAAGTCATTCCCCCAAAGATTGCAAACCAGTGGGTTGGGATCAGTCGATCAAGACTGATCAACCGCGCGACTAACATCAGGACGATGGTGCACGACAGCACCAGTTCCGGCAGAAAAATCGAGACCGAATCGAAGATCGACGCCTGCTCGGCGACGCCTCCGTGCAAAAACTGCTGAAAGAGAGCTTGAAAATCCATCGTGTTGACGATCAGGAAAACGGCTTGCGGATAAGGAACAACGAACGCCAGTAACTACGGCAACTGGGATGTTTGAATCATCGAGGCGGCCGTACCGTAAAGTGTCTCGTATGACGAAGCGAGGCTCTCCGTCAAAGCATGGATGGAACCCTGCATCGGTGTAAATAACAGATGTGGGAAGACACCAAACAGAATCGCCATCGCCACCAGGGTGTACCCAATCGCCATTTCACGAGAATTCATCTCGACCAGCGCCTCAGGATGCGGCCCTTTATACTCAGGACCCAGATAAACTCGCTGCATCGTCCAGAGAATATAGCCTGCGGTCAAAATGACCCCGCTCGCCGAAATAATGGCCAGAATCGGACTGAAGTTCCAACAGGCCAAAACTGAGAAGACTTCACCGACGAATCCGCAGAGTCCCGGTAGACCGAGTCCTGCGAAGAAGATCACTGCTGCCAGACCCGCGTAGTGTGGCATCAACTGGGCAATACCACCGAACTTGTTGATGTCTCGATGATGCACTCGGTCGTACAAAACACCGACCATAAAGAACATCCCGGTCGAGGAAATTCCGTGGGCGATCATTTGAAACATGGCCGCATTCAGACCCATCTCCCAATATTCCCGACCGATGGTTTTTCCGTCAACGATCTTCCAAACGGCGATCCCCAACAAAACATAACCCATGTGACTGACCGAACTGTACGCAACCAAACGTTTAAAATCGGTCTGGGCCATCGCCGCAAAGGCGCCATAGATGATACTGAAGACACCCAAAGCGGCCAAGAAGTAGGCTGCATATTGGGCACCGTACGGACAAAGTGGGAAGGCAATCCGAATAATCCCATAGCCACCCATTTTGAGCAGCACACCGGCCAGGATCATAGAAATGGGAGTCGGTGCTTCGACGTGAGCATCCGGCAACCACGTATGAAACGGGAATGACGGCAGTTTGATGGCAAAACCGATGAACAGCATGATGAACGCTGCCACCTGCATCGTGGTATCGAAGACATGAGGGGTCACCGTCGATGTCCCAGCAGCGACCCGCGCCAGTTCTAATAGATCAAAGCTGCGATTACTGTTGAAATAGAACATCAACATCGCGATCAACATCAGTACCGAACCCGCCAGCGTATACAGAAAGAACTTGATCGCGGCGTATTCACGCCGTGGACCTCCCCAGATACCGATCAGGAAGTACATCGGCAACAACATCACTTCCCAGAAGACATAAAATAGGAAGAAGTCGAGCGACAAAAAGACCCCCATCATCCCGGTTTCCAGGATGAGGAACAGCATCAGGTAACCCTTAACGTTTTTGTCGATGCTCCACGACGCCAGCATCGAGAGTAGACAGACAAACCCGGTCAACACGACCAGTGGCAGGCTAATTCCGTCGACACCCAAACTGAAAAATACATTCCAGTTGGCAATCCAGGGTGTGTCAAACTTAAATTGAACTGCCGATTGCTTCACATCGAACTGCATCCAAAGCTGGACCGTCAATGCAAACGTCAGTGCAGTCCCCAGAACACCCCAGTACCGCATGGCTTCTTTCGCTTTGGTATCAAAGCAAACCAACGGAATCGCCCAGATGGCGGGGAGGAACACGATACATGTCAGGAGCGTTTCCGGACTCATGATGAACTCAATTCCCTCAAACGTACTTCCGACCCTGTGCGGCCGGCAAAATCCAAACGAATTCGGAATCGTTGTCACTACTTCGGAATGGCCGAAAACAGTGCTCCGAACAATGCAATCACACCGACAGCAATCCACATCACATATTGCCGCAAACGTCCTGTCTGCACGACCTTTAAAGAGTTACCAACCGTGTAGGTCACATTACCCACGAGATTGACCACGCCGTCGACAAAGGTTTCGTCAAAAAACCGGTCCCATTTCGCCGCAATCACCGTGACCTTGGCGGCCCCATGTAAAATCGTATCCAGCACTCGCCGATCAAAATCGACACACCATGCAGAAATCACATGCACCGGTGCCACGAACATCACCTCGTACAGGGCATCAAATCTCCACTTGTCTACCAGGAAATCGTAGACCGAAGAAAACTGCATTCGAATCTGATGCGGATCAACCGCTTTCTTAACGTAAAGCAGGTAAGCCATCGCCATCCCGATCAGTGCCGAGACCAGTGCCAGCATCCCCGCCGTTGCATGCACATGGTGAACATCGCTCTCATGCCCCTGATGACTTGGCAACGTCACATGCGAGGAACCGACCGAGATGACGCGATTGACCGCAGGAACCGTCTCGCTGTCGACAATCAGCCGATACAACGGGCCACCCTCACCACCCCAGGCACAACCGGCTGCCAGAACCGCCAGCACAATCAGTGGCGTCGTCATGATGCGAGGATTTTCGTGGCAATGCTCATAGACTTCAACGTCTCGGGGTGCCCCGGCAAACGTCAGGAACCAGAGGCGAAACATGTAAAACGACGTAATCCCCGCTGTCACCAGCGGTGTGATGAAGAGCAGGAAATGCCCTGGATTCAATTCGCTATAGGCCATGGCCGAGGCGACGATCGCGTCCTTAGAATAAAACCCGGACAGCCCGATGGACGTTCCAGGGATCGCTAAGCCTGCGATCGCAATCACACCGATCAGCATCGTGTAGGCGGTAATCTTCATCTTGTGCCGCAGTCCACCCATGCGATTCATGTCCTGCACGTGATGGCAACCCGCGATCACACTTCCCGAACACAAAAACATCAGTGACTTAAAGAAAGCATGAGTGACCAGATGGAATAGAGCGGCTCCCCATCCCGAGACGCCGATGGCGAGCATCATGTAACCCAACTGACTGATCGTCGAATAGGCCAGCACTCGCTTGATGTCCGTTACGACCACCGCGATCGTGGCGGCAATGAAGAGCGTAATACAACCGATGTACGCAATCCCCAGTAACACCTCGGGGGTGAATACGGGATAAAACCGAGCCGCCAGATAAACACCCGCAGCGACCATGGTTGCCGAGTGAACCAGCGCAGAGACGGGGGTCGGTCCTTCCATCGCGTCCGGTAGCCACGTCTGCAGTGGAAACTGAGCACTCTTGCCAATACTCCCGGCGAAAACTCCCAAGCCTGCGGCCACTAATAAAATGTAGCTGATGGTTAATGGAGCACCATTCTTTTCGGACCGTTCCCCCTCAGCGTTACGGAGATAGACTTGCTTGCCGTCTTCGGAAACGTCGAGCTTACCGTCATGACCACGAACCATCGTGAATAAGCCCGCTTCAGCGTGAGCCCCTTCGCCACGATCACCGAATTGGAATGTTCCGAACGACGTCCATAGAATCATCATTCCAATCAGGAAACCAAAGTCCCCGACACGATTCATGATGAAGGCTTTATTCGCAGCGGTACTCGCTGATTTGCGTTCGATGTAAAAGCCAATCAGCAAATAGCTGGAAAGGCCCACCAGTTCCCAGAAGATGAAGACCTGGAAGATGTTTCCCGCCAACACGAGACCAAGCATCGAAAAGCAAAACAAGGAAAGGTAAGCGAAAAACCGATGAAATCGACCGGGGCGACTGAAGTGTCCGCCACCGTGCAGATGGACTTCATGGTCTTCATATTCTTCGGTCAGTTCGTCTTTCATGTAGCCGATGGCAAACAGATGAATACACGTAGCGATGAACGTGACCATCGCAAACATCACCAGCGTCAGACTGTCAATGTACCAGTCGAGCGACACCCGCAATCCGCTGAATCGAGCGAGTTCATAGTACGTCCCCGTCGCATACTTCCGCACAGGTGCGGCATGACCCTGTTCAGCATGTGCATGATCGGCGTGGTCTGCGTGTGCAGCATCGGCATGAGCCTCCTCAGCGTGGCGTCCATGATGCTCATCCCCATCATCATCATCGTCGTCGTCGTCCTCTTCTACAAGCTCAACCGATGAGTGCTCAGCGGTAGCATGTACTGAAGTCTCTGCCACCGCATGAGCGTGGTGGTCGGATTCTGTTAACGCAGACCAATTGTTTTGAGATCCCCAGAACAACAGAGCGGACAAGCTGCAAAGGAACCCCAGGCCAATGCAGCCCACGGCGCAATACGCAGCCCCTTTATGCAACCGGTGCGATAACCGCAGCCAGTATATTTCGACGACAAAACCCGCGAGCGGCAACAGCCAGGCTGCCGTCAACAGTAACATCAAAATCTTGCCAGTCGTCTCAGACATAATTCCGTCACTGATTGGTTGCGTCAGAGATCCGTATGCGAACTACCAAATTGATCTGGCGAAAAACGGCTGATTTTTCGATCAAACATCCGTACCGCCTACTTCGCCATATCACACTTAGCCGTGCAATTCGTTGCCACGGTCTACATCAATTGTCAAATGATTATTGTAAAAATTCAACGCGATCGCCAAGGCCACTGCTGCCTCGGCCGCTGCCAGCACAATCACAAATAAGGCAGTTGCCTGTCCATCCAGTCCCAATGGTGTGTATCGAGAGAACGCAACAAAATTGACGTTGGAACCGTTCAAGACGAGCTCTACACCCATCAAAACGCCGATCACATTTCTTTTGGTGGCCATGCAAACGACGCCGCAGACAAACAGCACCGCTCCCACCATTAAATATGGACTTAAACCGATGTCACCCATGATCCCAATACTCTTTTCCACACCCACCTGTTGTGGTGCAAATCTCGATCAGCCAACGTTCATCGAACCCTCGGGGACAACCCGACGCTTGGCTCGTGCCAGATAGGCCGCACCAATCAGCACCACCAACAAATGAACCGAAACAATTTCGAACGGCAGGAAGTAACCCGAAGCCGAGCCTTTCCCGTCCCCCTCTGCCAAATGTCGATCAGGTCGCAAACCCAAAAATCCTAATCCGAGTTGCCGGACGGTTCGACCCTGCTGTTGTGTCGCCGCAAATTCGGCCTTCGCTCGACGCGACCCCGAATTCACAAACGCTTCGTCCGCTTTTGCAGCCAGATTCATGTCGACGAGATACGGAGCTGCCGGGACTGAAGGGAGCCTGCCAGAAACTTCGGTCCAATCGACACTACCAATCGACGACACCAACACGAACAGCAGAAGAAAACCCACGGCACCACCAACGATCCCCTCGGCAGGGGAAGTTGGTATGGCGTTATACGGCCCGCTTGCGGTGAGCATCACACCAAAAACCAGCAACACGACCGTTCCGCCAACATAAATTAATAATTGAGCCGCCCCCAGAAAGTCTGCATGCAGCAGAAAAAACAGGGCGGCAACAGAACCGAGTGACACGACCAGCCAAAATGCCATTCGAACCACGTTATGAGTGGCGACAACAGCCACCGCACCACCACAAGCAAGAATCGCAAAGACCCAGAATAAAAGTTGCTCAATCATCGCGCTGCCTCCCGTTGTTCTACAGCCACGGCGACTGAAGCGGGAACCCCCAGTGGCAGTGATTTTTCACCAAGTGGCTTACCCGCAAACACTGGTCGAGAAAAAGAGGTCGCCAACACCAAGGGCCAAAGAACCGCCATGATAAACAAGAAACAACTGATCGGAACCAAATACTTCAAACAGGTTGTCATCACCTGATCAATTCGCAGTCGCGGCAACGTCCAGCGAACCCAAATCTGCACAAACACCAGCATGCATGCTTTGCCGATCAAAATGACCGCGCCAAACACATTCGCCGTGTAGCTCCCCAGCGAGAAACCCTCGATCAAGCCCGACCCCGTCCCGCGCAGATTGTCGATCACCGAGTCAACCATCAGTCCATCATGCCAACCACCCAGAAACAGGATCACAGCCACGGCACTTACCGCAAACATGCTCGAGTATTCTGCCAGGAAGAAAATCGACCACCGGAACCCGCTGTACTCAGTATGAAACCCAGCCACAAGCTCGCTCTCTGCTTCCGCGAGATCGAAAGGAGCGCGCTTGACGCTGGCGGTGGCTGTGATGAAATAACAAAAGAAGGCCAGAAAGGTGAAAGGATCATGGAAAATAAACCAGTTCCAGAGTCCACCTGACTGCATCCGACCAATCACCTGGAAATTCAATGACCCCGCAATCATGAGCGGAATTAAAGCACAGATCGCCATCGGAATTTCATAGCTCACCATCTGAGCCGCTTCACGCATGGCACCGAACAACGCCCATTTCGAACCGCTGGAATAACCAGCCAGAATGATCCCCAACACTTCCAGCGACATAAGCGCCAGAATCAGGAACGCACCACATTCGGCCGCAACAGCAACCCAGCCATCTGACAGGGGCAAAACCATGAAGGCAGCAAACGAGGCAATTGTCGCCAGATACGGAGCCATACGAAATACGAGGTTGTCGGCGTCTTTCGGAACCAAGTCTTCTTTCTGAATCAGCTTGATGCCGTCAGCGATGGTTTGCAGCCAACCAAAGCCACCGCCGACGCGGGTGGGACCCAAGCGATCCTGAATACGGCCGGCAACCTTACGTTCCAGCCAAATGTAGAATACGGGCAACCCACTGAACAGGCCAAGCAAAAGACTGGCGTGAATCAGCGCCGCGAACAGAAACGCGGCCAATAACACGAATTCAGAGCCAGCAGTCATCCGTAACCAGTACGAGATATTGCTGGCCAGAAAATCTTCGAGGGTGATTGCGGCGAACATGCCGTACATGGTTGTATCCATTCCAAAACAAGGCCGCAGTCAGTTACAAGACGGCCTGAGCGGGGCAACTATGCCAGATGGGTATGACTGATTCAAGCGAGCCGATACGCTTTCATCACCATTCCCATGAATGAGAAGAAATTTATTGGTTCGAATTCGCGTCGTCGGCATCCCTGTCGCGAGCCAATCCGCAGGAAAATTACAGAAAAAGGAGCGTTTGTTCATGCCAACCCTGATCGCAAACCCGACCCGCATCGAAGCGGTTACCAACAAGACCATTTTGATCGACGAATACATCGGTCGCCTCCAATCCGGGCACCAACAAGTCAGTATTGCTTACCTGCAATGCCCCGCAGGCTGGATCGAGCCGGGGCAGACACCCACATTTGAAGAGTTCACTCTCGTGATGAAAGGAACGCTGCGAATCACTCACAAAGGTGGCTATATTGACGTGCAGGCCGGGCAATCGATCATCACCCATCCAGGGGAATGGGTGCAGTATAGCACCACTGACGCTGAGGGGGCCGATTACGTTGCCGTCTGCCTGCCCGCATTTTCCATGGACGAGGCACATCGAGATCTGTGACCACCGGTAAGTATGACAATTTCGTCGAAATCCGGCTGATTTTCAGTCGGCTTTACGGCACAGACGCAACGACATCAGCGCAAATGCGGTCCCGTACTGCTGGTGGTAGTTGTAAAGTGGGTAATCCCACCATGAGCCATCCTGTTCCTGATGGCCCAGCAGGATGTGCGCGAGGTGATCCTGGTAGAATGGACGGTCCTTGGTTTCGAGCAGGGGAATTGTTCGGGCCGCGTAATAATGGCCAAAGTAGTAAAAGTAACCCGCGACCTGAAAATGAGATTCATGGGGAATCGGTCGCTTGCGTCCCATGTCGAGCCAGCCATTCCGGCTAATCAGCCGATCCAACCATTCACAACAAACAGTATCTTCGATCGAGGTATCACCCCAGACACGCAGCGCCAGGTTACAGGCTTGCGACCGCCCTAAACTCCCTCCCGGTCGATTGATTGGCATCATCGGATGGTTACGCAGATACGTTCCATACAGATAAGTGTTATCCGGTTTTCGCTGAAATTGAACCATTTTCAAGGCGCGATCGACCAGTTTTTCTGGCGGGTTGACGCCGATTCGCCGCGCATCATCAAAGGCGATCAACACCGCCGCATTTACAAAACTCGTCGACGACGAAGCGGGACGCTGTGTTCCCGCTGCAAAATCATAATAGCCCCAGCCCCCCTCGGCAGACTCGTACTTGCCGAGCTTTTCAAATTGTTCGCGGATCAATCCGGCGATCTTTTCGCGTCGAACAGGATCCTCAGGCAGACGACCATGCATTCCCACCAGGGCCTGAATTCCATAAGTGTGGGTCCAGACGTTATAGATCAACGTCGGCTGATCGCGTCGGACGACGGAAAGCTGCTCGAACAAAAACGCCTCGCCCCGCTCAATCGCGCGACTGAGTGCCGGCTCGTTTCCCTCATCCAACTCGATTAACGACGAGACACACAGCGCCGTCACTGCCGTGCGGAAGGCATGGTGCGAACCAATCCCCGCCATAATGTTCAGGTCTTTCGTCCGCTCGGCTGATCCCCAGGAACCATCGCGATTCTGGTCTTTAATCAAAAACTCAATCCCCCGCGCGATCGCCTCCTCCAGTTGTTCGGAGCGGATTGGATCGGGTGGTGAGGGATGCAGGTTGGGTGGTGTCCGGGGGATTTCCGCGATTTCAGTCGCTACGGCAGCGACCGGTGGGACCGATTCAGACTTGAGCTGCAGATCCCGCTCAGTCTGCGCCATGGCAACAAACCGGGGCGAAACCATCAACAGCAGCAAAACTACCAGTATTCGCATCATGGCCGGTTTCCCTTGCAGTAACGAATGGGGATTCGATTGGGTGTGTGCTTAAGGCCGGGTTGCCAGAATTTCCGCTCCCCCCTTGAGCCCGCTCAGAACCTCGGTCTTCCCTCCAGTGACCTCTCCCGTTTCAATGGTCGTTCTCACTGGCCCCTGATTCGTCACCAAAAAGACGTACGACTGGTCACTCCCTTCATCGTGGAAAATGGCAGGGGTCTGCACGAGAACTGCATGCTCGTTGCGATAGGTGACAAAACGAGTCGTCGCGGTCATCCCCGGCACAATTCGCTTTTCGTTTGCGGGAATGTCGAGGGCAATTCGGGCATCGAAATTCCCCGCCGTGCGAGGGACTTGGGAAAGGCTGGCCAGGCGTGCGTTCAGTTTGAGTGCAGGAAATCCGGTGGGGACCGCCCGGCCCGTCAGCTCGACTTTCAGCGAATGCAGATCCTTTTCTTCGACATCCGCCCGCACGAACAGCGTTTGTGTGGGAATGAGTGTCATGACCACTTCTTTGGGTTGAATCACGCCCTGCCGCCGCAAACGGCCCGTCACCGTCGCGGTATTCCATTGTCCCCGCTCGGCTTGACCATGGTAGACAATCCCCGCTTGAGCGGCCCGCAAGTTCATCGCCGCACGGTCCTCTTGCAACTGCTGGAACCGTTCTTCCAGTCGCACTCGTTCGGTCTCTTGTTTTTGCAGAGCCAGTCGCTTCTGGTTCAGCTCCAGCGGCAGGGATCCCATCGCTTTTTTCCAGGCGAGTCGTTGTTTTTCGAGGCCCGTTTTCATCGCCTGTTCGCGGCGTGGCTGGTCGAGTGTTTTCTCGCGTTCCTGCTGTAATCGAAGCGATTCCAGGCCAAATTCGATCTGTTCAATCTCGTTTTTCTGACGCTTTAAGATGATCTCTTCGGTTTCCTCTGTCAGATCCTTGTCGCGATACATCTTCTGCAGTTGTTTGAATTCTTCGCGCGAGTATTCCAGCATCTGCATCCGCGACTTCAGCAAAAAGTCCGCTGACTTTAACATTTGTTGACGTTCGATGTCGTTGTACCGCTGAAAGTCTTCCTCCGAAATCTGCTTGTCACGATCGGTGGCCGCCAGATTCAAGGGGAGTGATTGTTCCAAAAGGGGCAATTCTTCCCGGGCCAGCTTCAAAGTGATCTCGGCCAATTCCCGTTCCAGTTGCAGGTCACTCAAGGCCTGATCGATTTTTGCCGTATCAAGCTCCAGCAGCAGATCTCCGACTTTGACCTCGGTTCCGTGCGCGACCGCAGACTTCACCGTCAGCGGGCTGGACCAGGATTTCGCATCGATCGAAACCTCGGTCGTCTGCTCAGCCTCGATCGTCCCCTTCAAGGTCACCTCGATGACGACCCTCCCCGTCTCGACCTTCAGGCGAGCAGGCGCCAGCGAATCCGCGACAGCAGGTTTGACCGTCTCTTGCGAATTCACGGCACGGGCTGATGACCAAAGCAGCAGACCTGCCGAGCACGCGATGATCGAGAACCAGCCGAGGGTTCGATTCATAACGAAAACCTTCCGTCTCAGAGGATGTTTCAGAGGATGTTTGAGTGTGAAAATCGCTCGGTGTACCACCGAAAGAGCGACCGGAAACAGTGTGTGAAATCCTCGGGATCGCGAGCGAGCATCGCTTCGATCTCGGCGAGCGAATAAAACTCTCCGGAAAGAATCTCACCCGGATCAAACGTCGGGGACTCGTCCGTCACCGCACGATACAGCCCGCTGTGCTCGAACGAGGTCATCGCCCCTGCCGCAGGAAAGATCCCCAAAAATTCGACGGTCGCTTTTAAGCCAAGCTCTTCTTCAAGTTCTCGTACAGCAGCCGTCGCGTAGTCTTCACCCGCACTCAGGTGCCCCGAGGCGGACGAAGTACACTTCAGCGGTGCCTCGTCTTTCGTTGCCGAGCGGCGATGCACCAGCAATTCACCTCGTGTATTGAACACAAAGATATGGACCGCACGGTGCAGCCAGTGATTGGCATGAACCACCGAACGGGGTGACTGAAAGAGGACTTGATCCTCTTGGTCAACCACATCGAACATCTCTTCCGTCATGTTGATTTCAACCCTTCCCACGCGGGTATCACTGATTCAGACCCAGGTGGCATCCCGAGCATTTGAGGACGAGATTGCAGACATCTCGCAAATCCGACTGCAGCCCCCCAACAAACAATCGTCACGACGGTCGCGCCGATCACTTGTTAGGCCAAGCCAAGTCCATTCTCAAGCCGCATACGGCTGAATGACGTGTTGATCCATTCGCTTCGCGATCTCGGTCAAGCGTTCCAGTTCACCACCCCCCACTTCGGCGGTGGCCCAACCCGAATAACCAATCTCTTTCAAGGCTTTCAGCACGGCTGGCCAGTCGCAATCTCCGTCGCCGATTTCCACACCGAATCCCGCCCCTTTTCCTTTTTCGTTCGCGATTTTGCGGCTGAATTCCTTGATGTCCAGCTTACCGATTCGCGATCCCAAGGTCTGGATCCAGTGTTCAGGCCAGCCATAATTCACGATATTGCCGACATCAAAGTAGGATCCCACCATCGGGCTTTGAAACTCGTCAATATACCGTGCCATCTCGACCGGGCTGAGCAGGAAATTGTTCCAGACGTTTTCAAACAGGATTTTGATCCCGAGTTCGGTCGCCAGCGGAAGACATTTTTTGATCTCAGCCTGTGAACGGTGGTAGGCCGCTTCGTACGAGATTTCTTTGTTCACGACGGCAGGAACAAGCAGGACCGTGGTTCCGCCGTAGATTTTCGTCTCACGCAAACACTTTTGCAGGACTGCCACCCCTTGGGCTCGCACTGCAGGGTCGGGGCTGCTGAGTGGCTGGCCCCAGTGGACATAATCGACCATCCCATGCACGATCAGCCCGGATTCACTCATCGCCCGCTTGACCTCGTCGACCGGTTGATCGCTGTCGACATCAATCCCTTCGAACCCAGCCGCTTTCGCCAGCTTGAACTTGTCAACCAGCGAACCTTTCCCCCCGACCATACTCAGCTTGAGCGCCTTCCGCAGGCGAGGTTTTTCCTCGGCCGCGATGGCAGTCTGGCTGGAAAGGGCCAGCAGTCCCGCTGTGGCCGCCAGGCCGGCTGTGTTCAGGAATTCACGACGGTCGAGTCTCTGAGGCATGGTCGCTTCCAATTCAAGGGTTCCGCAGTTTGGACCGCTGCAGTTTAACAATTACTTTCGTCCGATACAGTACAGATAGCGGTCCGTCCTGAGAAACATTCGCCCCTCCGAAAATGCGGGGGTGGCATTGCAAGTTCCGGCATCTTCATCGACCGTGTTCTTAGCCACCGATTCGAATTGCGGTTTGGCCGCATAGACATACGTCCCGTTTTCACGTGATGCGGCGTACAGTTGGCCGTTCGCGAACACGACCGAGGCATACAATTGTCCGGCATCGGACAGTCGCTCTTTGTAAACCTGTTCGCCATCCGCTGTCCGCACGCAATACGCAATTCCCCGATCACTGACCCAATACAGATGATCCCCCACCAGGAGGGGTGAGGTGACGTACGAGCCGAAATCTTTTCGCCAGACCGTGTGGGTTTTGGTGACATCATCGCGGCCACCCGCCCGAACGGCGACCGCCCCCCCTTGACGCCCACCAATTGCATAGACAATCCCTTCGCGGGCGACCAGTGTCGGACAGATCGCCCCTTCCTTAATCCCTTCACTAAACCAGAGGAATTCTCCATTCGCAGGGTCAATTCCCCAGAGCTCAAAAGGGACACTGGCGACAAGTTCCTGCTTCCCGTCAGGAAGATCGACCAGGATGGGTGAGCTCCAACATCCCTCAAAGCCATCTGCTTCCGTTTTCCAAAGCGGCTTGCCTGTTTCCTGATCGAGCGCAACCAGTGCTTTTCCTTCGGCAAACGCGGGGACAATGACCGAGTTTTGATACAGAATCAAACTGGTCCCTTGGCCCCACCCCATCTGGGCTGATCCGGTCCCGACACTGGTCTGCCAAAGTTGCTTGCCGTTGAGATCGAAGGCGAGCACCCCGGCTTTTCCAAAAAAAACGTACACCCGTTTGCCATCGGTGGCCGGGGTACTCGTCGCATACCCGTGGCTTTGAATGAACCCTTGATAGCGATCTTCGTCAGCGGTCCCCTTGACCGCTGCTTCCCATAACACTTTGCCATCGGCTCGATTCAGACAGACCAAGACTCGTTCCAGTTGCGCCAGTTCCCCCGGTATCGATTTATCGACCCCATATCCTCGGTAACTGGTGACAAAAACACGATCTCCCAGGGTAATTGGGCTCGATGCACCTGGACCGGGGAGATTCACCCGCCACAAGACGTTTTCGGCAGCGGACCAGGTCGTCGCATAGTCATACGAGTCCGCAACCCCGGCACCACCAGGCCCACGAAATTGATTCCAGTCCACAGCCCAGGCCGTTTTTACCAGCCAGCCGCTCAGGCCGAGCAGCACGACAAACCGAAACAGGGATCGCGACATACAAAACCTCCGACAATTCGATCAAGAGTCGATCAACAGAAACTCGCTCATCACCGGAATCAAATTTGTCTCACGGTTTTTGACAAACCCTGCAGGAAAAATCCGGTAGGAAAAACCATTCAGAAAGAACAGGCCCCCGGCCTTCGCAGGAACGCCGGGGGCTGATCAAAAACGGCTGCAACTTGTTCTTCTTCTACAGCCAAATATCAGGCAAATCCGCACCGTATCAGCGATCCCTGCTCACCGTGATCTCGATCAAGTGCTGACCGGGGCCAAATCGGCTGCAAAAGAACATCGATTGCGGTGAGATCGCATACAGCAGCGGTCATTCACCCTTGGGCTGAGGTCGTTTTGGACGACCACCTGCACCGCCACCCGGTCCACCAGGACCACCTCGACCACCACGCAACTGGGCGACATCGAACTCTTTCCCTTTGAGCTTGGCGAAAGTCTCGAGCTGAGCCTTGGTCAGCACTTCATTGATCTTCGCTTCACGTTCTTTATTCAGTTCCTGCATTTTTTCAAAACCACCAGCACCCCCCCCGCCTGCACCTTGCTGAAACAATTCCCGAGTCTTGGTGCCGAATTCTTCATTCAACGAGGTGATCTTGTCGGTTTGTTCCTTGGTGATGGTCAGTGCTTTGACGACTTCTGCGTCGGAATAGGCGGCGGCACCCATTGCCTGCCAGCTGATCTGCTGTAGACGGGTATACTGGTCCGGGGTCACAGCCGCTTTTAATTTTGGCGTGAACTTGTCATTGAGCATCTTCATTGCGGCCACGCGCGTTTCCATCGCCTTCGTTCGTTCCTCGGGAGTCATGTTCTGAAAGTTCGCACCCCCACCTTGTCCGCCACCCCACGATTCGCGCATGGCGGTACCATACTCGTCGGTGATTCCCTTGACTTTCGTGACACCCTCTTCCGTCAGTCCGAGATCTTTTTGCACGGCTTCGTTGCCGGCGAGCATCATCAGGCCCCCGCCACCGAAACCACCACGACCACCACCAAAACCGCCACGGCCACCACCACCCGGTTGAGCTTGAGCCGTCGCCGCAAACGCGAGACTGGCTGCCAGACAGAGGATCCACATCTTCAATTTCATCGCAATATTCCTTCTCTGAGATATTCTGGATTCCAGCGAGGCCGAACAGCATGCGAACGGCTCAGAAATTTCTCGTGGAAACACTCGTTCCAACACCCATACCCAAATCATTGCATTCACTTCACGACACCGACTTCATCGCCTCAACAAACCATCCCAAGTCAGCCGACCTCAAGGAATGGGACGAGCCCCCCCATCGGGAGATGATCCACCTCCACGATGACCCTTTTTCCTACAACTTCTCGACGAATGATTTTCCAGACATGACATTCGCCTTCTCACCCGGCCCCATCACCGCAAGCACAGTCTTCTCTTTCCCCATGACCTCGACGGCAAGTGGCAAACGAACCTCAATGGTTGTCCCCACATCCCATTGACTCTTGGCAACAATCGTCCCACCATGCGCCTCGACAATGGTTTTACAAATTGAAAGTCCTAATCCGCAACTCCCCTCAGCACGAGATCGCGCCTTATCCACTTGATAAAATCGATCGAAGATCTGAGCTAACTGATCCTCGGCAATCCCCACACCCGTATCAATTACAGAAATCACCGCTTGCAGGCCCTCGGTCCGTGTAGTGATCTGAACCTGCCCCCCTTCCCGATTGTAACGAATCGAATTCGTCAGCAGGTTTGTTACCACCTGAGATAAACGATCCCAGTCGCCACAGACTTTGCACGGGGTCGCCTCGCAATGAATCTGCACCTGCTTCGCTGCGGCCAGTGGTTCAACCAGTTCCGCACAGTCCCGTAACAGGGGCTCAATATCAAAGGGGGCTTGTTTGAGTGACGGTGTCCCTGCATCGAAACGGGCAAGCACTAACAAGGCGTCGATCAGCGACTTCATCCGTTGTGAAGCCCGACGGCAAGTCTCGATTGCGGCACGATAGTCTTCATTGGACCGGGGTCGGGAAAGAGCGAGTTCCGTATGGGCTGTGATCACCGATAAGGGGGTCCGCAGCTCGTGAGACGCATCCGCGGTGAATTGACTCTGCCGTTCAAAGGCCGCCTGCAAACGATCAAACGTGCCATTCAGTACGGTCGCCAGTTGACCGAGCTCACTGTCCGTTTCTTTGATATTAATTCGTTCTGACAAGTTTGAAGCCGAAATCAATTCGGCGGTGACAGTCATGTCGGCAATCGGACGTACGGCCCGCGCGGTCAACCAACCACCCCCTAATACTCCAGCCGCGAGCACCACCAATCCGGATGCCGCGAGCAACAATCCAGAGCGATGATGCGCCGCCAAGTCTTTTTCCAGAGATCGACCGACCAGCAGATTCATATCAAACATCCCCGCATGAATCACTTCGCGATAAATCGCATTGCTGGGACGGGACCGAACCGTGCGGACCGGTAATCCCTCGGCAGTGATATGCTGATTGGGATAGGCGATTTCGGGTGCCGATTCGGATTTCTGCAAAAGATCCCCATTGCCACCCCAAATCACAAAATATAACCGCGATTCTTCTTCCCCATGAAAAAGTTGCTGAAACTCTTCCGGCAATGGGCCGGGGTCCAAAGGGAACCGATCCCGTCGGGGAGGTTCCTGACCTTCCGGATCGACAGGAGAAACAGGAACTGGCGCTGCCGGAGAATTCGCTGGTGGGGTTGCATTCGGATTTGTAACCGGCTCAGGACCAGTTTGTCTCGCGACAAGACTGGGCGCTCCCGCGACAAGAGTGGGCTCAACACGAGGCCCCAGATTCACCTCCCGATTCGGCTCGTCATTGCGACGGGGGCGACGCCCACCGGGACGAAATCCGGCTGGACGAGGAACCAATCGTCGTAGCTGGGACATGACGACCCCCGCAGTTCGATCAAGCTCGGCATCGATTTGCTGTAATCGAGTCTGCCAATGAAGGCTATGCACCAGACCACCAAAGCTGATGAGTACGATCAATAGCACGAGAGCGTGCCAGACCTGCAGTCGCCAGCGAAGTGATTTGAACATAATGATCTTTTCGCCGCAGACGCGGCTCATTCAGCCTTCGATAATATAACCCATACCCCGTCGCGTCGTAATCAATTCACGACCCACTTTACGCCGGATATTGGAAACGTAGACATCCACCAGGTTGGACAGCGAGGCATCGTATTCGTCAAACAAATGGTCGTAGATCTTGGTTCGTGTGACCAGTTCACCCCGATGGATCGCCAGAAATTCCAACAGGCAGTATTCTTTGGCCGTTAAGGCAACCGGTTCGCCATCCACGGAAACCGTTCGGGCGGTGGTATCGATCGAGACATTCCCAATTTCGATCAGCGGTTGGGCCATGCCGGCCGATCGCCGAATCAGCGCCCGAACCCGCGCCACCAGCTCAGAAAGCTCAAACGGCTTGATCAGATAATCATCAGCACCCGTATCAAGACCCCGAACTCGATCCTTCACCGCATCCCGCGCCGTCAACATCAGCACCGGCGTGTTTTTTTTATTCCGACGCAGTTCTGCCAAGACCGACCAGCCATCCCGCTGGGGCAACATCACATCCAGCAGAATCGCGTCGTAATCCCACGTGATTCCCTTGAACAGTCCATCCTCACCGTTTTCTGCCGTATCGACGGAATAGCCAGCCTCGCGCAGGTACATCGCTACCGCGCGGCTGACATCAGGCTCGTCCTCGACCACCAGCACTCGCATACGTCTTCACCACTCAAAGTCGTGTTGTTGTCACTTGTTCACGGACCATCATCTTCACGGACCATCAACGGATGGACCCGATGGGAATCCGGAAAAATGTCTCGCGCAAACCGCATGGATGAGCCAGCTTACAACAACAACCTTAAGTCAAGATGAATTAATTGTCCGGAAAAGAAATCCAGGAATCACCGTCGGATCTTGAGGTTCCGAACGGATCGAATTCGGAGAATTTGACGATCGTCATCCATCCGTCGCGTGAGGGCCTGATCCCAACTCAGGGTGCCCAACTCAGGGTGCCGAACTCAGGGTGCCGAACTCCAGACCTCTTCCAGTGCATGGCGGATGCTGCGTAGAGTCACCGGTTGCTCGGACAGGACCCGCGATGTCTTGGTCGCCGCCAGTTTATCTTTCAGTGATCCCAGGCTTTTCGAGAGGACCAGAACCATGGCGGTTCCGGTCTGTTGGCACGTCTGCTGCGCCTGTCCAAACAGTGCCTCGGTCTCATCCCCCAATGCATCGCTCATCAGGACGAGGCCTTTGGGAGGATCGGATTTTAACCGTTTCATCGCTCGTTCAAAATTGCCAAGTAACAGCACGCGATATCCATGCTTGGTGAAATACTCTCGCAAGGAATCCTGTTGACGCAATCGCTCTTCGACACACAACACCGTCGGCGAAATCCCTTTGGGGGGGGCAATCACCACCGAATCATCCCCCTGATGGGGATTCAGTTCCGCCAGTGCCGTCCGCAAGTCACGGGCGAGCATCGCGGGTGTCTGGTAGCGTTCCGAAGGGTTGATACGGATTAATTTCTCGACGATCTTGCAGAGACTGAGCGGGAGCGTCGGATCGACCTGCTGGATTGGCGGAATACCGGAATAACGACTGAACTCCCGTCGTTCATCTTTACTTTTTGTCGGGGGATAGGGATGTTTTCCCGTCAGCAACTCGTAGTAGATCGTGCCAAGGAAATACAGATCTGAACGTGGATCGTTATCCGGGGCACCCGTTCCTCGTTCGAGCGTCGCGTATTCGATGGCTCGATCGACTTCTTCATCGAGTGACCGGGCACTGGCATCCTGCCCCGCCAGCCCAAAGTCAACCAGCTTGGCAACCCCCTGGGCACTGAGCAGGACGTTGGTCAGCTTCAGGTCACGATGCGTGACACCCAGCGTCGCGGCATATTCCAGCCCCTCACTGATCTCGAGTGCATAGCGGGTTGCATCTGCTGGGGAAAACTTCCCTCGGGCTTTCATGAGCTCACGAAAATTCCCCCCCTCGACAAACTCCATCGTGATGTAATGCTGATTCCCTGCGGAACCGACTTCGTAAATCGGCACAATATTTTTGTGTTTGAGACGTTTACCCAGTTCCCCTTCTCGCTTAAACAACAGCACTTTCCGTGGGTCCTCGGCCCAGCGGGAACGGAGAACCTTGATGCCGATCATCTGCCCGTCATCAATCGAACAGCCACGAAACACGCGAGCGAAGCTTCCCGAGGCGTTCCGATAGAGCAGCTTGTATTTCCCCAGCAGCAGCCCATCAAGGTCCCGCTTCATCAACTTTGCTGCCTGATAAGTGGTCAGCATATGGGCCGTTTCGAGCTCATGAATCAGGCCGTCGATACTTTGTCCACGTGACTGCAATCGAATCATACACTGCTGCAGCTGTGTCGATTCCACCAGTTTGGTTTTGAGCAGATAGGTTTGAAAGTTCTGAAGGCTGGAAAAGTGCATGAAAAATTCTTATCCACAATCGTTCTGGAGCCTCCAGAAGACGGCAATCGGTTGGACGAAGGCCTGACCATTCGGGTTGTCGTCAGACCTACCGAAGAACGCGGCTAGATCGAAAGATCCTTGATCTCAAACAGCTGCTCAAGACGTGTCATGTGCAGGACTTCGCGAACATCGACCGAGGGGTTATACAGCTCTAATCGTTCGACCTTACTCCGCAACGAGGTTAACACCCCCAACATCCCGCTCGGAATCAACTTCACGCCAGTCAGATCAAATGCCAGCACCTTACAATGATGCTCTTTGATTAACTGCAGCAGTTGCTCCCGATAGACGGCGATACAGACTTCGTCAGGCACATCCTGTCCGCCGAAACCGACGACGGTCAGTTCACCGGTTTGATAGACCTTGAGCACATTCCGATCTTTCAGATCACGGATTTTCAGTGTGGCTTGGTCTGAGTGGGATTCAATGTCGTCGTGGATGCTGTCGCTCATCGCGAGTCTCCTCGATGAAAACAAAAAACAAGAACGTGTTCGATGTGATGTCCTTTGCGACTATATCGTCCGTCTCAACCATTCGCCAGAAGCAAAACGCCACAAATCCCCCTTGGGGTGGGATTGGGCCCTCATTTGCCATGATCCTGAGGGTAGACCAGTAGTCGGTCGTGTGCCAATAGGATCAAGTCGACCAAACCGTCTCCGGTAACATCCGCAACCAGGGCTTCACGCGGTTCCGCGTCTTTCACTTCGTCATTTCCCGCAAACGATTTTTGCTCATAAATGCGAAAATACAGAGCATGCTTTAATCCCGTTGTCGGACGGTACTGGATGATTTCGACAAAATGACCACGAACATCCGTCATCGCCAAATCCGTATGGCCATCCCCATTCAAATCACCCGCGACAACGTCGGTGGGGTAAACTTTGTCGAGCTGACTTTCAAAAGACGCCAATTCCTTGAGGGCGGGTGATTGTCCGCCCGCAAACAAAACCGCAAATTTGTCCGCCCCAAACAGCACCAGATCATCTTTTTTATCACCATTTAAATCGGCAACCTTCAACGATTTGAGCTGGAAGTCGCCAATATCAATCTCTTTCCACGACTGATAACTGCCATCAATTTTCCGCAAGACGCGCAACTTTCGCAGCCCCCCGTCAACCAACGCAATTTCGGGATCTCCTTCGCCATTCAAGTCGACAACAGTTCCCGCGACAATTTTGGAATTCGACTCGGTGATATTGAACTGGTCGACCACTTCCCAGCGTTTCTGCTGACTGAGCACCATGTGCCGGGCAAAGTTTTCTTGCGTGATCAGTAACCCTTTCTTGTCCCCCAGCGAACAGAGACTCACGGCCCCCGCTCCGACCGCACCGACTCCCAGATTTCCCGTCGTGGCGATCTCGACAGGGATCCCCAAGGGATTCATCCCGAATAACTGGGGTGGCTTTGAACCCTGAAACACCAGAAATTCCGGTCGCTCGTCACCCAGCAGATCCGCCAGCAGCAGTCGTTCTGGCGTCCCCTTCAAATCCAGCGTCACCGCCGTCTTGTCACCAAATCTGACCGGCTGCCACTCCTCAGGACTAATCCGTTTCATCGCCTGCAACGAGTATTCCGAGGACCGATCTTTCTTGGTCTTGGCAATAAACATCACTTCCAGTTTTCCATCCCCATCCAGATCGACCAGTTCCATTGCCGAGGCATCCGCTTCGGTCGGAATCGATTGCGGAAAGAGCAATTTCCCCCCGTCAAACGGGCTGACACCCAGTGTCTTCTCGGCAGCACTGTGAAGCACCAACTCTGCTTTACCGTTCCCATCCAAATCCGCAGCATGAATCTGGTCAGCCCCGGTTAAGCTGGGAAACGGAATCCCCATTTCCAGCCCCTGTCCCTTGCTCTGCCTAAAAAACAGCACGCGTGACGCATCAGGATCTGTCACGACGAGGTCACTCAAGCCATCCCCGTCGAAGTCCCCCACCGCCAAGTCCCGGTCTTTTCCCGAGCCTTGTTTGCCAAACCCATATTGAATCAATCGTTCGGGCAGTTCATGCTCACCCAGTTTTTTCTGCTCGACGTTGAGCAGCTTCAGTCGTCCGGTTCGCGAATCGATGGTCAAGATTTCATGACCCGGCTTACCATCGACATCCCGCAACGACACGGCACGAGGACGTTCCAGATCAAATACATATTCGGGTCCCAGTTGGCCAGTCGCCTGCTGCAGTCGGGCACCGAGCACCCGATTCAAACCTTCTCCGGCCAAATAGCACAGGTCGAGTCGTCCATCACCGTCAAGATCGGCGATCTGAGCCAACCCCAACTTATCCGAGGTATTCATCAGGCGACGCGGAGCCGCCATGACACCCTTCTCGGTCTGATAAAGCAGGATGGTCTCGTGTTTTCCCAGAATCACCAGATCATCAAGACCGTTTCCATCAAGATCGCCTGCGGTCAGGAACCACTGTGAGGCCGCAACGTCTGGGATCCGCTGTTTTTTCGTGCGGGTCCATTCCCCTTTTTCTGGCTGAAAGCGAATCACCAGCTGATCCGGAGTTCCGAAATAAACAATGTCGGTCCGGCCATCCCCGTCAAAGTCCCCCAGCGTCATCGCTGCCACGTCATGATCGACGGGAAGTTTCTGATGATCAAATCGCCAAGCGTCATCAATCACATTCACATCGGTCCGGCCAGCGGGCTTTTCCTTCGTACCAGGCTTCTCACTCCGCTGAATCATCAGGTCCAGCCGACTATGGCTGTTGTCAACCAGAATCAAATCGGTCAAGCCATCATGATTCAGATCGCCCGTCAGCATGTTGCCCGAACGTTCCGCTAATTTGAAGACTTCAACGGGCTTGAATCCATAGTACTGAGCGAGCGGCGATTCCTCCGCCCGACCGGTGGCAGCCATGAATCCCGTGAGGGCAAAAAGAAAGAGGCTTCGGAGTGAGAGCGCCTGCATGAATTCCAATCCTTAGGTCAACGATTCAGAATGCGAGTTGTGAAGATAGCTTAATATTGAAGAACGAGGGAGGATAGAGAAAAGAGGCCATCCCCAGGAAGAATCAGTCGGATCCTTCCGCCAAAACCGCCTCGTTCAGGTCAATAAACCCATCGTGATTGCGATCAAACTCGGCAAACAGAGACAATTCACCCAGAAATTCTCGCGTCGAGACTTCCCCATCCCGGTTTTTATCCATCTTCAAAAACCAGACCGGCCCCCCAGTCCGCTCGGCAGGAATTCCCTGCGGGTTTGTGGCCAAATTCGGATTCAAAAAACCATTACCAAGTCCTGGCAGGTTTCCCCGAACCAGTACCAACCGATACTGGAGCGGAACTTCTGACTCTTTCAGCTCGCCATCTCCATCTTGATCCCACAGGGACAATCGATCTGCAGCCACCTGCAATTCGCGAAATGAAAGCCGCCGGTCAAGATCTGTATCGAGAATCTCAAACAATGTTCGCCCCTGTTCCTGAATCGATAACACGACGCGACTGCGAGTGCTATCGAGTCGCAGCGAGAAATATTCCAGCAACTCGTCCAAAAAGATCTTGCCGTTCTTATCGCGATCCAGACTTTCGAACGGAACCCCCAACAGAAAAATACGTTCCGTTTCCGACTTTTCCAGATAGCCATTGGCGTCGGTATCCACCGCCATGAACTGTTGCTTGAGCAGCACGTCGACCGACAGCGGAGCAAACGAAGCGTTGCGTACAACACTGAATTGCAGACTACCAAGATTGATATTCGCCGACCCGTCGGGGGTGATCTTTAATTTTTCCTGCAATTCGGGTTGCTCAGCAGTCGCAGCAAGGGGTTCCATCCGATCCAGAGGAACCATGATCTGGATCGTCGGATCGGGATCCGACAGAAACTGGCGCAGCTCATCAAAATCCAGCTGACCATCACCGTCACCATCGAAGCGAGCGAACGAGGCGACCGACAGCCCCAACTCCTGATGACTCAATTTCTGATTACGGACGGTGGCACCCTCGACCCCAGATTTGAGTGGATCAACACTGTCATATTTGTCGATCAGCCGCCCAATCTGCTTCGAAATCGACTCGTCCGACCCCACCCCCAGAAAGGGACTTTTCGCCGGATTCCTCGCACCATTCGCTGGCATCGCGTTCAACCCTACCCCGTTGCCGACAGGATTCAGTTCGGCCAAACTGATCGTTTCATCATCGTCCAGATCCAGCTTATGCAAGGTTTTTAACGCATCGGTCAGCTCGCTGCTCGACAGCTTTCCATCCCCATTGGTATCGAGCCGCGCAAAGAGTGGCACCGACGGCGAACCGTCAGCGGGCCTCCCGGGCCGGTTCATTGACGCCGTCGCGATGTTCGGTTGATAGAGCATTTGAAATGGGAATAACCCAATCCGCTTGAAGTACGCCAGAAACTCTTGCCGAGTGATTTTTCCATCGGCGGGAGTCACATCCGGATTCGGCTCGGCCACCAGCGGTCGGTTTCCGGCGGGTGTCGGGACCGAGGTCGGTTGCAGGTCACGCGAAGTCAGATATCTTCCTTGTGCTTCCTCGACCGTGACGATTCCATTCCCATCCTTGTCGAGCGATTGCATCAGTCGTTCGACCGATTGCTCGAAGGTGGTACGCGGCCCGGTCTCGTAAGAAGCGGTCTCGTGTGCACCCGTTTCGCCCAGCCGAATCTCGAATTCCAAGACGATCACGCCGTTATCACCCAGAAACACGACCGACTCAGACTCGTCCGACCCCTCTCGGGCCGCAGCCTGCGTTGTGAGCACTCCCACTAGCAATAACAGCATTAATCCAAATCGTTTCATGGTGATTCCTACGGCGAGCAGCCTTGATCTGTTGAGCGACACGACCGCGATCGTTTAGCCAATCAGCTCGGTAATCGGTTTGGCAGTCGGGTCCGCCAGACGGATGGGACGCCCGACGTTCGAGATATTCTGTTTCATCGAATCCAGTCCCAAAACCTGACAAAAGGTGGCAAACAGATCCTGTACCGAGACCGGGCGATCCTCGACCTTCATTCCGTCATCGCTTGTCCGGCCAATCACCTGCCCCCCCTTGATCCCACCGCCACACAGCACGCTACTCCAGGCATTCGGGAAGTGGTCTCGACCCGTCTGGGGATTGATTTTTGGCGTCCGGCCAAATTCACCCATCCAGACAATCAAAGTGGAATCGAGGAGTCCACGGTCCTGCAGATCGGTCAGCAATGTGGACCAGGCGGGATCGAGCACCCCCAGTAAACTTTTCACCGACGTAAAGTTCTGGGCATGCGTATCCCAGGCAAACGTTTGATTGTTACCGACACCATTCAACGAAACTTCGATAAAAGGAACGCCCCGTTCGACCAGTCGTCGCGCCAGCAAACACGCCTGTCCAAACTGATTTCGTCCGTAAGCGTCGCGAAGTTTTTCTGTTTCTTCCTCCAGCTGAAACGCTTTGACCGCTTCCGAACGCATCATCCGCACTGCCGCCGCATAAGCTGACCGGTGGCTTTCGGAATTCAAGCCTGGCCGCCCGCTGGCAAAGTCAGCCTCCAGTTCCCCCAACAGCGACAATCGAGCATCCGCCCGCTCCAGATTCACCCCGCGTGGCAGGGCGAGATTTTTGACTGCCAGCGACTGATCGTAGTTGGGACCCATCGGGGTTGTGACCGCACGATTGGCATCGCCGACGATCAGCGGTGCGAAGTTCGGCCCGAGAAACCCAGGTCCATAAGCGGCAGGACTGAACTGGGTGTAGGGAGCCACCGCGACAAAGTTGGGCAGGTCGGATTGTTCCTGTCCCAGCTCTTTACTCAAGAGCGACCCGAGCGTCGGGTAATCGATCGGCCCCTGCGGTAAATTTCCCGTTCGCAACAGATAGGTCCCCCGTGTATGGTCCCCCTCTTTGGTGCTCATCGAGCGAATCGGGGCACAGTGGTGCATCTGTCGCGCCAGCTGCGGCAGATGCTCGCAAATCTGGATCCCTGGGACTGAGGTCTCGATCGGTTTGAATGCGCCCCCATTTTCATGGCCCGGCTTCATGTCGAAGGTATCGGTCTGTGACGGGCCCCCCGTCATCCAGAGCAGAATCACGGAACGCTGACGCGGACGAGTTTGGCGAGCCTCATCCGCCAGCATCGGCAGCCAGCGCGACATCGAAGCCCCAAACGCCCCGCAGCTTGAGAGTTTTAACAGGTCACGGCGATTGAGCGGCATTGGCTTTGACATGGCTTTGAATCCCGACGATCAGAGAACTCAACAGATTCAACCATGCCGTTTTTGGGGGATGAATGACAGCTGAATTCGGAACATAGCAGACAGAAACAACAGACAGAACAGGAACACAAAATCAGGTGGAATCGGCGCAAATCAATGATTAAACAAAAACTCAGAACTGTTCAGGAGCGCCCAGAAAAGATCAGCCAGCGCCTGCTTGGCATTTTTCGAGGGCCCTCCCGAGTCAATGTATTTTGTCAATCGCTCTTGCTCTGCAGCAGTCGGTTTGCGCGTCAGCGCGGCCAGAAACAGGGCTTCAATCCGATCCGGGGTCTTCATCCGGGGAAACTCGGCGATCGCGGTGAGTGTGACACTCTGTTCGAGACTCGTCGCACTGGCAGTGAACGAACCATTCATCAGGGCCAACGCCTGCAGAATCGAGGTTTGCCGTTCCGTAGGGGAATTGTTGTCAGGAGCAAACAATTCTAAAAACTCGGCCCGCGGACCCGTCTGATTGAACTGGAACGGCTGCTGTTGCTGAAACGATTCCAGATGCCCGACCGCCACCGCGATCGAATCGAATAATTGCTCGCCTGTTAACCCCTGGACCGCCATGCGGGAAAAGTGCTGCGGCTCGGTTTGCGAGCGATGCGTCTGCCGACTAGATCGCTGGTAGGTCTTCGAAGTCGTGATCGCACGAATCAGATACTTCAGGTCAAAGTCATGGGCCGCAAAGTCGGCAGCCAGCTCTTCCAGCAGCTCGGGATGACTCGGAACATTTGCCCCACCAAAATCGTCAATCGGTTCGACGATTCCCACCCCAAAAAAATGACCCCAAATCCGGTTCACAGCCGATCGCGCGAAATACGGGTTTTGACGCGCGGTCATCCAATCGGCGAGTGTTCGACGGGAACTGACCTTGGATCGCCACTGCGGCTGTGTCCCATCCAGATAGGTCGCCTGAACCACGGTTTCCTGTTCCGGAATCGTTAATTCTCGACGATCAAAAACCTCTTTGACCTCGCCAATGAAGTCGTCATTCCGCGTGGTCCGCTCGATCCCCGCAAAAAACGCCGCGTAGCCCCAAAACTGCTCTTGTTTCCAGGCATCGTAAGGATGATGGTGACACTGGGCACATTCAATCCGAATCCCCAGAAACATCCGTGATGTGGCCGCCGCCAGATTTTCCGGCTTAATCTGTTTGGTCGTGAAGAACGCGATCGGCGAGAGCGTATTCGTGTTCTGTAGCGTGGCATTCATCCCGCGATCACCCGCCAGTGGCATCGTCATGATCTCGTACACCAACGCGTTGTAGTGTGTGTTGTTCGCCAAATGCTGACGCAGCCAGGACTCAAAACCCGGTCGCAGGGCCAGCCCCTGCAGGTCGGTCGCGGACTCGGGCATCATCACCCGCGTCCAGAAATGACTGAAGTGGGTGATGTAATGGGGGCTTTCCAGCAACTGATCGACCAGTAATCGGCGTTGGTCTGGCGATTCCCCCTGCAGAAATTTTCGCACTTCCGCGACCGGCGGTATCGACCCCCCCACATGCAACGAAACACGCCGCAGGAATTCGGCATTCTCCGCGAGTTCGGCCGGGGTCACCCCGTCAGAATCCCATTTGGCCGCAATCCGCCGGTCGATCTGATCCGCCAAGTCTTGCACATCATCGGCAAAGGCAAGCGGACTGATCCAACAACACAGAGCGACACCAATCCAGGCCAGTATGACTGGGTACCAGCAGAAACGAGGCCGTTGATTTGACATAGTTTTCAGCCTCCTTTGAAGTCCCGCCGCGTAACAGGGTCTTCTCGTCGCGTGGATCCCGATTCGTATCGAACATGGGGCGAATCCACAGTCACTCAGCAAATCCGCATATTCTTCCCTCGTACATTTTCACGCATTCATTAGCAGACGGAACGTCTGATTTGTCAAGGCTGTTTCCGAGGGACCTCTGGTTTCTCCCAGTTGGTGACCAGACAGTGACACCTGCGGCAGGGGATTCCCGTTGGCCACGCAAACGCCGTTTCCTTGCCGATCGAGGCTGGTATGCGGCCCGTAGGCTGTTCGATTCTGTGCAGGATCAGTAGATTAAACTGTTGTCGCATGTCGGTCGTCAGTCGATTGCCGACTGCGGATTTGACGCGAGAACTTGGGATGATTTTTCCGCCAGCCAGGGATGAAATTCGATGCTGCTCGAACTTTTGACCGTTTGTGTTTTGTCGACAGGGGATTGGCCTCAGTTCCGCGGTCCGAATTCGGATGGGCACGCCGCAGGCCCCGCGACTCCCGTCGTCTGGTCTGATACCGAAAATGTGGCCTGGAAGACCCCCATCCCCGGTTTGGGCTGGTCCTCACCCGCAATCGTCGGTGACCGCGTGTATCTCACCACCGCCGTTCCCGTCGGAGAAGGACTGTCGCTGCGCGCGCTCGCCCTCGATGCCAAAACCGGAAAAATCGTCTGGGAACGTGAAGTTCGGACCATTGATAAAGCCCCCGCCATTCATACGAAAAACAGTCACGCCAGCCCGACCCCGGTGGTTCGCGATGGCGCTGTCTTTGTCCACTTTGGTGCCCAGGGGATGGCACGACTCGCCGCCAGCGATGGAACGTTGCAGTGGGTCAACACCGAATTGCAGTACCCTCCGATGCATGGCAGTGGTGGCTCACCCGTGCTGCACGATGGAAAGCTGGTCGTCGTCTGTGACGGCAGCAAAAATCCGTTTGTCGCCGCCGTCGATGCGACCACCGGCAAAGTGGCCTGGAAAAAGCCCCGATCGGTCGAGGCCCGTATCAGCCATTCCTTCGTCACCGCCACCGTCGCCATGGTCAACGGAAAGCCCCAAGTGATGGCTCCTGGACCCGATCACTTTGCGGCATACGATCTCGAGAGTGGCAACGAATTGTGGAAAGTGATGGCCCCCGGCTGGTCAGTCGTCCCCCAGCCGACACTCGCCCACGGCCTGGTGATTTACAATCATGATTATGACAACCCGGAACTGATCGCGATTAAATTAGGGGGATCCGGAGATGTCACCGAATCACACGTTGCCTGGCGGATCAAACGGGGTGCACCGAGCACCCCGTCTCCCTTGCTCGTCGGTGACGATTTGTACTTTGTCTCGGACGCCGGGATCGCTTCGTGTGTCGATGCAAAAACCGGAGATCGCCACTGGATGGAACGACTTGGCGGCAACTTTTCCGCCTCGCCGGTCTATGCCAATGGACAGGTGCTGTTTCTGAACGAGACGGGAGCTGCGACCTGGGTCAAACCGGCCCATGAATTCGAAGCGGTGGGCAAGAACGAAGTCCCCGGCCGAACATTCGCCACCCCCGCCTTCAGTCGCGGTGCGATGTACCTGCGAACCGACGAATACCTGTACAAAATCGCCCAATAAACCCCGGCCAATAACCCTTAACAGATCAGCATCTGTTCGAGCGGCGGCCAGTCGGTCCCCAAGGCTTCACGCTGTAATCGTGTCAACTGCTCGATCCCTCGCGCGGCGAGGTCGAGTTGTCGATTCAACAGCTCACGGGAAAAGGGTTTTCCTTCCGCAGTCCCCTGAACCTCGATGAACGACCCCGTGCCACTCATCACCACATTCAGATCCACTTCCGCCGTACTGTCTTCGATGTAATCCAGATCGAGGACCGGTGTCCCCTGGACGATACCCACACTCACCGCAGCAATACTTCGCTCGATCACCAGACGGTCGGCAGGAAGCTCGTGACGAATTGATGCGATCGCATCACACAACGCGATAAACCCGCCGGTGATACTGAGGGTCCGCGTTCCGCCGTCGGCTTCGAGCACGTCGCAATCGATGGCGATGGTTCGTGCCCCCAACGCCTGGAAATTGACTGCGGCACGCAGGCTGCGGCCGATCAGTCGCTGAATCTCGCTCGAACGTCCGTCGAGTTTTTCTCGTTCGCGTCGTTTGCGGGGCGACGTACTGCCGGGTAACATCGAGTATTCTGCTGTGAGCCACCCCGAGATGGTCGCAGGGTCTGCGGCCGCTTTCCAGGGAGGAAGTGAGCTCTCGATGCTGGCAGTACAGAGCACGGTCGTGCGACCGGCCTGAATCAGGACGCTTCCCGGTGCGGCACCGGTGAAATGTCGTTGCACGCGAATCGGCCTTAAGTCGTGGGGCTGTCGTTGATCGTGTCGCATGCTTGTCTCGAAGATTCCGTAAATGTAAACAGGGAAAGGATCGTAACAGGAAAAGAAAAAGGATCGCCAACGTTTGCGTCGGGCGCGGACAACAAACTGCCGTCATGAGAATGCTCTCGTGAGAATGCCGTCATTCACGCGAATTCGGTCATCGCTCAAATTCTCGCCACAACCACCCATCATTCGACAAAAAGAAACTCGTTCGCGTTCAAGAGGGCATGACAGAGATCCGAAATCGCTGCGTCACTCGCTTCGAGGCTCGCCTCGGGTGATGACGAGGGACCCTTCTCAACAGCAGTGACCCCCGTGTCGGCGATCACCTGCTGTTGTGCCCGGATAAACGTCAGGGCACTGGCAACTTCCGTATCGGTTGCCGGGCGGCCAAAACTGGTTTGCCAAGCGCGCTGAATCACGGCAGCAGGATCCGCCGAGTTCGCTTCCCGCTGGGCCCGCTGGCCCAACTGTTGTGCGGCGCGCAACACAATCCGGTTATTCAGCAACATCAGTGCCTGCGGGGCAATCGTGGTTCGCGTCCGGCTGCCACAAGCCTCGTGCATATCCGGAAAATCAAAGGCCGCCATCATCGGATACGGCAAATTTCGCTTGGCGAAAATGTAAACCGACCGCCGAACCTGCTCGGCCGGTTCGCTCACTTTCCATTCGTAACTGCTGAAATTTGGCGGCAATTCCGGACGCGTACCGGGACCATACATCGAATCATTCAACTGACCCGAGGCCATCAGCCACGCGTCCCGAATCCGTTCCGACGACAGACGTTGACGCGGGAAATACGAATAAGCCGGAGCCTCGCCCCACGATTCGGCCAAAATCTCACCCGTGGCAGGCTCGCATCGATCCGTTTGAGACCCCTGCCGATACGTCGCTGAGTGGACGATCTGACGATGCAGCAACTTCGACCCGAACCCACGTGCCATGAATTCACTCGTCAGCCAGTCCAGCAGTTCCGGATGAGTCGGCAGGGGTGTCTGCGTTCCAAAGTCATTCGCATTCGAGACCAAACCCCGCCCAAAATGACCCTGCCACAGCCGGTTCACCCACACGCGATGCGTCAGCGGATGATCCGCCGACGCCAGCCATCGCGCCAGCTCAGAACGTCGTCCCGAGGAACGGTCCGATGGGGGCAAAATCACCGGGGGTGTCGAAGCTGATCCGCGACGCAAAATGACTGGAAAGTCGGGTTCGAGTACCTCTCGTGGTTTGTCGTAGCTTCCCGAATCCAACCGACAGGTGATGGGAGGCGTGTTCGTCAGCTCCGCGACCGCCATGACGCTCGCTTCCCGGCTCGGCTGTGGTCGCCGACCTTTGGCTTCCGTCAGCAGTGCCAGCACTTCGTCACGGCGCACTTTCGCGGCGTCCTCCAGATGCTTGGCAATCTCGTCTTCTTTCACGCCCATCTGCCGGACCGTCCAGAACGCCAATTGCCGCTGCATCGTCGTCCGATCCTCGGCAGGAGTATCCAGCGCTTGGAGCACCTCGATCGGAAACTTCATCCGCCGATCACCTTGCATCTTGGTTCGGGCGGGTTGCTCTAAAACATTCAGTTCGTGCCGCAGTGAGGCTGTTTCCGCCAGCCACTGACGCTCGGCCCGGCGGTAGTCATCGAGTTGTGACAAGGTCCCCACCGGGACTTTGTCTTCCAGGACGATCCCGGAAAAAAAGGCTTGTAGCTGGTAAAAGTCGGTCTGCAGCAGCGGGTCAAATTTGTGATCGTGACACTGGGCACAGCCGATCGACAGCCCCAGAAACACCGCACCGACATTTCCGGTCAGGTCGTCCAGCGAAGTTTGTCGGGCCAGCAAAATGTTGGAAGCATTGCTTTCATCGGGCCACATCCGGCAGTACCCGGTTGCGGCCAGCGATTCGACATCGTCGGGAAATAATTCATCCCCCGCGATTTGATCCAGAATGAACCGGTCAAACGGCAGATCCCGGTTATAAGCACGAATCACGTAGTCGCGGTAAGTATACGCGGTCGGGCGGAGCGGATCCTCTTTGAATCCCGCCGTCTCGGCAAACCGGACCACATCCAGCCAGTTGCGTCCCCAAGCCTCACCATAATGAGGATGACTGAGCAGCCGATCCGTGAGGCGTTCGTAGGCATCGGGGGATGTGTCTGCAAGAAACGCCGCCACCTCATCCGGAGTCGGTGGTAAACCTGTCAGGTCGAAGGTGACTCGTCGCACTAATGTAAGCCGGTCCGCAGGTGCCGTAAACGCATGCGAACTTGACTGCAGCTTGGACAGAATAAACGCGTCGATCGGATTTTGCTGGGCCGCGACGGCAGAGAAATCCCTCCCCTGCACACCTGCGGGTATCGATTCATTCGGTATCGAACCACGGTGAACGGACTGAAAAGACCAATGCTTCGAGCCGGATTTCGGATCACTCGTGGTCGGACCCGTGTCAGACGCGGTGACGGTCCCACCGCAAACCTGCAATCCCACCACCATCAGGCAGAACAAACCCTGCCAACTCCAGGCCGCTCGATGACGCATGATATCCAATCTCCTGATCGGGCAGGGGAAAACGCTTGTTGGCGAATCGGGTCGACGCAAATCGGGTGAAGATTGACCATTCAATCCCGTCAATCCCACTGAATATATCGGCGTTGTCGCCGTGAGAAAACTGCGAAGTCTAAATTCCTGGAAAAAGCCCCTGCAAAAACGGCGGGACGAAGTGTTTTTGCTGCCGCTTGCGATGTTTGGCCCATTCTGCGATCTTTTTGACGTTTTCACAGTTTCCTGATCCGCACCCCGAGGTTTCGCCATGCGCCTTGCCAAGCTCCGTCTTGCCGATTGTTCCCTGCGTGTTGCCCTGATCGAGGACAATGGGCAATTCCGTTTGCTCGACCTGCTGCAAGTCGATCATGCTCGCTCTCTCATGGACATCCTGCACTCGCCCGATCCGATTGGGTTGGCTCGATTTCTGGTCGATACCCGGGCCCCGCTGCTTGATCCACGCCTGGTCACGGTCGTCGCTCCCATCGATCGCCAGGAAGTCTGGGCGGCCGGGGTGACTTACAAACGAAGTCAGGTCGCTCGGATGCAAGAATCCGAATCGGCAGCGACTCACTACGACAAAGTTTATACCGCACCACGACCCGAGATCTTCTTCAAAGCGACTCCCAACCGCGTTTCCGGACCGGGTGAACCGCTCCGCGTCCGTGCGGACAGTCACTGGAGCGTTCCGGAACCCGAACTCGCCTTGGTGATTTCGCCCACGAAAAAACTGGTCGGCTTTACCGTCGGGAATGATATGTCCGCCCGCGATATCGAAGGGGAAAACCCGCTCTATCTTCCTCAAGCCAAAGTTTACAACGGCTGCTGTGGACTGGGTCCCTTCGTCCTGATCCCCGAATCCCCGGTCGATCGGGCCGCGACCAAAATCCGCCTCCGCATTGATCGGGGTGGCTCGACCGTCTTCTCAGGAGAAACCGATCTCAGCCAAATGAAACGGGAATTCCCAGAACTGATCGACTGGCTAACGCGAGAAAACGACCTCGCCACGGGCGCATTCCTCCTCACCGGCACCGGTGTTGTTCCCCCCGATGATTTCACGCTGCTCGACGGGGATGTTTCGAGTATCGAAATCACCGGTATCGGCACCTTGACCAATCCGATCGTGAAAGCAAGCTAATCAACCCAGTTTTCAAAGGCAGTACACTGCCACTGAAAACTGAAAACTGAAAACTGAAAACTCTTCTCTAAAAGCCCCAACCATGCTCTTGGTCGAACACGAATCTGGAGTTACCCTACTCACCCTGAATCGGCCCGAGCGCCGCAATGCCTTATCCGAGGCGATGCTGACGGAACTGGGAACGGCCTTGGAGCAGATCGCTGCGGATTCGTCCGTCCGGGTGGTGGTGCTCGCCGCTGCGGGCTCCGTCTTCTGTTCGGGGCACGATCTGGGGGAAATGGTCGGTCGGTCGGAAGCCGATTATCAGTCGCTGTTTACCCGCTGTTCACGGGTCATGCAGCAGATCCGACACCTTCCCCAGCCGGTCATCGCCCGGGTTCAGGGGCTCGCCACCGCCGCCGGTTGCCAATTGGTCGCCGCCTGCGATCTGGCGGTGGCAGTGAATGAAGCGCGGTTCGCGACTCCAGGAGTCAAAATCGGCCTGTTCTGCTCGACACCGATGGTTCCGCTGGTTCGAGCGGTTCCTCCCAAAGTCGCGATGGAGATGCTGCTAACCGGAATCCCCATTTCGGCCGAACGAGCTCTCGCCGTGGGACTGATTAATCGCGTTGTTTCCGCTTCCGAATTGGACGCGGCCGTTCAGGAACTGACCGCCGCAATCGTCGCCAGCAGTCCGATGACCATCCAACTGGGAAAACAGGTGTTCTATGATCAATTGCTGCTGGACGAAGCGACCGCTTACGCGCAAGCCACGTGTACGATGACCGCCAACGCCGTGAAACACGACGCCCAGGAAGGGATCTCGGCCTTCCTGCAGAAACGCCCCCCGCAATGGAAAGGGGAATAGCAACGAGCACCAAACCAGAGAACTCTTCCACGGGGAAAAACGAGCCCACGGACACAACCGACCCCACAGAGAAAACCGGACAACCGCCGAGTCATTTCGTTGTCTGGCTCTGGATCCAGGCACGGCGAGTTGTGATCTTCGTGATCGGCGGCACCGTGGTGCTGATCGGCATTGCGATGATCGTACTTCCGGGTCCCGCCTTCGTTGTGATTCCCTTGGGATTGGCGATTCTGGCGACCGAGTTTCTTTGGGCGAAAAAATGGCTCGTCTATGCCCAAGACCATCTCAAAAATCTTGCCACCCAAATTGCGAAAACATCGACCGTGTCACCCCAACCTCCTGCCGCCAAACAATCTCGCCGGGGAACCGCTCCTGGCTATCCCCCCCGTCAGCCCGTCGAAGAAGCGGATGCGGACTGGTCCCGACCCCTCCCCGGATACTCCCCACCCGAATTCACCTCCCCAAAAGTCTTTCAGAACGAAGGGGTCTGGGCCGATCCCGCCGACATCACCCAGGTCACCCGAAGACTCCTGACGCGAACCCCCAGCGGCGATATTCCCGTTTCCCTCGATCCACACGGTTTTCCGCTCAATCCACTGGGACGGACCGGCCTGCGGGGCCGGGGACTGCTGGGAAAATGGGGCCGGAATCAGGCGGGAGATCCGCTGCTGACGCGTTTTGATCCCGCCACCGGACGACTGCAGGTTCTGGTCATTGAGCGCAGCGATTCTGGCCGATTGGCACTCCCCGGCGGCATGGTCGACGAAGGGGAAGCGATCACCACCACCGTGGCCCGAGAATTGGCGGAAGAGACCGGTGCCCACATTCGCTTCGAGGAGACCCAGGTCTTGTTTGCGGGTGTCGTCGATGATCCGCGAAACACCGACCATGCCTGGATGGAAACCACCGTCCTGCACCAGCATCTGACCGCCGATCAATCCGAGGCGTTGACACTGCAGGCGGGTGACGATGCCAAATCGGTTCACTGGATGGAGATCAACCCGACAAACCTCGCCTCACTGTACGCTAGTCATGCCGATTTTGTTCGACTCGCCGTACGCAAATTGTAGGGACACCCCCCAACTCAAACAGACGATCCCAGAACTGATCGGCACCAAGCTTGTTACCCGCCGAACTGAACGGGATTGAAACCGATCACCATTGAGTCCTGTCGCTCCCTTCAGGGCCTCATCTTCGCTGAGTGCCGGCCAGACAGTTTTAACGCCAAGACGCCAGGACGCCAGGACGCAGGGACGCCAGGAATACCAACCGACTTCGAGGTGATGGATACCATTTCCGAAATGGTCTCGGAAACGCAGCTCTGATTGAATGCATGGTATAACTCACCTGCATCATCTGCTCGTCGAGGCCGTAGGATCCTGAGATGCTCATGATTCGTCAAACCGCTGTCATGAGCCATGAACCATTTGATTTTCCTCATTCAGTTTAACTCGCCCTTGGTGTTGCTGGCGTGTGGCTTCGCGAGATCAAGAGACTGTTTGACATCAACCACTCGGCTGTGGTACACGATGAAAACGTTTATTACTGGGACCGAAGTGGTCTTTTTCCTCGGTTTCCTCAAAAACTCGCATCGGTGATACTCATGGGTGATCACGTCATTTACTTGCGGACTCCCCGACTATTATTGTCCAGGACTCTTTCGGACGAAGAGATTGAGGATTTTCGTGAGTTTGCGACAGTCAGCGACGAACTCATCCAATCCGCAATGCAACTTTTAAGCGACGCACCCAGATATCTGAGGCCAAGCGATCTCGAGAATCTTTTTCTTCGTGCGATCGCACTGAAGGAAGCCCAACTCCTCGCGCGATTGATCGACTGGCTTCGCAGTTTTCAGGGTGATGACATAGACTTTGGGGTAACAATCCCCCGAATTATTGAGAGATTAAAGGGGCATCAATCAACCGATGCTGAAGCGAAGCCGGCATTTACGGCAGCCGCTTTGGAAGTAATCCGTGTTCGCATTCAAGAAATCGCAAGTTCCTGGGGATGTCTCGACAGGCAGAAAAAAGCCGAAACTGTCGCCAAAGCGACGGGTCAACGGTTACAATCCCTACAATTAGTCTGCGATTTTCGACCGATTTTCGACAGTGAGCGAACAGAGATTGATGGCTTTCTGCCTGTCACGACGATGCACATTGTTTTTGAGGGCGCGGACGGTCTCCCCAACGGTCTTGATGTCGTTTTATCGGAAAAGGACGTAGAGCGTCTTGCTGAACATGCCGAGTTCGCCAAAAGCAAACTCGCGGCTTTAAAGAGGGCCGCGAACCGATTGAATACGCCGATTCCATCAACCGACTTAACCAAACCCTCGATTGAAAACTGTGATGGTCACTAAGCAAATCAACCCTCTTCAAAAATCGATATTTCAAATTGCCCAGCAGGTTCTCCGTAACGCAGCGAGTGCACCTGAAGTCTTGCGGCCGCATGAATTGATGCAAATTGCTGAGGAGCTTCAGCTTTCGGATATTTGCCAAGGAAAGACATCAACGCTGGCAGCAGGGACAGTCACTGGACAGGAAGAAAACCAAAAGTGGCGACTCCAAACACAACATGGCCTTGAAGTGGATTTGAGGCAAAATCTCGACGAACAACCCTCAACAGACTGTCAGTCGAATCCATCGGCAACTGCAACGGAAATCGTACCGAATTCAGACTCACGTCCCGCTTCGGTGAGGGCTCTTGATGAAGGTCTTGCCGTTGAATTTCGGCTTGATGCTTTACGGGAATTGATGGCAAATGACAGTGTCGCGGCGGCATCGTTTGTTTACACAGAACTTGAAAAGCCGATTTTAAGCGAACAATGGCGCAGGATCGTCATCTATGCCGCAGAATCGGTTCGGTTTGCAGACCCAGCGGTGCGAGCAAAGGTTGCTGTGAGTCTGTTGCGGCACGCTTGCGAACTCCGAGTATCGTCTTCAGCCGACGATACGCCAGTCGTCATGTGCGCGATACGGCGTGCGGGATCCATTCTTCCGCAACACTTGTTAACCGAAC
>JBIKZJ010000575.1:0-3430 GCA_044354755.1 Schlesneria sp. | reverse complement strand
GGATGCGTTGGCCACCAGCCAATCCGCACCCCACAAAAACCGCTTGACGAAGCCAGCCGTTATCGACGAGGAATGGCTTTCAAACCAGAGCATTCGCATCGCATTCGCCATCACCGCCAGCGAAGCGACCTCATGAAACATCGCACCGCCGATGGGATCAAGCCAACCGACCGCACAAGCCAGCACCCCCAACCCATTCAAGCCGAAGGCAAACAGAGAAATGCTTTGCCAGATATTCTGCACCAGAGCCCGAGACAGCCGGACCAAACCAGGCAGGGGGCGTAAGGGATCGCCAGCAAGCACGATGTCACCGGCCGCGGCGGCAATGTCACCACTGGCGGTACCGAGTGCCAGACCCACGTCGGCCGCAGCCAGTGCGGGGGCGTCATTGACCCCATCTCCAATCATGGCAACTCGGCGGCCCCCCCGGCGTGCTTCTTCCACCCAGCGTGCCTTGTCGGCGGGAAGCTGTTCGGTCGCGACGTGATCAAAGAATCCGAGTGATTTGACCACCGCATCCGCCGGTTGGGGTCGATCCCCCGTCAGCAGCACAAAGCGAGCGATTCCGAGTTCTCGCAACTCTTCCAGCACCTGTTGTGATTCCGGACGGATCGTCTCGCGGACGCCAATCACCCCAATGACCTGCTCATCAACCGCAACCACCAAGGGGGATTCCCCCGCCGCTTCCCGCTCACTTAATAACAAGGCGACATCGCGAGAAAAGAGGATCTCACCGTGATCCAGTGCTCGCCGGTTTCCCACTACGATCGTCGACAAAGGTTCGTCGTCATCACCAGGATGACTGGCATCATTCGCTGGATTTAACGAGGTCGTTTGGGGCCGATCACTCCCGAAAAACTCTGGATTGGGATTTGGATTTGGAGTCGGACTCGGACTCAGACTCGGATTCGGATTCAGCGAGAACCCCGGTCGCTGTTCGGTAGCAAATTGACTGGAAATCGCGGAGGTAGCGATGACGGCCGAGACGCCCGCCCCGGTCATCGCTTCAAATTCTGTCGGATGCGGAATCACGATTCCGCGCTCTTCCGCCCCTTTCACCACGATCCGCCCAATCGGATGTTCGCTATTCCATTCCGCGATGGCCGCGATCCGCAGGACTTCGCGCTCAGTTCGTCCCCCCATCGGGATGATTTGTCCGAGTGCCAAGGCGTTTTGTGTCAGTGTCCCCGTTTTGTCAAATGCGAAGGTATCGACGGTCGCCAGTCGCTCTAGGACCGCAGATCCTTTGATGATCACCCCGCGTCGCGCCAGCCACGCGAGTGACGCCATCACGGCACAGGGGGTTGCCAGCACCAGCGGGCAAGGACAGGCAACCACCAGCACCCCTAAGGCGGGAAGAAAACCCTTCTGCCAAGAACCGCTGGCGATTCGCCAGCCGAATAATGTCGCCAGTGCAGCCACCAGCACCACGGGGAGAAACCACCGCGCCAAGCGGTCTGCCGTTCGTTCCAGTTCACATTTACGAGCCGCCGCCGTTCCAACCAGTTGTGCGATGTGCGCCAGTGCCGTGCTTTGCCCGATCGACTCGGCCACAACGGTTAACGCCCCGAACTGATTCAGTGTCCCAGCTAGCACCCGATCACCAGGTCGTTTATCGACCGGAAGACTTTCCCCCGTAAACGGACTTTGATCGACAACCGACTTTCCCGCCACCACTTGCCCATCCACTGGGACCCGTTCCCCCGGGCGAATCGTCACGATATCACCGACTCGAACCTCGTCGATCGCAATATCCTGGTCCTGACCGTCCCGGTTAAGGTGAACAATGTCCGGCCAGAGTGCAAAGGTCTGCCGAACCGCCCACCGCGCCCGATCAATCGTATAACCTTCGAGGCTTTCTCCGATGAGCGAGATCAGGACCACCAGTCCCGCCGTCTGGTGCTCACCCAGTGCGATCGCTGCGAGGCAGGCGAGTGTCAGTGCCAGATCGGCACCGACCCGCCCTGAGAGCAACCCGTCCAGCGTGTGGTACAGGATACGAGCTCCCCCCAGCACCGCCGCCAAAAGGGCCAGCCGATACCCGAAAAGACTGGCGGTGACGCCATTCAGACTCGCTGCAGGACGCCCCAACGTCAGGACCCAGTCGGCAACCAAGAGTCCCGCAACAACCAGTGTCAGCAGATACAGCGGTGCCGATTGATAATGAAAGCTGGAACGCGCGGTGAGATCGCCACCAGACTCGCCGCGAAGCATCTCGGTGGTGGATTCAGGGATGTAATGCATGAAAACAAGCTTGGGGGTTGGTGAGCGGTTTCAGTGGGGGCTGTATTTGATACGGTGAGTGGATTCATATGGCATTCTTTCAGGGGCGTTCCCCCCGCAACTGTGGGTAACTCAGATCAAACGGTTGTTTCGAATCGAGCACGAGTTTGGTTTTCACCCGCTCCAACACGTCACGCAGCGTTTCCATGGTGAGTCGGTTCATGACCAGTTGCCGAGCGGTCATCGCGTGGGGAACATCCTGATTTCGATCGCTTTGAATCTGCGTCAAAAGCGTGTCGAAACGATCGGCGGAACCCCGCGCCGCGGAAATTTTGGATTGACGGACCTGTTCCGCCTCGTCGGCAAGTTTGCGTGCATCCGCCTGTGACTCGGCCTGTTTCTGTTCTGCATATCCCTTCGCCTCATGAATCGATCGGACCATGTCCGCACGTGCATTCGAAACGTCCAGAAATTCAGCCTTGGCCCGGGCCGGTGGTTCCGCCCGATCGACGGTCACCTGTTCGACCTCGCATCCCATTTGCTGCTGAGTCACTCGCTGCCGCACGTCGAGCAACAAACGATTATTTAGCTCTGCCAATCCCTGCGTATGCACAAAATCGACGCCACACCGCGAAACCAGATCCGTCGTGGTCGTTTCCACCAGCCATTGTAGACGTTGAATTGGGGACTGCGAACCATACAGCCAGTCGGCAAAATGCTCTTCCGAGATCCGATACTGAACGTTGATTTTTAGCAGCAGCAGATTTTTGTCGCCGGTCAGAAACGTCGCCGGTCGCGCAACGGTGGTCGGCATTAAAAAGTCCGAGTCCGTTTCGATGTCCCCTAACGATAACGTACGGACTTCATTGAAATTGACCCGATCGACTCGAGCCAATGGCCAGGGGAGGTCATAGCGCAGTCCACTGGCCCGTGGCGGGCTGATCACCCGTCCAAAACGTCGGACAATCGCTTTTTCGTTCGCCGGAACGATAAAAAAACCGGTCGATAGCAGGGCGGTTGCTGCCATCACCAGCCAGAGCCAACCCTTCATGGTGCCGCTCCTGTCACATTCGCAGGTCGCAGCGCGTCAGGAACGTTTAAAGCGGGATCAGGCAGAATTTCGGGCTTCGGGGCTTCAGGGTTATTGGAACCAGGGTTATTGGAACCAGGGTTATTGGAACCGGGGTTATTGGAACCGGGGTTGGTG
>JBIKZJ010000547.1:0-3755 GCA_044354755.1 Schlesneria sp. | reverse complement strand
TCTGTTGACGCAGAATAGAGTCCGTAGCTGCCTTGGGATTCTCACGAAGAAAGCTAATGATCGATGTTTCAATGTAGACGGTTGGCATGTTTGAAATTCATCGGCGAACGTTTGAGCTAACCGGCACTTTGTGGTGGGACGGGTTTGGGCGAGAATGAAATGAAGCCCAAACTCGGCCCGCCGCAAAGTGTCCGGTTGAGCGAATGGTTAGGCCTCGCTCGCTTCCATTCTGGCTTCGTGGTTACGGCGCACGTCCCAACAGGGTTAGCCAGAGCGCGATCCCGAAGTCGCCCCGAACTGTCTTTCTCGTACCAGCAACACTGGCAAATCCGTACTTCTTGGCCGAATCAAAGAGTGTGTCTGGCGAGACTTTCCCGCCAAATACAGCGATGGCATTGCAGAAGGCCTGCGACGGAAAGTAAATGCGACCGAACCAAGAGGAGCGAATTTGTGCAATTTCGAGAATCACATCCTCGTTGGCAGAAATGAGCTCTGGTAAGCTCTGATCTGATACTGAAGCTAATCCCTTGTCTAAATTTTTACCGCGGAGCGCCAGAATAGTTGCCCCATAAATGTGGTTAGTAAGTTGCCCAAATTTGGACCCGGGCGTTCGAAAGGTCGAGAATTTCTTACTCTGCTTGTAAATACTCTGCGCAACGTCCACGGGAAGCTCAAAGGCTTGAGACACCGCCGAAAGGTCCGCTCGGTTTATGGGGAAAATAAATCCGAAGTACGCATCGCGAGTGGCATCGATCTTCTCGTGCAGTTGCTTCTCCTGCGCTTTGTACAATTTTTCCACTTCATCAACGGTGACCGAACTGAGCTGCTTTTCCATTCTACTTTCCTCCTGGCGCCCCAAAAAAGGATGCACCACAGACCCGGGGCACGGTCTTGGCGCCTTCAAGTATTGCCGAACTAGATGCTGGAGACAATTACTGCTTGCCGTCATGCTGCCGGAATTCCGCGTAGCGAGTATGTTCCATTCGTAAAATACGAGGCCTAACGACGGCAATCACCCGGCCGCGACGAGAGATTGTCCATTGTCAAAACGCCCGACTTCGCGGCTCGGGTGCATTGCTTGGTTATCCGACGATCGGGTCAAGTGTCATAGTCGCCATCCCACGGTGGGTAGAACGCCATATAGTCTCCTGGCTCCGCTATCACGTTCCATTCATCGTCTTCTTCTTCGGGAGCCTGGGTGACGAGCCCGAAGTTAACACCATTCCATTCATACACAAATGGCGATGCCTTTATGTTGCAGAATTTAGTGTCGCCAAGTTCTTCGAGCATTTCCTTTTGTAACGTCGCAACCCTGTCGTCATCCATCAACGCATTGCCCGGTAGCACGTCGGAATCACGTGAACCAAGGTCGTGAATTTTTGCGTCAAGGAATGCACCATCTTTGTCGAATAGGTAACGCGCTACGAAATCGTTGCCACCAGGAACGAATGGCTGTGTAATAAAAAATTGTCGGCCATCTTTGGTCTTGCCGACCAAACTCGCGTAGTAGTCGTCATGATTGATACGAATTAACTTCGGCGGTTTGCTCATGTTGCGTTCTGCTGTTTGCAGTTAGTTCAGTCGGATAACGACAATTAGGCGGAATTGATTCTTGGTTTCTCGGTTGTGAATTCTGCTATTCAATGCCACAATTCTGTTTTTCAAGCGATTGCATCGGTCTAACCCCAAGGACAATTTGAATTGCAAGCCATCGAAAATATTGATATCGCCCAAGTATGGGCAAGTTTTCGTGACGAGTCAAGCATGGCGACTCCCGCAAAGGCAGAATCAGCAAAGAATGAATACAGAAACCGCAGTCGAATTCACGACGAGCGACCTCGTGCCGAAAATCCGGCCGCTTTCACTCCAGTCCCTCAAATGCGGGACAAGGAAGTGAGTCACGTACAACGCGCGAACGATTTCCCTACTCGTAACCCGTCATTCGACGCGCGTGAAAAGCCGAAGTTGCTGGATCAGGTGCGGCGGGCGATGCGGGTGGCTCATTATGCGATTCGGACGGAAGAAGCTTATGTCGATTGGATACGCCGCTTCATTCTTTATCACAACAAGCGACACCCGTCCGAAATGGGTGCGGCGGAGATCACCGAATTTTTGACTCATTTGGCAGTGGAAGGGAAAGTCGCAGCCAGTACTCAGAATCAGGCGTTATCGGGCTTGTTGTACCTGTATCAACAGGTGCTGAAGATCGAATTGCCGCTGATCAATGCGGTGCGGGCAACGGCTCCTGTGCGACTTCCCGTGGTGCTGTCGGTCATGGAGGTGCGGCGATTGCTGGCTGCGGTCCCCGATGGAACTTATCGGTTGATGATTGAACTCATGTACGGTTCGGGTTTGCGGCTGCTGGAAAGTTGCCGATTGCGCGTGAAAGATATCGATTTTGAGCGGCAGCAGATTCTGGTTCGCGAAGGAAAAGGAGACAAAGATCGAGCGGTGCCGCTTCCCGAACGTTTGAGCGATCGGTTGCAGAAACAGATTGATTCGTCGAGTCAACTCCATCGCCGGGATCTCGAAGAAGGAAATGGGCGAGTTTGGTTGCCTCATGCTTTGGCCGAGAAATACCCGAATGCGGAACGCGAGTTGATCTGGCAATACGTATTTCCGTCTGTGCGGCTCAGTCTGGACCCGCGCGGACGGGAAGAACGGGTACAGGCACCGCAGACGGAGCCAGTCCCCGTTCTTCCGCGTCGGCACCACGTTCATGAAACGTCGGTTCAGAAGGTGATGCGCGATGCGGTGCTGAAGTCAGGGATCGTCAAAAAGGCGAGTTGTCACACGCTTCGTCACAGTTTCGCGACGCACCTGCTTGAAAGCGGGGCTGATATTCGTACCGTGCAAGAGTTGCTGGGCCATGCCGATGTTTCTACGACAATGATTTATACGCACGTGCTGCAGCGGGGAGCGTGTGGGGTTCGCAGTCCCCTTGATCGCCTTTAAAAGGCGAGACGCGGAAAACAAGAGAGCATGGTCGCACGTGTCACAAGAAGGGAAATGCCTACGAATACGCCAAGCATCCCGACAAGTGCGCCCATCACTTTGAAGGTGATCACCATTCCTCTGAGTCTAACGGATTGTGTTGGACTGCTTGTTGCAAAAATTTCAATCCCGCTCTGTGTCCCCACGATCTCGGAGTCATTCCAGAACCCCAACGGGGTGAATGTCGGGTGGAATCGCGATCAATTCTGAGCGAGAGTGGTAGGGCGATCGCGGAATTGGACTGTCGCCGCGTTGCGGCTGCGGTGCATGGAGAGGGCGATTTCCAGGGGTTTACACCCCTGGCTATTCACTTTCGCCGCGTTGCGGCTAAAGCAAATGCAATTGATGGCAGGGCAGGCTTGATGGGGTACGTTTTTTGGGGCTGGCGCACCGACACCGCTACGTCTTTTGCTCGGAGCGGTGTGTTAGCTTGCGAGTCGTTGCCTCCACCGACGCGAGGTGTTTGGGGTGCACGCATGTGTTACGCATGTCTCCCATCATCTGTTACGGATGGGGCCTGTCGATACACAGGGCGAACAAACCGTGGCATGAAGTCGAAGAATCGACTTCGCGACACCCTTGCCGCTGCTTCGGAGTCTGCGCAGAAGTGGCGCTTTTCGTCTTTTTCGTTCTGGTTCGGTGTTGGCCGCTGCAAATTTCCGGTTTGGAAAACGGCACGCTGGTCACCGGGGAAAAATTTTCCTGAAATTTTTTTGGAAATTTTTCTTGAGTAAAATAGAAAACAATTGACATTTTTAAAT
>JBIKZJ010000546.1:0-3756 GCA_044354755.1 Schlesneria sp. | reverse complement strand
CAGCCTCATTGAGAGACCGGTGTTCCTGTGACCCCGCTTCTAAGTCAGCTTTCCTGAGGCTTCAATCGGCCAAACCTCGACCACGGTGCCATTTTCATGAACCACGAGTTCGCGGTGCAGGTTACAGGTTGTGCAGGCATGAGTGGGAATGAGATGCAGTACCTCGCCAATCCGCCAGTCGGGAGTCTTCAGCACCACCGCATGTTCTTCCGCCATAAAAAACGGAATCTCGACTTCAGGAAAATCACGCAGACCGGGGACGCCAAACTCGCTGCCCACTCCTTTGAGGCCGACGTCCAGCACCGCTTTGTCCGAAGAGGGACGACTGATCACACGAACCAGCACCGACAAAGCAACCTCGAATTCGGGTGCCAGTCGATGGTATTGTCGGTCCATTGTGGCGTAAGACCCCGCTTGCACTTCATCGACACCCGACAAAGTTCCTGTACTGTCGTACGTCGCGCTGGAACAACCGCTGATACACCCGACCGGAATTCCCGCCGCTTCGATCAGGCGGCGCGTGGCGACCGCCTGTTCCATGGCCGCGCGCGCCCGGAGGGTTCGCTCGGCCCGATCCAGTACGTTGACGAGATGCCCTTCATAAGCCTGTAGTCCGGCAAAGTGGACTGACGGAAGTTGGATCAGTTGCCGGGCCAGGTCGAGTGCCGCAGTTCCGCAGGGGACACCACATCGCCCCATGCCAATATCGACCTCAATCAGCAAATTCACCGTAGCACCGACAGCAGCGGCGGCGCGAGAGATCGCGGTTGCCTGCTCGATGTGGTCGACCGCGACCGTCAGCATCCCCCTCGTCGCCAGCTGCGCCAATCTCGCTGTTTTCCAGGGACCGACGACCTGATTGGCAATCAGGACATTCCGGATGCCGTGGTCCACCAGGATCTCGGCCTCGCTCAGTTTCGCGCAGGTCATCCCGATCGCCCCTGCAGCCATTTGCCGTTTCGCGAGTGTCACACATTTGTGATTCTTGAAATGGGGACGCAGTTTTGCAGGTCGGTCCTGAAAAAATCTCGCCATTTTTGCCAGGTTGCGATCCGACGCGGCACGATCCAATAACAGTGTCGGTGTGTCGAGATTGGAAACCAACTGCCCAATGCGCGCGTCGGTCGTGGATCGTGCTTCTATTCCGGCCATGGGGATTTCTCCGACGCGAGTGAATAAATCACTGCTTTTGAACTGGTGTATTCGTGTACGGCTTCATCGTAACCTAACTCGGCTCCAATACCGCTGAGCTTGTAGCCAAACACGGGAACATTCGGACGCAGGGCACCCCCGCCGTTGATCGCCACGCGACCCGCCTTCAATTGGCGGGCAACCCGCATCGCTCGAGTCCCATCGCAGGTCCAGACGTTCGCCATCAAACCGAACTCGCAGTCATTGGCCATCCGCACGGCCTCGGCTTCGTCGCGATAGGTCAGAACACTCAGGACTGGACCGAAGACTTCCTCACGGGCAATACTCATTCCGGGCGTGACACGGTCGAAGACCGTCGGTGGATAGAAACAATTGTTGACATCGGTTGAGGTTGTCCCGGACAGCAGGCATCGGGCTCCCTCTTGCTGCGCACGATGGACAAAACCCTCGACAGTCACCCGATGTTGTGGCGTCGCCAGGCAACCGAGATGGTGACGGGGGTCGGTCGGATCTCCCTGCTTTAAAGAACGGACTTTCGCCAGAATTCGTTCCACGAGATCCGCATGTTGGCTTTCCTGAACCAAAAGTCGCGAACCGGCCACGCAGACCTGTCCCAGGTTATAAAAAATGCCGGTGATGACGCCATTGACCACTTGGTCGAGTGGTGCATCGGGAAAGACGAGGCTCGGAGTCTTCCCGCCGAGTTCCAGCATGACTCCCTTCATGCCAATCTTGGCCGCTTCCAACATCTGCACGCCGGTTTGGTGTCGACCGGTGAAGGTGATTTTATCGACCCCCGCATGACGAACGAGTGCTGCTCCCGCCTCGGCACCGGTTCCATGAATGACGTTGACGACACCGGGTGGAAACCCAACCTCATGAACCAACTGGGCCAACATCAGTGCTGAAAGAGGAGAAACCTCGGAAGGCTTCAGCACGACCGTGTTACCACACGCCAGAATCGGTGCCAGCTTGATGGCCGCATTCGTCAGCGGGAAATTCCAAGGGACGATGGCGGCGACGACACCCATCGGTTCGCGGAACTGCATCGTGACATTGTCGGGTAAGGTCCCATAACACTTGCCGGCAATCTTGTCGGGAAGCCCGGCATAGCTTTCAAACAAGTCGGCGGCGCAGGGGACATCAAAACTGCGAGTGTCCCGGATCGGCTTGCCAACATTCAGCGTGTCGGTCATCGCCAGTTCATCCAGCTGAGCCCGTATCCGTTCCGCCAGTTGAAACAGCATCCGACCACGAACCAGCGGGTCGAGTCGCGGCCAGGGGCCTTCGTCAAAGGCTCGACGTGCCGCCTGCACAGCTCGATCAACATCCGCTTCATCGGCAAGCGCCACCGCAGCCAGGACCGTCCCGGTGGCGGGGTTCGTCACGTTCCAGGTTCGATGGCTTGCGCTATCAACCCAGGCACCATCAATATAAAGCTGATCTGGCCAGTCTGGCATGACAAAACCTTGTTTCACAAAGAGCGGGATCCGTTGGTGCGAGGACAACTGGGCATCCCTGACGCATGCCTTCAAGACGGACCGGGGAAAGACGAACTGGGGACCCTGGAAGCGAACGGACTGCTCGCGCCCCGTTTCAGCAACTGCCCCGTGCCACGCAATGCCGCGAACGAGAGCGTTCGCGGCAAATTCAACCCTCATCACACCAACGGTCACGTCGACCGTGATGCTGTATTCGCGTGACCTGCTTGATCGACTTAATCAAGCAAAAACGCCACTCACTTATTTGGTGCCGTGATCATGACCTTCGTGTGCACCTCCACCCAGATGATAATCGATATGACCCAGGTAGGGTTTGTCTCCGATGGTGACCCGCAGATCCCCATGCAGAAAACCGGCATCCATCAGTGTGTGGACGAGGTCATGGTCGACCAGTGCAAACTTTGAGGCTTTTCCTTCGGCTTCGTCGGGCAGAGGGGCCGCCTTAAGAGTTAATGCCTCTTTTCCCTCCAGTGTCACGGTCAGTTCGGTCGCGCCGACCGGTTCGGCCGTCTTTGCGTCCTTTCCGAGCAAGTACACCACCAACGATTCGGCATCGTGATCGACGACCACTTCGGCGTGATATTCTTCTTCGCCCAGTTCCACAATTCCCCCACCATGAGGCCCCTTTTCGCCATGCTCATGATCAGGAAGTGGTGGGGCTTTCTTGACGGCATCAACGGTCTTGTAGTCGGACTGGGAATTGCATCCAGACAGACCACACATCACGGCGCACACCAAACTGACAACTAAACGGCAACGAACCATTGCTCAATATCCATCTCAAAGGAAAGTGATTGACGAAAGTATCCTACGCATCCAGAATGCGGAAACAATCCCACTACAGTCTGAACCACAGGATCAATTCCTGCAACTAACGCGGGGGCGAGAATCCGAGTAACCGTTCACAGTTCGGGGACTGGCTCATTTTTTCCGCGACAAACCGAAGATCCGCCAAATCGCTCGAACCATTCGCTCACCGTTTCGCCAGGAAAACTGTGCTAGGCCCCCTCACTTCGCCCATGAGCCTGTTGAGCTCCCCCTGCCGGGAACGTATAATAAGAGCTTGATCCGGCAGAAGTTTTCTTCCAGGGCATGCATGATG
>JBIKZJ010000545.1:0-3774 GCA_044354755.1 Schlesneria sp. | reverse complement strand
GCCTGAGGTGCCTACGAATTGGCATTGGTGCTGCTTGTCATGGAAACGATTCACGAGTCTGAACGAACCAGTCTGCTTACCCCGTACAACGTCGCCAACAGCGTGGCGCTTGCAGCCGGTTCGCTGTTGGGGCGTTGATCCTGAACGGACTCGGGTTAAATGCGACCTCGTACACGTGCCTCTTCGCCGCCTCGACCCTCTTTCGCGGATTGATGCTGGTTCTGTTACGCCGGGTTCCTGCCCCCCCCCCCGATTGTCGTCTCTTGACGATCATTGTGAGCCCACGGATTGGCGGTCGATGCGGCCGCAAGAAATCGACAGCCACGGTATTCGAATTCCGCATAAAATCTGTTCGGCCGCAAAGCCACGAGTGGTGGGATTCCACGTGATGGCATCAAGAACCCTACAAGGCAACCCCAAAGAAACCGCATTGAGCTGGCCTGTTCTCCCAGCGAAAAAAATCCTGCAAGCCGTAAAGCTTGCAGGATCACCATGCGTTTGGGATGTGAAGATAAATGCCGGAACAACAACCCCTGACCGAATACGCATGGGAAAATTACGAGCGAATGTGGTAGCAATCAGACCTGAAACACGGCTCTCAATCTCCGCGTTTTGCCCCGTTCGTTGCAACCTGATATCCACGGTATGCAGTTTCTATGCCAAGGGTTTCCAGCGAGATTCCCGCATGAAAGGCCACCTGTTTTTCTCGCAAACGAAGCCAATACCTCACAGGCATGTACAGATCATACAGCATTCTGATTCGTCTGTTCGATCTCAATACGCCTCTTCACTCTTGAAGCCTGCGTGGGGGTCACTTTGCCCACACAGGCTCCTTCTACGACAATGGATGAGACGTCTGCGAAAGAATTTTTCGCAGACGTTTTGCGATCGTAGAACCGATGTTGATTGTTTTGGTTGCTCCTTGGAATTCCAGTTGCCATTCATTCTCTGGCTGCGATGTCATGGATCGCAGCCGGGACAAGTTGATCATCAGTGATCGTCCGATTCGAGCGAATTTTGGCTCGAAGAGCACGTTTTCCCAATCCGTCAATGTCCGCTTCAGCAACACCGGCAGCCCCTCCTGAACGTGAATTCGAGAATAGTTATTCTCGGATTCTATCCATAAGATCGTGTCAGGCTCAATCAGCACCAAGCTCTCTGGCGTGGCCACAGACAACGTGCTGGCGTTTTCTGATTTCGGTGAAGAATTTTTACCATCACGTGACTGAAATAATCGCGCAACAGTCACCGCCAATCGCTTACTGGAAACGGGTTTTATCAAATAATCGGTCACCCCAAGCTCAAAGCCCCGAATCGCGTATTCTTGATGAGCGGTGACCAGGACCACCTGCGTGGTCTGATCGAAACGTTCAAGCAAATCTAAACCGTTATGACGACGCAGGTTGATATCCAGGAACACGACATCAATCGGGCTTTCGGCAATCACTTTTTCGGCCTGTTCAAAATCGGTGGCCACTCCGACCACCCGAATGAGCGGATGTGAACGCAGAAGATCGACCATCCATCGAATGGCAGAGACTTCATCATCAACGAGCAACGCACGAATCATCATGGCGGGGTCGCCTCGCGAAAAGGGGGGGGTGATTCCACGGAAGTGAGACTCGGATTTTGGAAATCCGGTTTTTGGAAAGTCGGGTCGAGCGGCAGGGTCAACTGGCAGCGTACTCCCTGTTTCAAAGGATCCGCTTCGAACGGACCGCATTCTAATTGAGCATCAGTTAACCCGAGTAACAACAGACGGGATCTGAGATTCGCTAAACCCAGCCCCCCTGTCTTGACCGAGGTCGGTTCGATCCAGTGCCCCGTATTGAAGACGGTGATGATCAATCGATCGATCTGGATCCGGCAGTCGACTTCGACAACCAACTGGCCTGTGGTGGTTCGCCCTCCATATTTGAAGGCATTTTCCAGCAGTGGCGTGATGATCATCGTGGGGACCACGGCAGCAGCGGCGTCGGGCGTGCAGTGGAGTTGGCAATGGAGCGTCTCGCCAAACCGATACTGTTCCACCACCACGTACTGCTGCAGGGCTTCGATTTCGATGGCCAGCGGGGCCCGCATCTCCTGCCGCGTGAGGCAAAATTGAAGATATTCGCCAAGCCCGATGACGACCTGAGACACATCATCCGGATTGTGCCGACACGCCAGGACAGCGGTGAGTGAATTAAAGAGAAAATGAGGATGGATTTGTAGTTGCAGGCGACTCAGTTCACTCGCCAGCAGGGCAGACTCGGCCTGGGCCTTTTGAAGCTTTACGGATTGATACTGTTTCCAAAAGAAAATCCCCAAGAACAGCAAACTCCAGATGCCGAGAAACTCGATGCGATGAACGAGAAATGTGACCAGCTTCACCCAATCGTTAGCATGAACCAACAGACTTTTGTTAAATATTAACACACAAAAAAGAAAAAGCGCGGTCTCCACAACTGCCGCGATCACCAGCAGTAAGAATGATGCGGCAAAAAAAACGCGGCGGCTTCGACTGCGGCGGAATAGCGAATTGTACCCCCAGCCCAACGCGGTTGAGACCGTAATGGCGGTCGAGAAACGGGTGGTGGCCGCCAGCAATGAGTCCGCATGAGAAAAACGCGGAAGTAAGATTTGTTTATTGACATGATAGGCAAAGGCACCAACAAAAAACCATAAAAATAGTTGCAGGCCCCAGAACAGAAATCCCTGCATCTCGATCAGCCGCCGCGACTCAGCGGGTGAATCGTGTCGCGACTTCGATTTCCCGAAGAATGAAAGGGTACTGTCTGCCATATTCGTTCGCGACCCCCATGAAAACGTTGTATCAAATTCAGGCAGTTTAGTGGCGTCCAGATCGTTTCACCACCGAAAGCGTGTGTTTCACCAATTTATCGCGAGGTGAAGTAGAAAGGAATTGTGAATGTTTTTATTCTCGCGATCCGCTTGAAATCTGAGAAATCGTCACTTCGGATTGCCCATGTTTGCATACAGAGTTTTCCTCAAGAGAATGTTTTCTTCAAGAGAATTCAGTACCGAATTGCGATTTTGTGCTTTTGAAGGTGTCTCGATGTGGCATGTGCTGCGCTCCTCACCGCCACATCAAGCGATCGGATTGGTATTGGAAAACGTGTTTCATTTCCGCTGGTTTTCAGGGGAGCGGCTGTAGTGCGCACTAAGCAAAGGTGATTTGGAAAAGTAAATCACCGACAAACGTTGACGTAAAAAACCAAGATATCGCGACTGGCCATGGGCAACACAAGAAAAAGCAGGTCACTCCTGATTTCTGGGCCGGTTGTAAATTTCTGGGTCGGTTGTAGCGGGTGGAGAGAGAAAACAGACAACGTTCAACAAACAGAACGATCGTTTTTTTGGGGTTGATTTGCATGCTTCCGTATCCAATCTTCAGACGGGAATTCGCCGCTTTGAACGGGACTGGCGAGGTTTGGAGCGCTGGGACGTTGAAACAGTTTGCGGGTCGAACGACTGACCTCCATTCACGGCGGAATTTACGCTATTTCTCTTCGGAAATTCGCGACGAAATTGCCGCAGCCTCTGCAACGGTCGATGCCGAGAAATCCCTTGGTTTTTTTCGCAGTCGGGTCGGAAGTTCCTCGTTCGGCCACCGGCTGATGTCGGCGTTGGTCCCAAATCCCGTGCGGAGGCCCGCCGGGTGGACTGCCACAGAAACTCGGTGGAAGTCCTGTGAAGTCAGGTTCCCAGCACGCGAATGAGGACGTTCTGGGGCGAGTCTTTTCGGTCGGCATTATTTTTTGTGTTAATAAA
>JBIKZJ010000544.1:0-3778 GCA_044354755.1 Schlesneria sp. | reverse complement strand
ACCAACCAAAAGCGTCACCCGCTTCAGCCCCTGCAGTTCCAGGGACTCAATTCCGCGATAGCCGGTGATGGTGATCGATTCCAACATGTCATTCACGATTTTCAGGGACTAAATTCATTCCGTATCCAGGTAGGACCAAGGATTTTCAGTCAAACAACTGACCCACCACGATCTCAAATCCGGAAAGCACCTCCGGAAACGTCAATCGGTCGGTTGCGTTGAACACCATCGGTTCCCGATCCGCCGAGAATAAATGGACTCGTTGTAGTTCAGGGTCGATCATTGCCACCAGCAGAACATCCGCACCCAAGTACTCGCCGACTTTCTGATGAATTTCTTTCCAACGGTCTTCGCGGGAACGAATTTCGATGACCAGCTCTGGACTCGCTGGCCAATAGCCACCTGGCAGCGGTCCGCGCGGGATCCGATCATAACTATAGAACGCCACATCCGGGCCGCGCACCGAATCAGGATTTCGTTGAGTCACCATGCCCGCACCACCACCGACAACTCGCCCCAGCTCATGCTGCTGAACAAACGATGACAGACAAAATCCGATTTGGTTCAGGTAAAAACCGTGAGCGGTGAATCGCCTCGTGAATTCGACAACCCTCCCCCGGACGAGTTCCGTCAGCCGGCCATTTGCCGGCAAACGCCCATATTCTTCCGCTGTCAAGAATGTCGGTTCCCTTACGGTTGCCATCTTTGGTCATTTCGCCAAAGGTCGCGGTCTCGGCTACCACCCTGACCAACTTATTTGGAACTGCTCCCCCCACCATTCGTCGGCCGCTGGCGCACGCAGTCCACACAATAGCGCCGTTTCCCGTCCCTCTCTTCTTCAACTAACCCGTGGATATCCGTGTCAAATCCCGGAAACTTTTCGTTGAACATGCGAGCAAATTCCAGGTACTGGACAATCGTTCGATTGAATCGTTCACCCGGAATCAACAGCGGAATGCCCGGCGGATAAGGGGTCAGCAACACCGCTGTCGCCCGACCTTCCAGCTGATCAATCTCGACCCGGTCAATCTCACGGTGCGCCATCATGTCGAACGCATCCGAGGGCTTCATCGCGGGAAGCATGTCCGACAGATACATCTCGGTCGTCACCCGCGCCACATCATGCTCTTTGTACGTTTCATGAATCTGCGCACAGAGATCCCGCAGCCCGATCCCCTCGTACCGTGGATACTGTTGACAAAATTCGGGCAAGATCCGCCACATCGGCTGATTCTTGTCGAAATCGTCCTTGAACTGTTGCAAGGCACTCACCAATGTGTTCCAACGACCCTTCGTAATCCCGATCGTGAACATGATAAAGAACGAATACAAACCGGTTTTCTCGACAATCACGCCATGCTCGACCAGATACCGCGTCACAATCGACGCCGGAATCCCCGACTCGGCAAACTTACCGCTGACATTCAGTCCAGGCGTAATCACCGTCGCCTTGATCGGATCCAGCATATTGAAGCCGGGGGCGAGATTACCAAAGCCGTGCCATTCCTCGTTCGCCTTCAGCAGCCAGTCGTCGCGATGCCCGATCCCCTCTTCCGCAAGCGACTCGGGACCCCACACCGTGAACCACCAATCCTTGCCCCATTCGTCCGCCACCTTCCGCATCGCCCGGCGAAAGTTTAAGGCCTCCACAATCGACTCTTCAACCAGTGCCGTCCCACCCGGTGGTTCCATCATCGCCGCCGCCACATCGCAAGAGGCGATAATCGCATACTGCGGCGAGGTCGACGTGTGCATCAAGTAGGCTTCATTGAAAATATTTCGGTCGAGTTTTTCGGTTTCGGATTCTCGCACCAGAATCTGCGAAGCCTGTGAAATCCCCGCTAGCAATTTATGCGTCGAATGCGTCGCAAACATCATCGAACTTTTCGGTCGCGGACGATCCTTGCCGATGGCGTGCATGTCTTGATAGAACTCGTGAAACGTCGCATGCGGCAGCCACGCTTCATCGAAATGCAGCGTCCCAATTTTGCCGTCGAGCAACCCGATCAACGTTTCCACGTTATAGATGATCCCGTCATAGGTGCTTTGCGTGATCGTCAAAATTCGCGGCTTCCGATCGGGATGCTTGGCCTGAGCCGCCTTCGCGAACGGATTGGCCTCAATTTTCTTCTGGATATTCTCGGGACGAAATTCTTCCAGCGGAATCGGACCAATAATCCCCAGATGATTTCGTGTCGGTGTCAGAAAGACCGGTACGGCCCCCGTCATGATGATCGAATGCAGAATCGACTTGTGACAGTTACGGTCCACCACCACGATATCGCCGGACGCCACCGTCGAATGCCAGACCATCTTGTTCGAGGTCGACGTGCCGTTTGTCACGAAAAAGCAGTGATCGGCATTGAAGATCCGCGCCGCATTCCGCTCCGAAGCCGCAACCGGACCCGTGTGATCCAGCAGTTGCCCCAATTCCTCGACCGCATTACAGACGTCGGCCCGTAACATGTTCTCGCCGAAAAACTGGTGAAACATCTGCCCGACCGGGCTTTTCAGAAACGCGACCCCGCCCGAGTGACCTGGGCAGTGCCACGAATACGAACCATCCTGAGCATAATGGACGAGAGCTCGGAAAAACGGCGGAGCAAGACTGTCGGTATACGCTTTCGCTTCCCGGATAATGTGCCGAGCCACAAACTCGGGCGTATCCTCGAACATGTGAATGAAGCCGTGCAGCTCACGCAAAATATCGTTCGGAATGTGGTGCGAGGTGCGAGTTTCCCCATAGAGATAAATGGGAATTTCTGCGTTGCGGCGACGAATCTCTTGAATGAACGCCCGCAAATTCACGACGGCGGGGTCGAGTTCCGGTCCGGGAGTGAATTCTTCGTCGTCAATCGAAAGAATAAACGCCGAGGCCCGGCTCTGCTGCTGGGCAAATTGTGAGAGATCCCCATAACTGGTGACCCCCAGCACTTCCATCCCCTCGCCCTCAATGGCGTTGGCAAGCGCGCGAATCCCTAAACCGGATGTATTTTCTGACCGAAAATCCTCGTCAATAATGACGATGGGAAATCTAAATTTCATCGTGATAAAGTCTCTTGTACGTTGCTCCGCCTGAGCACGGAATCCTGTGAAACGATCAGCCACACCCCGCTGCCCCCACACCGGCAGCGTGCCACGATGTTATGGAAGCGATGGCTGCATTGTATACCCTGAATTGGCACCGATTGACGGATTTTTCCAATCCGAACGGTCCCCCCGATCTGACTGGATCCGATCCGAACGGACCAGACCCGATCGGTCCCGATCGGTCCAGATCCGACCTGTGGATCAGACCCCGCACGCAACGGTTTCTGTCAAATTTAGTCAATCACCCGAAAAACATCGTTCTTTTTGAACACGATGGGGGGGCGACCCGTCGCCGGTTCGAATTCCAGGTGGCAATCAAACACCACCCCCACGGTCGCATCCGCCGGAATCTCGATCTCGATCGTAACAATGTTCCCCTCACGCGAAATTTTCTTGGCTTCATACGGACCCACCTGACCCCAACTCGGTTTCTCCGCAGGGACCGCCATTCGTCGCTGAGCATCCTGGGGATTCAATTCGATCTGAATTTGATGCGTCTGGCCCCGAGAAGCCGTGCCAGGGCGGACCACTGTAATCACCTGATCCATCCGGGTGCCGGGCTGCGCATTGTTCACAATCGGGCCGGTCCCCGCCCGACGCAAACCAGGGCTGTTGGAAGGCTCGACAACCCCGGCATAACCACCAAGAATATAGGGGAAACGGCCAGGAGTGACGTGGTAATGATAGC
>JBIKZJ010000543.1:0-3779 GCA_044354755.1 Schlesneria sp. | reverse complement strand
TCGCCACCAAAGGAGACGGATCAGGGACCGAAGTCGTCTTGCTTGCTGCTCGTCTTGCTTGCTGCTCGTCTTGCTTGCTGCCAAGCAAAGGATTTGTACCTCGCGCACGGGGTTTGTGGTTGAACCGGAAATCAAGCCATTCGGAATGATCATCAGACCAAAATCGCTCGGTTGGTCCCTCAAAGGCAAAACCGTGGCAACTGTCGGCTGAAGAGTTGGTCAAGCCGTACCTCTGCGGTTTGAGATTTGATCCTCGGTCCGCTGATGGAATACCCGTGTTTTCAGAGGCCCACAAAGTCGATTCATAAAACACGAATTATCAATCGCGGGTGTAAATGGTCTTTCCCTCCTTAATGGTCTCTTGGACCTTGATGTCCTTAATCGCCATCGGTTTCACGGTGAGTGGGTTTTGGCTCAGAATCACCAGATCGGCGAGTTTGCCCACTTCCAGAGTCCCTTTCGTTCCCTGCTCGCCATATTGCTCTGCGGCCCAGATCGTCATCGTTTTTAGGCCTTCACGTGGTGTGATCCGCTGGTCCGGTCCGATTTCAGCCCCGTCACGGGAAATACGATTCACTGCGGACCAGAGCATGAACAGTTGGTCGAGCGGGGCGACCACGAAGTCCGTATGATTCGTGGGATGAAGCCCTGCATCGATCGCATCTCGCATCGGACTGATGTACATGGCTTGCCGCTCGCCTCGATTCTTAATGTGCGCCTCGGCAAAGTAATAGGTGTGAAGCGTGTAAAACGATGGCCGGATTTGATACTTGACGAACTTGGAAAGCTGATCTTTACGTGTGAACTGGGCATGAATCATCATCACGTTTCGATTCCGCTCCAGATCTCCAGCGGCAGCGAATTCGTGCGCTCGCAGGAAGGAATCAATCGCCGCATCTCCATTGGCATGCACAGATAACGGTACTTTCATATTGTAGACTTTTTTCACAGCCTCATTAATCGTCTCCTGTGAATCATTCAGTTTGCCATTCCAAAACGGATTGCCGTCAGGACCTCCGGTGAGATATGCGGTCGTAAAGAACGCGGTTCGTCCTTGCGGTGAACCATCAAGCGTCATTTTCACGCCACCGACTTTGAGCCGCTGATAGTACTGTCCCCAGGCTGTCGCCGGGATCGCGTCGATGATCTGGTCGAGATCTGTGATAAACGGGAACGCGATCACATCAATGATGTTCGCACCAGCCTCCGCAGCGCGTCTCATTGCCTGAATCTGGGGTAAAAACGTGGCCCCTTCGTGGGCAGTGGTCACACCCACTTCCGCATACAGGCGCTGCCCCGCCTGAGAAAACTCGATCTCCTGATCCCTGGTCATCGGAGCTGCCATCGAGAGCACCTTGAGGAATGCCTGCTCCATGATTAAACCGTACGGTTCATTGGTCCCAGGTTTGCGAACAATCACCCCGCCTGCGGGCGTCTCAGTCTCAGCATTGAAGCCGTATTTTTTGAGGCCCAGGCTGTTGAACACCGCACCATGCATCGACACGTGATCGATGCGTACAGGGTTATCCGGTAGCGCTGCGTCGAGGTCGTCTCGATTGAGTAGCCGATTGTCAGGCATCACGTTGTCGTCGTAGCCGTAGCCGATGACTTCGACCCCCTTGGAAATTTTTCGTTCTGCGACGAACCTTTTCAATTCGGCAACAATGCTTGGCACATCCTTACCTGGGCCGGACGGAGGGGCATACAACTTGCACTGGTTGGCGACAAGCAATGAGTTAATGTAGTGCGAATGAGCGTCGATAAAAGCGGGAAGCAACACTTTTCCTTCGAGGTTAATTAAATTAGTAGTGTCCCCTTTAATTTTCAAAACATCCACTGTTCTCCCCACGGCAATAATCTTGCCCGACTGAACCGCCAGCGCTTCGGCAGTCGGATTCCTGTCATCCATGGTGACGATCTCGCCACCCCAGTAAATGGTTTGGGCAACTTCAGCGGAATAGACCTCAGACGTGGTCATCGCCAGGTTGAGGGAAAATACAGTGAGAAAAAATGCCGCATGGAAAAATGGAGTGAGGGAATTCGAAGAATAAATAATATGGCTCCTTGGAAAAGAGAGTAGAGTTATTGGTAGCGCACAAAGAATATGGGGGTGACCACCATCGTGTCAACGAAACTCCCTTTCTCCTCCCCCATCGAATAACAATTGAAGGACCAACGCTCAAGGCTGAGTATGGGTTGAATCAATTCAAAGCGGATCAAGCTTTGCTGAAACTCGTACCCTTGCTTCCGACGACGCTTGATTGTTTTCGCTCTACAAGCGATGCAGGGGGTGGTGGGACATCGAGACAAGGCCTTAGTATTGAAAATGCGTTGTGAATTTATTCAATACGTCTGAATCTGCGATTTTTATTTCGTTTGATTTGGAGCAAAATGATGGCGAACATAGCTCGGGCAGAAATGTTTGCGCCTGATGAGGTTGCGATTGTGCATGTGATGAATTGCGGCATTTTTTAGTTTGAGTTTTCAGTTTTCATGGTGCAGGGTGCGGGGTGTAGGGTGCCACCGCGTGGGTCGAGTTGGTGCAGGATTTCGGCAAATGATTCGCCACCGTTGCCGGTCATCCCCAGACGATCCGTGCCACACAGAGTCGAATTTCCGAATTTCCTCACCCTATGCCCCCCGGTCCGCGAGTTATTGCCATCTTCTGTATGTCCCCTGGGTTTCACAACAAACCGCGACCATGTCCGTTACGCACCGTAAACAGTTGCCCGCGCCGAGAATGGTTGAGGTCTGGCCTGCTCACGTTTGTAAGTGATCGGACGGCCTGGATCCGGATCGGATTGATAAAATCACGGCTCAGCTGAGGATTTCCATCAGGGATTCCCCGGGTCTCTCGTCAGGAATTAGATGGTTTATTCAAAACTCCCACCAATATCACGGGCCACTTATTGCTCAACGCCCCCACTTCAATAGTATTGATATCCTTGGACTCTCGAGACTCGGTCAACACCCGTGAACGATTACGAAAAGGGAATCGAGCGTCTATCGCTGACAATAACTCAGAAAGAGCCTTCATCATGCTGCAAGAACTGATGAGCCAGATTTTACGAAGATTTGCCAAACCTTTGCCGTTGGTTCTTTTGACTGGCTTGGATCGACCGATCGTCAGCGCCAAGGCTCGTCGACGTCGGTGGGCTCAGCCGTCACACCTGCCAGGCATCATGGCGCTGGAGGACCGCATTTTGTTGTCCGCGTTGTCTGTAACCAACGCGCGGGATGACGGCAGCAATGGCAGCCTGCGGTGGGCTGTGGACCAGGCGAATTCGCTGGTGGGGGCCGATACCATCACCTTCGATCCGATCATATTCTCCTCTCGGCAGAAGATCACGTTGACCGACGGCCAACTCGAACTGACGGACGTGGCCACCACGACAATCACCGGGCCGGGAACAGACCTGCTGTCGATCAGCGGCAACTATTCCAGCCGGGTGTTCCAGGTTAATACGGGAGCGATGGCCGACCTCAGCAGTCTGACGATCATGGAAGGCAACGACGTCAACGGAGGAGGAGTCTTCAACAGCGGCACGGTCACGATGACCAATGTCACGGTGAGCGGAAACGTCGCACTTTACGCCGGTGGGAATGGCGGAGGAATCTTCAATAGCGGCACGATCACGATGACCAATGTCAGGGTGAGCGGAAATACCGCTTTCGACGGGGGCGGCATCTTCAACATCGGCTCAGTGACGATGGCCCATGCCTGGGTTACGGGAAACATGTCGTATTTCGACGGCGGCGGAATTAAAAATCATGGAGCA
>JBIKZJ010000170.1:0-12528 GCA_044354755.1 Schlesneria sp. | reverse complement strand
CCTCGTCGAGGTAGGGGTCAAATCCCAAACTCAGATTGCGTTTTGTTTGCTCGCGATCGTGGATCAACAGCTGACGTCTCGCCAAAACATGCCGGTGCTCGATGATTTGTTGTGTCTGCTTAAAAAAAGAGAGTCTTGAAGAATTGCCGCGAGACTTCAAACCTTGAATTCGCCGCTGACATGCTTGCGGATCCCATGCCGATCGAAGCAATTCATCTTCCAAACAAAGAATCTTTTGATAGGTTGCTGGATCTCCCTGGCGGCCTCCCCGCCCAGCAAGTTGTCGGTCAATTCGTGCGGCATCGAATAAATCGGCGGCAATCACGTGTAAACCACCCGCTTGAGCTACGCCATCACCTAGCTGAATATCGGTGCCGCGTCCGGCAAGACTGGTGGACACGGTTACCGCTCCTGGCTCCCCGGCACGAGAAATGAGCTCGGCTTCATCCGCCTCTTGCCTGGCCGTTAACACCTGATGATCAATTCCGACAGAATTGAGTTCCGCCGATAAGTCTGCAGAGGCATTCAAGTCGCGCGTCCCGATGAGAACTGGACGTCCTTGCCGTTTCAATCGCTGAACGGACGAAACAATGACACCCCATTTTTCTTGAAGCGTATTCGTGATCTGGGCCGGCCATTCAATTCGCTGACAGGGGCGGTAAGGGGGAATTACAATACAACGCATCCCGTAGTAGTTACGGAATTCCCGATTCGCTTCTTGCGCCGTCCCTGTGGTCCCGGAGAGATGATGAAACCCTCGCAAAAATGCTTGAATGGTGACTTTTGCGACGGGACAGGTATTCAGACTGATATTCAGTTCATGAGCGGCCTCGAGTGATTGCTGAATTCCCAGCTGCCATTGTCGGCCCTCAGCAAGTCGCCCTGTCAGTCGGTCAACAATCACAATTTCCCCTTCGCGAATGACGAAATCCCGGTTCAAAAGAAACCCTCGTTCTGTCTGAACCGCTCGCGCGACAAATTGGTAGGCTTCGGGAAGTGTGACGTGCATTAAAATATCTGATCGTGCCGCAGCTCGGATCTTAGCTCGTCCCTGATCTGTCAGCCAAACACTCGTGGAAATCGGGTCTACAAAAAAATCAAGATCCTCAACCAGTGATCGTCCTGTCAACGCCCCCCAACGAAACACCATTTCAGGTTGTGGGGCCACTTTCGGCTCACTGATAATCAGCGGAGTCCTTGCATCATCCAGCAGGATACTATCCGCTTCGTCAACAATGATCGAAAAACGTTCACGTTGTAAAGGTTGTTGCTGTTCACCCGTCATCAAGTTTCGACGCTGATTGAGTCGATCTCGCAGAAAATCAAAACCGAACTCGCGAATCGTTCCATAAGTAATATCGCAGGCATAAGCACGGCGACGCTCGTCGAGGGTTTGCTGAGACTGCAAATAGCCGGTGGACAATCCCAGCAGTTCAAAAACCGGTTGCATCATGGTCGCATCCCGCCGCGCCAGGTAATCGTTGGCAGTTGCCAACCAAGCTCCCCGTCCAGTGAATGCCCGTAATGCCAGTGTCGGAGTCACCGCCAGAGTTTTTCCTTCACCCGTCGGAAATTCCACCACTTGGCGACAAAGCAGATGCCACGCCACTTGCAGTTGATTCGTTCGATGTTTGAGTCCTAATTGTCGGTGAGCAGCCTCTTGCAGCAGTGAGAAGGCCTCAACCGCCAGCGAGAATTCTGATTCCCCATGAAAAAGTCGATCGCGTAAACTCTCAGCGCGATCGGAAATGTTTGCGGTTCGCATGGATGAGGTTCGCGCTGGGTCACGAAACCTCGTAGCCTGATAACGAGGATTGGTGACCCAACGCGTCATGAATCGAATGAAGTCCATCACGCCTCCTGAGGTTGTTTCTTCACCAATATTTAAAATTCTATCGTGAAATGGACCACCAATGGAATCTTGGAATGGAATCTTGGCAACATTTCCCCCAGTCCAACTGACACTCAGAGAGTTGCATGGCGACTTTCATGAAAAGCATGCGGCGTATTTTGCCGGTGCTCACGAATCTGTTCTCATTTTGCGATCGTTTTGTGAACAGAACTGGCAGGGCTGTCCGTTGAGGACGAGACAAAATCACCTCTCGTTGGCTGAGATTTGGCTTGATTTTTCATACGAGGACGAGACTCCCCTGAGTTGCCCATCTTTTTTCCATCATACACGAGTTTTAATCGGCATAGAAACCAACACTTTGAGCCGTCTGCGTTGGATGGATCGAATCGGCTGTGTGGAATGTATTGATTATAACGGTTTTTCGGATTTAACGGCTTTTGGCTGTTTAATTGCCTGTAAAAAGGTCGATACGCAACAAAAGGTTACAGAATCTATCGCGATTCATTGGTCCACAGGTTCGGACACCAGTGGGTTCCACTTCCGTGAGTGATCGTGAATTGCCGAGGGTGAGTCATGCAACCGCCACAAAAATATGGTACTCGTCTGGTTCAAACGCATCCATCACAACAACAACAACAACAACAACAACAACAACAACAACAACAACAACAACAACAACAACAACAACAACAACAACAACAACTGCTGGTGGTCGTTTCCATTTTTGCGATCCTCTGGTCTGGTTGCCATTTTCCCCATACGGAAACGTCAATAACTCAAGACGGTCGATTCCAGGCGGCGATTGACAAGAGCATCACGGAGGTCATTCATCAGTCAGAATATCCGGACACGTCACTTCCTGATTCCGATATCGCCGCGAATACTCCGGAACCTCGTACGCTCCGCAGTCAGTTGCCTGAAGAGGACGAATCGAAATATTGGAACCTTTCGCTGCAGGAGGCGGTTCATCTCGGTCTGCAGAACTCCCGCGTGCTGAATGATCTTGGGGGAACCATCTTGCGTGCCCCCGAGGTTGTGGCCTCGAATCTGATGTCAGCCATTGTGCAATCGGATCCTCGCTTCGGCATCGAAGGGGCACTCAGCGCCTATGATACGCGATTTAACATCAAGACGTATCTGGAAAACAATGATCAGGCATTGAATAACCTCTATCTTTCAGGGGGAAACACCGGAAGAACATTTAGCCAAACCTTAGAGACTTCCAGTGCGGAGTTGGTAAAACAGACGGTTACCGGCGGTCAGATTGCCTTGCGAAACTTCACAATCTTCGACCGCAACACTGCACCAAGCAATCTGTTTCCGTCTTCCTGGAGCACGTACTATGAAGCAGAGGCTCGTCAATCCCTGTTACAAGGTGGGGGAGTAGAATTCAATCGGATCGCCGGCGCGCTGGCTCAGCCAGGCTATTATAACGGCGTTAAAATTGCGAGGCTGAGGGCCGATATTACACAGTCTGAGTTTGAAATTGCATTACGAGATTATTTAAGCAATATCGAAAACGCATATTGGGACTTACATTTTGCTTTTCGAGACCTTGCCAGTAAAGTTGATCTTCGTGATCTGGCGTTAGAAATTTACGAAAAATACGAAGCGAGGTCTTCAAAACTTGAGAATATCGAAGGATTTCGGCTAGCTCAGATTCGCGAGCAGTACTATCGTTTTGAAGGGGATGTCCAGAATGCTTTAACGGGGCGCCGCGTGGACGGAACCAGGACAAATAATGGGTCGATTGGCGGAACATTCCGGGGAACTGCGGGCGTGTATCTGGCCGAACGACGATTGCGACTCCTGTTGGGAGTCCCCACAACGGATGACCGCCTGATTCGCCCCACGGATGAAGCCTCGACTGTGGAAGTTCTGCTCGATTGGAACATGGTCAAAGCAGAAGCCATGGAGCGTCGTCCTGAATTACAGCGTCAGAAATTCCAAATCAAAAAGGCAGAACTGGAACTGGTTGCCAGCAGAAATTATTTAAAACCAAAGTTGGATTTTGTGGGTCGCTCTCGTTTGCGAGGGTTTGGCGAAAATCTCACGGGATATCAAAACGACCCTTACTCATCGAACCCCACAGATCGGTTTCAAAATGCGTATGCAAATTTGGCGACAGGACAATTTCAGGAATCCCAAGCCGGTTTAGAGTTTTCGATGCCAATCGGCTACCGACAAGGTCACGCGGCTGTGATGCAGTCGGAATTTCGTGTCGCACGCGAGCGTGCAATTCTGCACGAACAAGAAAGGCAAGTCATCCATGATGCGGCCAACGCTGTGGCCGATTTGACGCGTTCACATGCATTAGCAATCACCGCGTCTGAAAGACGAAAAGCCGCAGCAGCCTATCTCGACGGATTGACAGTTAAGGTTGAACGAGATGGTGGGCCGACCCAACTGGAACAGTGGCTGGAAGCACAGCGTCGATTCGCTGAAGCGGACAACCAATATCATCTCGCTCTCTGCGAACACCAGATTGCGCTGAAAAATGTGAATTATGAGAAAGGCTCACTGCTCGATTATTGTAACATCATGCCAGTGGATGGACTCGTGGCAGTCCCGGTACCCTCTAGCATCCATCACTGATTGATTGTTCACGTCACGTCACTTACCTTTTTTCATAGGTCTGATCGGCAGACTTTGATTCAGTGCGGGGTTTGATTGGCCATTTGATGACTTGGCCGTCCTTGCTGGCGGTTACGACCCCCCCCTTCGGCAGGGCGGTCAATGCCACAACCCCCTGTCTGTGGCCCCGCAGTGTCAGGAGCAGCCGACTGTCCAGCATTTCTGTATCCGGCAGATTTGCTGTTTTTGATTTCCCGGTGGTTAGCCCCCAGAGCTTGGTCGTTCCATCCATGCTCGCCGTCCAAAACCGCTTGGGGCTGTGCTCTTGACCAACCTCGGGTATCGCAAACCGGACTTCTGTGATATCGCCGGAATGTCCTGAGATTAGATCTTCGACCAGGGGTTTTCCGGTCTCTGCGTCGATCACAAGGACGGAATTCTTATCGGCCGCAAGAATCAATTGCCCCTGATCATTCAAATCCACTGCGATGAGGCTGCCGAGCCGTAACGGACTATCTTTGGTACACAAATCAACGCGATGAATACTTTTGAATATCGCCCCATCATGCTCAAATACCTCAACGTGTCCCTCTCTGGTTGCCGTCACAATCCGTTTTCCATCGCGAGAAAAACGTCCACGAATGATTCGATCAGCACCCAGTTCGCATTCCAATCGTTGTACAAAAACCAGTTCTTTTTCACTCCATCGATACAGTACAGCGGCATTCTCTGGTTGATCCTGTCGAGAAGGGTCACTGATGGCTCCCCCTACCAATATTAAACGGGGATCGACTGGAGACATGGCGACTGTGGCAGTTGCTGAGATCTGCCTTCCGTAGACGCGAGTTCCTGTGGATCCCGCGATTTTCCAAATGCGAATCTCGCCCCGCAGTCTGGGTATGCTGTTCCTAGCGTCACCTGGTTGCTCATCGTTTGCGGCGAGGAAATCCGATGTCGTGACTGCCAAGGTTCCGTCGATGGAGAGATCGCATGCCTGCAAAGCAACAGTAGGACCAAAATCTTCCGAGGGGTGTTTGTCAAAGGCTTTTGTATCTGTTCGTTTGCGAATGCTCACTATCCGATTACTTAAAAATGCGATCCGATCGGATTCTCCTGGAACATAAAGGGCTTGTTCAAAGTCAAATCCACGTGCTGATTTCAACACGTCTTCTGATTCCGAAACCGAACTGGGGGTAAGAATCCACTCTCGTAGTACGCTCTGGCTTTTTTTGGGTTCATCCGATTTGGAAGCAGCCACTGCCGCCAACAGCCGCGTACCATCCGAGTCAAGCGAAATGGATAAGATTTTTTCGTTACGTTCATCGCTGCCCGCGATCGGTCGCGGCAATTTGTCAATGAGTTGTACTCCGTCCGCAGTGACATGATGTAGCCAAATCGGACGAAATTCGGGCGGATTCGGGGTTCTCTGGAGTAAGCGGGTTGCAATTCGACTTCCCTCTGTGGAAGCGACGAGGCCGATCACCCGATGAACCACGGATCCATTAGTATGAACGTATGGCTTTCGAGTCGGATGCTCGACCAAAAGACCATTTTGGATTTTCCAAAAACGAATGATCCCATTCAACCCCGCAGTGACGGAATCGGTCTCCGAAAGAAACGCCACTCCGGTCACGCCCTCTGGGGTTGGCGGGTCCGAATCGGCACTCCCCAGATGAGCCGCTATCGCTGGCGAGGATTGTTTGGTCTGGAGGTCAATCAGATTCAAATAGCCATGGTCAGTTCCCACGAGTCCCCAGCGTCCCTCCGGCGAAATCGCAATACTGAATGGGGAATCTGGAATGGGAACATTCGTTTCCTCGTTAAAGTCCTGTTTGCCCACAGCAATCCTCGTACGGAATTCATCCGGTGCTGGCACTGTGGGCCGTGCGTTACGAAATGCCGCGAGCGACCAAATCTGCAGATTCGCAGGGTTCTCTTCGATTGCGGTCGATTGAATTCCGGTTTTGTCGCTGGGAGAGTAGCCAGTAATGAGCCATTTTCCATCAACCGACCCCGCCAAAACTCCGGTGATCCCGACCTCTGGAAACTGTGCGATCATCGAACCCGTGTCGCGATCCCAGACGACGGCGGTTCCATCGAATGAAGTCGTGGCAATTGCCCCTTTCATGAAGACCGCAGCCTGGGTTAGATATCGATGCCCTTCGTGCAAACTCATCGGAGCTTGTCTGAATGGTTTCGCGTTTTGGTCAGCACCATTCCAGATCGTCGCAAAACCATCGATTGAAACGCCCATGATCTGATTACCGTTGGGGCCTCCGGCACTCAACGAAAATACTTCGCCATAGGTCCCCGGCTTTCGGTCAAGCGTTGATCCCCCCAAGGAAATCATTTCCGGGTTTTGATCCGGGCGCCAAAATCGAGCGGTTCCATCGGTGCTTACCGTTAAAAGTTGCGTTAAGTCGTCCGGGCCTTCCTTCCAGACCGCCGCATCCACAATCGCGTTTCCATGACCGCGAAAAATATCTTGAAGCAGCGACTGCTCTTCAATTTCTAGGGTGGATTGCGTAACGTTCCATGTACGGACCGTGTTGTCACGACTCGTGCTGATTAATCGATTCGGATCATTCGGGTCGATCAAAATCGCTGTCACCGCTCCCCGATGCCGCTCAGACATTTCACGATCGACACTATAGGACTTGATTACCTCTTGCGTTTTTTGAGAGAATTCGATCGCCTTGATACGGCCATCTTCCTTTCCCACGAAGATCATCAGTTCGTCCTCCGCTCCTGGATTTTTGAGTTTACCTGCAAGGGAAGTGATTGCGGTGCTCTCGTCTCCCCTGAGGAGCTTCGATTTCGTTTCAGACCTTTTCCCTAGCAATAATTTCTCTGGCCATAATCGAACTTCACCACGATGGCTATCACCGGAAACTAAAGCGATCGTTTTCTGGTCCTGATTCGTCACTACCGCCAACGAGAGGACCGCCTTGGGGTGTGCATTGAGCTTTGTTGGCGTACCTCTTATGACATCCCATACTATCACCGCATGGTCATGGGAAGTGCTCACCAACTGACCTTCCGGCAAATAAATGAGACGGGTCACATGATCGAGGTGACCCCTCAATTCTTGACCAGCCTTTCCGGTATTGCAATCCCAGATTGTGATCCCACCACTTGTGTCCCCGACCGCAAGCGTCTTCGCGTCGGGCGAGATCGCCAATGCCGATGCGGTCGTACCGCTCGGGGAGAAAAATGTATGCAGATTCTCTCTGGGTTTGCCGGTACCCCAGAGTTGAATTTCGCTTTGCAAATTTGCCGTCGCGATGAGCGACGGGTGCGCCGCCACCGCCGTCAGGGCAATTCGATTCCGGCCGAGATTTTTAAAATTTAATTGATCGTCCGCGAGACCACAAACATAGTTCAGTCGTTCGAATTCCGTACCGATTTCCGCCGCCAAATTATTTTCACGAGTGGCTCCTGATCCAGCGAGATTTGATTGAATTTTTTCGTCATTAAGACGGATTTCGATCTTTTTCAATGTCGCCCTGGCGCTATCAAACGCATTTTGTGAAACTTGTTGATCGGCAAGGTTGATTTGAGAATAATACCATTCGCGAATAGCCTGAGTCCTCGCCTTGACTTCTTCGTCTTTGGCCTTATTCGCTTTTTTCGTCTCAATTAATGCCTTGTCTTTTGCTTCTTCTTCAGACTCTCTCGCGCGATCCGCCTTATTTTTTTCGTCCGTTACGACCCTTAACGCCACTTGCACCTTGTCCTTAGCAATTTCCTCCTCGTTCTTGGCGATTTCTGCAGCTTTCAACGCTTCAATCGCATTGTCTTTTTCTTCGTTTATCAAGAAATACGAATACAATCCTCCAAAACACATAGAAATCAACAAAAACGTTACGGCCCATTTCATGATACGAAGTCGAAACTCGCGTTTATTGCGTTCTCGCTTTCCGGCAATCAGTTTTTTGTACGTTGCCTTATAGGCGGGATGGTCAATATTGACGAGCGATAACCCTTGGTCAAACTCTTGTTTGTGGAGTGCAGATCGAGCCCAATCCAACCTCGTATCCATCACGCCGCGTTTGGCGTCAATATTCGCGTCCCATAAACTTAACGCATTCTCAAAACTATGTAAGGCTCGCGCATACATTAAATTGTCTTGAGAAAGATTGGCTTCGTCGAGAACTTTACTGGCTTGTTGTACGATTACCACGCTTTCCGCATGCTTCTGATAATTTTTGAGAATCTCGATAAAAGCATCGACACTGGTAAAGCGGTTAATGGGATCTGTTTGCATCGCCTTGAGGGCAATGTCGACCAGTTCACCGGAAACACTGGTTTCGACAATTCGATTCGTACGAATGTTTTCAATTAATTGTTTTGATTTTAACTGTTCACCGGTTCGCCCCATGACGGGATGCGGCGGACAGCCCGCAACGATTTCAAATAAAATTGCCCCTAGCAGATAGATATCGCTGTGTGGCCCGATGAGATTCAGATCTGTCATCCCCTGCTCTGGCGGCATATACGCCGGGGTTCCGGCCGGGCTTGGAGTGCAACGGATTCCCGCAATTTTGGTAAAATTGGGCATCGGAAGTGCCAGGCCCCAGTCCATGACGAGGACTTCCCCATAGCTGCCCACCATGATGTTGGCGGGCTTCAAGTCACGATTAACAACACCGCGGCTGTGTGCAAAAGCAATCGCATCAGCCACTTTGCGCAAGATCTCGATGTTCTCGGCCTCGGATTTCGAGTGGATAACATGATCCCAGGAAACCCCCTGAACGGCTTTCATAGAATACAACAAATTGCCAGCGAGATCAGTTCCCATGTCGTAAATGGGAATGATATTGGGGTGATTCAGTTCGCCCGTCACCACCGCCTCGGTCAAGAAGTTCTGGGTCACTGATTGTGACTGGGTTAGAGTCAGTTCGCTGAGGTGTTCACCCCGAATTTGTTTCACGGCGACCTGACGGCCGAGCGAAGTCTGGTAAGCCAGCCAAACCTGCCCCATCCCCCCTTCGCCGAGTTTTCGCACAATCTGATAATCCATCATCGTTGACGAATCGACGGTTGCCTCTTGTGGGGCGGAGAGCAATCGCGACTGAATATTGAGATGGAACTCGGTGCTGGTCGGAGCGGTTTTGTGCGAGTTCTCAACCCCCTTCATGTCTCGTAATGGGTCTCGGTGCGATATTTCCGTTGAGGGCGCCACGTGGCTCTTCTCCGTCTCTGGATTGGTTGGTTCCAATCCTGCGGTTTCTGAATCTGTCTGGAAATCGCCGATGCTCAACGTTTGCTTGGCTGTGGGAAACTTTGTACCAGGTTGCATTCCAGAAAAGAGGATTTCGGTGTTCTCGGCTGGCGTGTTTTCCGAACGCTGTTCCTGTTTGTCGCCCTGATTCGATTTGTCACCATTCATTGCGATTACTTTGAAAAAAGACTCGAATAACAACTGTAGTAATCAACGCGTGCCGCTCGTTGGTGGAAAAACAGGCGAACCCAAATTTGGAATTGAATTCTCCGCTCTGATTTTTGGGTCATGCAGTGGATTTCACTCCGGCTCGAGTTCCGAACCAATTTGTTCATGCTCCTTTTTGCTATGACCCGTCTCGTCTCGTAGTCTGTTGATTTCTTCAACGAGTGGATTGGAGGGGATTCCATCCGTGATCACCGTTTCCAAAAGTGTACGTTCGTCAATGAGCTCATCCCCCAAGAATCGAAGTAATTTCAGTTCGTAGCGACCGTCGGGAACGTATTGAAACTTTTCCAAAAACTGCTGATCGGCGAAAATCAATAGCGGAATTTCTGCAGTCGTTCCATAATCAGCGGTTTCGCTTTGCGAAACTCGGAACATGCCGTATGTCTTAGAATCACCTGAACCTTCAAATGGTAACACCACAGGCAACCCGCGGGGGGAATCTTCGGGAATCGTCCGAATATTTAGGGTTTTTTTCAAACGCAATTTCGTAATCGGCGAGCTCGTTAATCGAATCTCTTCAGGGGCGTTCACCGGAGCTTGAGAAAAATTTGCTAGGTCGAATGGGATCGGTGGTATCGGCGTAGCGATCGGTGTTGTATGGGTTGCAAAGATCGAAAGCGATGGAGGCGCTGCACCGAACATGACATCTGCCACTAAACTACGCGACTCAAAATAGGTCGACGTCACTTTTAAGGATCCAGAATTATCGATTGCATGCGTCGCCAGATGAATGGATGGATCAACGGAAACATTCAGGATAATTGTAAAAATTGTCGTGACACTCGGTGTGTAAACGTGTGAGTAGATGAGCGGCGCGGCCTGACTGTTTATTATTGACCGATATGAGGTTGATGTTCCATCTCCCCATGAGATCTGGATGTTCCACCCTGTTTCACCGGGAATACCAATCGTGGTCAGAATAGATGTTGTTTCAGAGGGACGAATGATCGCTTCAAACTCTTTTGGGAAGGTTTTTTGAATTTGGAAAAATTGATAATTTTTGTATATTTCAGATAATTGACTCGCTACGGAGGTTACTAAGGGAGTCCCGTCTGGATTTTGGATGATTTGATTCGGTTGCAATTGTAAGAGATTCATGTTACCGGTTTTGATTTGATAATTACTGAGTTTCGAGATTTCACCTCCAATATCGACCCCGATTGCTCTGTCTGCGGTGGATGTTGTCGAAAGCTGGCCAATCGCCACATTGACCGCATATGCGGCCTGAGTCGCAGGAGAATAAACCAGAATATGGCAATCCGAAGAGATTCCTGGCAATTGCAATTCGCCAGAGACCCCTGATTTGCCGCTCGTCAAAACCACATCTCCCGCCGCAGCGAACTTGGATACCTTCACAATTGTGGAGTTTTCAGTCAAAGGGTTTACCTCGATCCATACGCTGCCGTTCACGGGATGATTGCCTGTAGTCGTTGGTCCAAAAATTTGAAGCTTTGATGTCGTGACATTTAAATGATATTGCGAGGCGGCCGCTAATGCTTGATTCCACCCTGTCGTAGAGAGTTCGGGCAGGCACACGACTTCTGAGCCAATCCCTTTGTTTAACGCTGTTAATGTCGTCAGACTGGCCTTGATTGTTCCAGCATCTTGAAGCAACTCGTCAGCCGTCAACTCGATGTTCGAATTCGCTCCCGCAGCGGTCACGCCCGTTTGGGAAGCTGTGACGCAGGTGCCACCGGAAACCGTGCCGATGGTCAAGGTATTCGTATTACGATAAAATATGCATCCAGTTGTCGATGGCAAAGCTGGTGTTGAACTCGCCGCAAAGATTTTTACGGAGTTATCAGCATACGTCAAATTAATTTCACCATTCGCTTTTGTGGAGAGTTGTTGAGCGATGACCGCACCAAAAATATTCTGACTGATTGTGGTTCCTGCTTGCAGGCGTACCACACCGCTGACAAGTGGCGCTTTTAAATTTTGATTCAAGGCGAGTGAGGCTTCGGTCTTCAATTCAATTGTTCCCAGTGCAGTCACCCCCAAGGTCTGTCCGACCGTACCGACTGTCAATTGATTTTGATTATAAAATAGAACGGATCCGGATATCGAATTGAACGCGATTGTTGTTACCCAATTGTTAGGCGAATAGAGTTCGATATTATCAGTCGACTCTGCCGAGAAACTTCCTGCGGTCATCGTGCTTGTATTCGACTGGGTGATACTTTGCGAACTCTTTAACTGCAATACAGACGCGGTGTTATCGCCAACCAAGACCGTCCCCGAATCTTCCTGAATCGTCACCGCACCCGTCGAACTCAACGTCAACGAACCAAAATTCGTCAAACTGCCAACACCACCCATGGTGATGGAGGTACCGGTAATGCTCGCGGCACCAGCCACCGCCAGGTTGGTGGAGTCATCGGTGATCGCCCCGAAAGAACTCAGCAGCAGGCTGCCGGCTGTGTTGTCACCTGACAACGTAGTCCCCGAATCTTCCTGAATCGTCACCGCGCCACCCGAGTTAAACCTCAATAAACCTAAATTCGTCGAACTGCCAACACCACCCACCGTGATGGAGCTACCGGAAAAACTAGCGTGATCCGTCACCGCCAAGCTGGATGAACGGTCGGTGATCGCGTTGGAAGAACTCAGCAGCAGGCTGCCGGCTGTATTGTCACCGGCAAGCGTGGTG